>DATBDM010000114.1:0-17859 GCA_036269915.1 Solirubrobacteraceae bacterium | reverse complement strand
TCCAGCATCCGCAGGTCGTTCTCGTAGAGCAGCCGCAGGTCCGGCACGCCGTACTTGAGCGCGGCGATGCGCTCGATGCCCATGCCCCAGGCGAAGCCGCGGTGGCGCGCCGGGTCGTAGCCGTAGTCGCGCACGTACTCGAACACGTTCGGGTCGACCTCACCGGCGCCGAGCAGCTCGATCCAGCCCTCGCCCTTGCAGATCGGGCAGCGCGAGCCGTCGCGCAGGAAGCCCTGCGTGCAGTTGAAGCAGTCGACGTCGAGCTCGATGCTCGGCTCGGTGAAGGGGAAGAAGTGCGGGCGCAGGCGCACGTCGCGCTCGTCGCCGAAGACCGCGCGCGCGAACTGCAGCAGCGTGCCCTGGAGGTCGGCGAGCGTGATGTCCTCGTCGACGGCCAGTCCCTCGAGCTGGTGGAACTGCGGCGTGTGCGTGCGGTCGTTGTCGCGCCGGTAGACGCGGCCGGGCACGACGATGTAGAGCGGCGGCGGATGCTTCTCCATCGCGCGCACCTGCATCGGCGAGGTGTGCACGCGCAGGACGATGTCCTCGTCGACGTAGAACGTGTCCGAGGGCAGCCGCGCGGGGTGCATCGCGTCGTGGTTGAGCGCGTCGAAGTTGTAGTAGACGGTGTCGACCTCGGGACCCTCGACGATCCGGAAGCCGAGCCCGACGAAGACGTCCTCGAGCTCGCGCCGCACCGTGGTCAGCACGTGCAGGCGCCCGACGGGCCAGGCCGGCGAGGCGGGCAGCGTGACGTCGACGACGTCACGCGCGAGCCGGTCGTGCAGCTCCGAGCCCTCGAGCTGGGCGTGGCGGGCGTCGATCGCGGCCTCGAGCGCGCGGCGCGCCTCGTTGGCGGCGCGGCCGACCTGGCCGCGCTCCTCGGGCGGGAGCTGCGCGACGCCGCGCAGCAGGTTCGGCAGCTCGGCCTTGCGGCCGAGGTAGCGCACGCGGACGTCCTCGAGCTCGGCGGTGCCCGCCGCGCCCGCGACCGCCGCCTCGCCCTCGCTGCGCAGTGCGTCGATTCGGTCGATCATGCGCGCCGGATCCTAGTTGCGGCCTCGTAGAGGGCGACCGTCCCCGCCATCGCGGCGTTGAGCGACTCGAAGGCGATCGGGATGTGCGCGACCTCGTCGCAGGCCGCGACGACGTTCGCCGGGAGCCCCTCGCGCTCCGCGCCGATCACGAACGTGCGCGGCTCGTCGCCCTCCAGCGCGGGCAGCGGCACCCCCTGGCCGGCGACCAGCGCGACCGTGCGGCCCGGCAGCTCGGCGACGCCGCGCACGCGCGCCAGCGGGACGGAGAACAGCGCGCCCATCGAGGCCCGGACCGCCTTGTGGCCGTACGGGTCGGCCGTGCCCGGCCCGAGCGCGACGCTGGCGGCGCCGAAGGCGAGCGCGCTGCGCAGCGCCGTGCCGACGTTGCCGGGATCGTTGACGCCCCACAGCGCCAGGCACAGCGGCCCGGTCGGCTCGCTCGCCCAGCGCTGGGCGTAGACGCCGATCGCGCGGGTGCCGGAGCCGAGCTGGGAGATCTGCGCGAGCAGGTGCGGCTTGACCGCCTCGCCCTCCAGGCCGGAGTCCTCGGCGACGAGCCGGGTCAGCGGCGTCCAGCCCGCGGCGTCGGCGGCGTCGAGCAGGTCCTCGCCCTCGGCGACGAACTGGCGCAGCTTGTCGCGCCACTTGCGTCCCGCAAGCTTGCGAACCTCCTTGAGCTGCTCGTTCTGTGGGCTGGTAATGGTCATCGGGGTACAAAAAAGGGCGCCGCTCCGGATGGAGGGGCGCCCTTGAGAAGCGGGAGGTGGCGGGTGACTCAGGCCGCCGCCGACGCCGCCTCGCGGGCGCTCTCGGCGAATCGGCGGAAGGTCTCGGCGTCGCGGACGGCGATGTCCGCGAGGACCTTGCGGTCGATCTCGATGCCGGCCAGCTTGAGGCCGTGCATGAACTGCGAGTAGCTCATGCCGTTCTGGCGAGCGGCGGCGTTGATGCGCTGGATCCAGAGGCGGCGGAAGTCGCGCTTGCGGTTGCGGCGGTCGCGGTACGCGTAGGAGTCCGCCTTCATCAGCGCTTCCTTCGCGCGCTTGTAGGAGGAGTTCGCCTCCCCGCGGAAGCCCTTGGTCCGCTCGAGGACCGCGCGGCGCTTCTTCTTGGCGTGGACTGAGCGCTTGACGCGGGTCATCGGCCGTTCTTTCCGAGCAGCGTGCTCACGGTCTTCTGGTCAGCCTTCGCGACGCTGACGTCCTTGCGGAAACCGCGCTTGCGCTTCGGCGACTTCTTCTCGAGGATGTGGCTCGAGAAGGCGTGACGGGCCTTGAGCTTGCCGGTGGCCGTCTTCTTGAAGCGCTTCTTCGCTCCGGAGTGGGACTTCATCTTGGGCATCGCGGCGCGGAAGTATAGAGGGGTGGCGCTCAGCCTTGGCGCCTGGCGACGATCAGCGTCGCCCGCTCGGGGATCGAGACGCGGCTCAGCTCGGCGGAGCGTGAGGAGACGAGGCCCGCGAACGGGTCGCGTGCGCGCGCGGGAAGTCCGAGGACCGGCGAGCACGCCGCCCAGGCGCGCTCCTCGCTCGGCCACTCGAGCTCGAAGGGCAGCTCGCGCGTCTCGGCCTCGCTGCCGGGGGCGATCGCCTCGATGCGCTCGAGCGCGAGCTCCGGATCGCCCCAGCCGGCGGGATCGGGGATGCCTTCGGAAGGCGGGCCGGCGAGCGCGGTCGCGGCGGCGAGGAACGAGCGCGGCGCGGGCGCGGCGAGCACGAGCAGGCCGCCGGGCACGAGCACGCGCAGCAGCTCGCGCAGCGTTCGCCGCGGGCGCGGGGCGAACATGGTCCCGTAGCGGCTCACGACCGCGTCGAAGGCGCCGTCGGCGAAGGGCAGCGCCTCGCTCGCCGCGAGCTCCCAGAGGACGTCGAGGCCCTCGTCCTCGGTGGCCTCGCGGCCGGCCTCGACGAGCAGCAGCGCCGGATCGCACGCCGTGACGACGGCGCCGCGGCGCGCGGCCTCGGCGGCCAGCGCCCCCTCCCCCGCGTCGACCTCGAGCAGCTGGCGCTCATCGCCGGCCCCGGCGACGTCGCAGAGCACCGCGGTGAGCGGCGCGAGCGCGCCGTGCAGATCGGCGGCGCCGGCCTCCCAGGCGTCGAGCCGGGCGGCGCGGTACGGGTTCAGGTCGGGCTTCGCGGGCTTCCCGATCGGCGCCCTGGCCCAGCCGAGCGAGAACAGCCCGCGACGGGAGACGGGGTCCTCGGGCACGCGAGAAGTCTGGCAGGTGCAGGGACGTTGGTCACCAAGTCATCACATGCGCGAGCGCTCCGCATCCCATGCTGGGCTCATGTCCGTCGCCATCGCACCGAGGCGCCTGGCGCGCCGGTCCGATCACCACGGTTACGGCCGGTTGCGGCCCGTCGCCGACGACGACACGGGAGCGGTCGCGCTGGCCCTCCCGCGCGGGTTCCACTACCGCGAGCTCTCGACGCCCGTGTCCGAAGCCGGCGCGGCGCGGCTGCACGGCGTCCGCTACGACGGCGCGGTCTGCCGGCGCGTGGACGGCATCGTCCAGGCGCTCGCGGTGCGCGGCCGGCCCGGCTTCTCGGCCGCCGAGGCGATCATCGGGCTCGCCTACCGCACCGAGTGGGTGCTGCCCGGCCTGCCCGAGGCGGCCGCGCTCGGGACGCCGCACGGGGTCGCGGCGGTCGGGGACCGCATCCTGCTCGCCGCCGGCGACGAGCTGTGGGCCTTCGAGCCGCGCGGCCCGCTCGGCGGCGTGCTGAACCTGCTCGAGCGCCGCGCGGACGCGCCGGCGCTGGTCGGCGCGCTCGGCCCGCGCGCCTTCCTCGCCGCCGGCCACGAGCTGCGCCTGCGCGACGCCGACGGCGCCGAGCACCCGCTGGTCCGCGTGCTCACCGGCGGCGCGGTCCCGATCGCCGCGCGGCCGGGCGACGGGGTGCTGCGGCTGGACGTCGCCGCGCAGGACGCCGCGCCCCGCAGCTTCGCGCTGCGCGGCCCGCTGCGCACCTAAAGAGGGTCTGACCCCCTCATGCGCACCTAAAGAGGGTCTGACCCCCTTTAGGTAAAGAGGGTCAGACCCCGCGGCAGCCAAAGGGGTCTGACCCCTTGGGTTCGGTAGGGTCGGCAGCTGGTGAGCCGGGAAGCCTGGTCGGCACTCGACCGCCCATGCCCGAGATCGCCGATTTCGCCCTCCTCGTCCTGCTCGTCGCCGGCGCGCTCGTGCTGGCGATCCTGTCCACCCGGGTCGCCGACCGGCTGCCGGTCCCGGCACCGGTGCTGTTCCTCGTCGCGGCCGCCATCGCCGCGAGCGTCTCGGACCAGGTCGGCTCGGCGATGTCGATGCGGACCGTCGAGCGGATCGCGGTCGTCGCGCTCGTCGTGATCCTGCTCAACGGCGGCCTCGACATCGGCTGGGGACGGATGCGACGCAGCGCAGGACCCGTGCTCAGCGCCGGCATCCTCGGCACCTTCCTGACCGCCGGCGTGGTCGCCGTCGCCGCCCACGGGCTGCTGGGGCTGAGCTGGACGCTCAGCGGCATCGCCGGCGCCGCGCTCGCCCCCACCGACCCGGCCGTCGTCTTCTCCGTGCTCGGCGGCCGCGAGATCGAGGGTCGCTCGGGCACGGTGCTCGAGGGCGAGGCGGGCGTGAACGACCCGGCCGGGATCGCGCTGATGCTGGGGATGATCGAGGTCGCCACCCATGACGACGCCTCGGTGCTGGTCATCCTGCGCGAGTTCGTGGTGGCCATGGGCCTCGGGGTCGCCTTCGGGCTCGTCGCGGCGCGCGCGATCCTCCCGGCGCTGCGGCGGCTGCGGCTCTCGAGCGAGGGGCTGCATCCCGTGCTCGTGCTGCTGCTGGCGCTCGCGCTCTACGGCGTCACGTCGCTCGCCGACGGCTCCGGCTTCCTCGCCGTCTTCATCCTCGGCCTGCTGCTCGCGGACGCCTCCGTCCCGTACAAGGCGGAGATCGAGGACTTCTCGGGCGCGCTCGCGAGCCTCGCGGAGATCGTCGTCTTCGTCGCGCTCGGCCTGACGATCGACCTCGGATCGATCTCGGGCGAGACCTGGCTGCATGGGCTCGTGCTCGTCCTGGTGCTCGGCCTGGTCGCGCGGCCGCTGACCGTCGCGCTGACGCTGACGCCCTTCGACCTCAGCCGCGCCGAGCTCGGCTTCCTCGCCTGGAGCGGGCTCAAGGGGGCGGTGCCGATCCTGCTCGCCGCGCTCGCGACGCTGGCGGGCGTCCCCGGCGCCGGGGCCGTGTACCCGCTGGTCTTCGTCGTGGTGCTCGTCTCGGTCGCCGTGCAGGGCGGGCTCGTGCCGCGCGTCGCGCAGATGCTCGGCATCCCGATGCGCGAACGACCGAACGCGCCGCCCGCGGAGCGGGCGGCGACGCAATCGGACGGCTAGATCTGGTCGGGCTCGAGCTCGGCCGGGCTCGCGGAGCCGGCCGGGCGCTGCTGCGGCTGGCGCCGCGCGGGCTTCTCGGGCTCGGCTGCGGAACCCTCGGCCGGCGCAGTCGCCGCGCCGTTGGTGTCCCCGGCCTCGGGCTCCTTGCCGGGACCCAGCATCATCGTCATGTTGCGGCCGTCCTGCTGGGGCCGCTGCTCGACGATCGCGAGCTCGCCGAGGTCCTCCGCGAGGCGGTTGAGGATCATCTCCCCCCGCTCCGGATGGGCCATCTCGCGGCCGCGGAACATGATCGTCACCTTGACCTTGTCGCGCCCCTTGAGGAAGCGCTCGACATGGCCCTTCTTGGTGTCGTAGTCGTGCTGGGCGATCTTCGGCCGGAACTTGATCTCGCGGACGTTGATCTGCTGCTGGTGCTTGCGAGCGGACTTCTGCTTCTGCGTCTGCTCGTACTTGTACTTGGAGTAGTCCAGGATCCGGCATACGGGCGGCTTGGCGCCCGGGGCCACCTCGACCAGGTCGAGGTCACGCTCCTGCGCTTGGCGCAGGGCGTCCTGGGTCTTCATGATCCCCACCTGGGCGCCCGTCTCGTCGATGAGACGGACCTCGGGAACGCGGATGCGCTCGTTGATCCGGGTGGAGTCACGCTCCGGCGGTTGCCGGTCGAACCTACGAGGGACCGGCATCAGGCTGTGCTTCGGCGGCGCGTCAAGAAATACGCCGCGCTGTCAGAGAACGCGTGTTGGTCAACGCCGTGCAGTATAGCCCCTGGCCAGGCCGCGCGAGCGCCGATTCGCCTCAGGCGGCGACCTCGGCGTCAGGTCCGCCGAGCAGCGGCCTTCCGCGCGCCGCGACCTCGGCGGCCAGGCGCTCGATCGCCTCGGCGATCGGCAGCGTTCCCTCGTCACCCTCGCGATGGCGGCGCAGCGCGACCGCGCCCGCCTCCCGCTCGCGGTCGCCGACCACGAGCATGTAGGGCGTCTTGGCCAGCTCGGCGTCGCGGATCTTGCGCCCGACGGACTCCGTGCGGTCGTCGACCGCGGCGCGCAGGCCGGCGGCCTTCAGCGCGTCGCGGACCTCGTAGGCGTAGTCGGCATGGCGGTCGGCCAGCGGGAGCACGGTGGCCTGGACGGGCGCGAGCCACAGCGGCAACTCGCCGGCGTAGTGCTCGAGCAGGATCCCGATGAAGCGCTCGAAGGAGCCGAACAGCGCGCGGTGGATCATCACCGGCCGGTGCTCGGCGTTGTCGGCCCCGGTGTAGGTGAGCTCGAAGCGCTCGGGCAGGATGTAGTCGAGCTGCACCGTGCCGATCTGCCATGAGCGCCCGAGCGAGTCGGTCATGTGCAGGTCGATCTTCGGCGCGTAGAAGGCGCCGTCGCCCTCGTTGACCGTGTAGTCGAGCCCGGACGTCTCGAGCGCCTGCTCGAGCATCCCCTCCATCTTGTCCCACAGCTCATCGGACCCGAACCGGTTCTCCGGCCGGGTCGAGAACTCGACGTGGACCGGGAAGTCGAACATCCGGTAGATGTCGAAGGCGAAGTCCAGGCACTGCCCGACCTCGTCGGCGACCTGGTCCTCGGTGCAGAAGATGTGTGCGTCGTCCTGGATGAAATGGCGCACGCGCATCAGCCCGTGCAACGTGCCGCTCGGCTCGCGGCGGTGCAGCAGCCCGGGCTCGGCGCAGCGATAGGGCAGGTCGCGGTAGGACCAGCGCTCGAGCCCGAACAGGTGCGCGTGGCCCGGGCAGTTCATCGGCTTGAGGCCGAACTCGCGCCCCTCGTACTCGGACACGAAGATGTTCTCGCGGTACTTGCCCCAGTGCCCCGAGGTCTTCCACAGCTCGGACTCATAGAGCAGCGGCGTCTTGACCTCGACGTAGCCGCGCTCGACCTGCATCGAGCGGTTGAGCGCGACGAGCTGGTTGAAGAGCTGGGTGCCCTTGGGCAGCCAGAAGGTCGCGCCGGGCGAGACCGGAGACCAGGTGAACAGCCCGAGCTCGCGGCCGAGCTTGCGGTGATCGCGCGCCCGCGCCTCCTCGAGCCGCTCGAGGTGCGCCTCGAGGTCGGCCTTGTCGTGGAACGCGGTGCCGTAGACGCGCGTGAGCATCGTGCGGCTCGCGTCGCCGCGCCAGTAGGCGCCGGCCACCGACAGCAGCTTGAAGGCCTTGATGCGCTTCGTCGACGGCGTGTGCGGCCCGCGGCAGAGGTCGACGAAGTCGCCGTTGGTGTAGAAGGTCACGGAGTCGATGCCCTGGTTCGAGATCAGGTCCTCGATCAGCTCGACCTTGTAGTCCTGGCCCTGCTCGCGGTAGCGCTCGATCGCCTCGCCGACCGGCACCTCCTCGCGTACGAACGGCTCGTCGGCCTTGACGTGCTCGCGCATCTTGGCCTCGATGCGCTCGAAGTCGGCGTCGGAGAGCGAGACGCCGTCGGGGAACTCGAAGTCGTAGTAGAAGCCGTCGTCGATCGGCGGCCCGATCGAGACCTTCGTGCCGGGATAGAGCTCGAGCACGGCCTCGGCGAGCACGTGCGCCGTGTCGTGGCGGATCAGCTTGAGCGCGTCCAGATCCTCGTCGGACGGCGTGACGATCTCCACCCGGGCCCCGTCCGGCAGCGGGGCGGCGAGATCGAGGATCCGACCCTCGTCGTAGGCCGACGCGTCGTGCGGCCGCGCCTCGTCGACGATCCGGATCGCGAGCGCCGCGCGCGCGAGGCCGGGACCGATCGAGGCGGCGAGATCGGCGCCGGTGGCGCCGTCGGGGAGCTCGCGGGCCGAGCCGTCGGGGAGGGTCACCTGCATGGCGGGGGATGCTAGTCGGTCTTCGAATCTCCTCACGAGCAGGGAGAAGCCCCTGCTAGGGTCCGCCGCCGCGATGGCGCGAGCTGCCGCTGGCCGCCCCGGCTTGTGAGACCGGGAGAGCGAGGCCAGAGGGCGGTCGCCGTCCGATCAGACAACAAGCCGGTCCCCGCGTGCGCCGACGGCGTTCGCGACCAGGACCGACGTGGAGATCGATATCGATGCGAACGACGAGAGCCACCGCCGTGGTGCTCGCCGGCGCGGCGCTGGGCATGCCCGCCGCCGCCGAGGCCAGACCCGACGGCCCGCCGCCGCGGGTCATGCTGCGCGCCCCGCTGGACCACCAGCAGAGCCTCGTGGCGCACCACCGCGCCACGCGCGCGAACCGGCTGCGCGGCCAGGCGATCAGCCTGAAGCGCAAGCTCGACAAGGCGCAGGGCCGCAAGGTCCACATCAAGGACGAGCGCACGCACGGGCGCACGGCGGTCACGCCGGTCCTCGACCACCGCGTGAAGACGCTGAGGACGAAGCTGGCCGCGGCGCGCACCCCCGCGCCCGCCGCCAGCACCGCCGGCGCCCCGTCGGCCACGCTGCAGGCCATCGCCGCCTGCGAGTCGGGCGGCAACCCGGCGACGGACACCGGCAACGGGTTCTACGGCAAGTACCAGTTCACGCAGTCCACGTGGGCGTCGGTCGGCGGCACGGGCAACCCCGCCGCCGCTTCCGAGGCCGAGCAGGACGCCCGGGCGGCGCAGCTGTACGCCCAGCAGGGCTCAGCGCCCTGGCCCGTCTGCGGACGGTAGATTCCCGCGCCGCATGGACGCCGCCGCCCTCCGCTCCGAGTTTCCCGTCCTCAGCTCGCTCGCGTACCTCAACGCGGGCACGGACGGGCCGGTGCCGGCGGCGGCGGCCGACGCGGCCCGCGCGGCGCTCGACGACGAGCTCGCCCGCGGCCGCTGGACCCCCCACTTCGAGGCCCGTCAGGCGAACAACGGCCGCCTGCGCGACGCCTACGCCCGCATGCTCGGCGCCGACCCCGCCGACGTGGCGCTCGCCACCGGCACCAGCGAGGGCATCGGCATGGTCCTCGCCGGGATGGACCTCGGCCCCGGCGACGAGATCATCACCTCCGACCAGGAGCACCCCGGCCTGCTCGGGCCGCTCAGGGCCGCGCGCGACCGCGGCGCCGAGGTGCGCGTGGTGGCGCTGCGCGACGTCGCCGACGCGGTCAGGCCCAGGACCCGGCTGGTCGCCTGCTCGCACGTGTCCTGGGTCGGCGGCGAGGTCGCCCCGGCCGCGCTCGCCGAGCTCGACGTGCCGGTCATCCTCGACGGCGCGCAGGGCGCCGGCGCGGTGCCGCTGGACATGGCCGCCCTGGGCTGCGCCGCGTACGCCGCGGCCGGCCAGAAGTGGCTGTGCGGCGCCGACGGCACCGGCGTGCTCTACCTCGAGCCGGGCTTCCGCGCCGGGCTGCGCGCGATCGCGCCGAGCTACATGAGCTTCGCGGGGTCACCCGCGGGCCTCGACACGCCGCTCAAGGACGAGGCCGCGCGCCACGACACCCCCGCGCTGGCGCGCGAGGTGGTGGCCTTCTCGCTCGCGGCGATCGAGACGCTCGAGTCCTACGGCTGGGCCGAGGTGTACGCGCGCGCTGCCACGCTCGCCGCCGACCTCGCCGAGCGGCTCGAGCAGCGCGGCCGCGTCGTCGCCCCGCGCGCGCCCACCACGCTCGTCTCCTGGGAGGAGGCGGATCCGCTCGCCACACGCGCCGCGCTCGCCGAGGCCGGCGTGATCATCCGCGACCTCCCCGGCACCTCGTACCTGCGCGCCTCGGTCGGCGCCTGGAACGACGAGTCCGACCTCGAGCGCCTGCTCGACGTCCTGCGCTAGCCGCGCCGCAGCGGGAGCGAGTAGCGCTCCAGGCCGGTCTGCTCGGTCAGCATCCGGTTGGGATAGACCACGGGCGGCGGCGCCGGTGCCTCGAGCGCGGCGCGCTCGTCGTCGGTCAGCTCGATCGCGTCCGCGCCGAGCACGCCGTCGAGCTGCTCGAGCGTGCGCGGGCCGACGATCGGCGCGGTCACGCCCTCGACGCCCAGCAGCCACGCGAGCGCGATCTGCGGCAGCGTCGCGCCGCGGTCGCGGGCGATCGCCTCGGCGGCGTCGACGACCTGGAAGTTGCGCTCGATCGCGCGGCGGTGGACCGCCTCCTCGACGTCGTCGGGCGCGTCGCCCATGCGCGAGCCGGTGGGCGCCTCCTCGCCGCGGCGGTAGCGGCCGGAGAGGAAGCCGGCGCCGAGCGGGCCCCAGGGGATCACGCCGAGCCCGGCGGCGCGGCAGAACGGCAGCAGCTCGAGCTCGGCCGAGCGCTCGACGAGCGAGTACTGCGGCTGCAGGCTCACGAACGGCGCCCAGCCCTCGCGGTCCTGTGTCGCGACGGCCCAGGCGAGCAGCCAGGCCGGGTAGTTCGACGCGCCGAGGGCGCGCACCTTGCCCGTCTCGACGAGCCCGTTCAGCGCCTCGAGCGTGTCCTCGAGCGGCACGGCCGGATCGGGCGCGTGCACCTGGTAGAGGTCGATGACGTCGACGCCGAGGCGCCGCAGGCTCGCGTCGCAGGCCGCCCGGATGCGGTCGGGCGCGAGCCCCTCGCCCGGCGGGTCCGAGACCTCCATGCGCACCTTGGTGGCGAGCACGACCTCGTCGCGGTGCGACGCCAGCCACGGTGCGAGCGTGCGCTCGGACTCGCCGTCGCCGTAGACGTCCGCGGTGTCGAGGAACGTGCCGCCGGCGTCGAGGAAGCGGTCGAGGATCTGGTGGGACTCCTCCACGGGAGTCCGGCCTCCCATCAGCATCGTGCCGAGGCACAGCGAGGAGACGGTGAGTGGTCCGAGGGGGGCGGTGCGCATGGACGCCTGCCTACCCGCGACGAGTCACTAGGGTGCGCCGGGATGACGACCCTCAACCGCCTCTGCGTCTACGCCGGCTCGAACGTCGGCGCGAATCCCGCCTACGCCGCTGCGGCACGCGCTCTCGGCACCGAACTCGCATCACGCGGCGTCGGGCTCGTCTACGGCGGCGGCCGCGTGGGGCTGATGGGCGAGATCGCCGATGCGGTCATGTCGGGCGGCGGCGAGGCCATCGGCGTGATCCCCGAGGCGCTGTTCGACCGCGAGCTGGGGCACCGCGGCCTGACCGAGCTGCGCGTCGTCGCCTCGATGCACGAGCGAAAGGCGCTGATGGCCGAGCTCGCGGACGGCTTCGTCGCCCTCCCCGGCGGGATCGGCACGCTCGAGGAGCTCGTCGAGGTGATGACCTGGAGCCAGCTCGGGATCCACGCCAAGCCCTGCGGCGTGGTGGACGCGGCCGGGTTCTACGCGGGGCTGCGCGGGCTGCTCGACCACATGGTCACCGAGGGCTTCCTGCACGAGCGCACCCGCGCCGGGCTGGTCGCCGACGCGGAGCCGGGACCGCTGCTCGACCGGCTCGCGAGATGGGAGCCGCCGAACGTGCACAAGTGGCTCGACCTCGAGCGCTCGTGAGGCGCGCACCGCAGCGGGGTACAGCATGAGCATGGCCAGACGCGACGCATCCGCCCTCTTCGGCGACGAGCACGTGCGCCAGTACCGCGAGACGGGCGGCGAGTACGGGCACGACTGGAAGGAGGGCACCAGCACCCTCCTCCTCACCACGACGGGCCGGCGCTCGGGCGAGCCCCGGACGACGCCCCTGATCTACGGGCGCAAGGGCGACGACTACCTGATCGTCGCCTCCAAGGGCGGTGCCTCCGAGCCGCCCGGCTGGTACACGAACCTCGAGGCGCGGCCCGACGCGGAGATCCAGGTTCTCGACGAGCGGATCCCCGTCCGCGCCCGCACGGCGACCGAGGCCGAGAAGCCCGACCTGTGGGAGCGGATGGTCGCGGAGTGGCCGTACTACGACTCCTATCAGGAGAGGACCGACCGCCCGATCCCCGTGGTGGTGCTCGAGCGCCGCTGAGTGGAGGTCCCGCGGCTGCAGACCGGGCGCCTGCTGCTGCGGGAGTGGCGCGAGGAGGATCTCGACGCCTACGCGGCCATGTACGCGGACCCCGAGGTGATGCGCTTCCTCGGCGGTCCGGTCGCGCGCGAGCAGGCCTGGCGGCACCTCGCGCTGCTCGCCGGGCACTGGCAGCTGCGCGGGTATGGGCAGTGGGTGCTCGAGCGGCGCGAGGACGGCCGCTTCGTCGGCCGCGCGGGGCTGTGGCGGCCGGAGGGCTGGCCCGGCCTCGAGGTCGGCTGGACCCTGCGCCGCGACGCCTGGGGCGCCGGCTACGCGACCGAGGCGGCGCGGGCGGCGATCGCCTGGGCGCGCGAGACGCTCGGCGCGGACGGGCTGATCTCGATCATCGACCCGGAGAACGCCGCCTCGGCGCGCGTCGCGCGGCGGCTGGGCATGGCGCCGGACGTGCCGAGCGAGCTGCTCGGCAAGCCGGTCGTCGTCTGGCGCCTTAACGGCGAAAGCCCCGTCGGAGCGGGGCTTTCGTCAGATCGTCCGGTCAAGCCGGGCTAGTAGTAGTGATTGCGGCCTCCGACCGCCCGGCCGGTGGCGCCGAGCAGGTACAGGACCGCACCGACGACCAGCAGGATGATGCCGATGGTCCAGAGGATGCTGATCCCGAACACGAAGCCGAGGATCAACAGGATGAGGCCGAGGATGATCACGCGGATCCTTCCCTGAGGGTTATTGGGTTCGGATGCGTACTTCCCCGCTCAGGGGCAATTTCAGACCCCACGGGTCCGGGTCCGGGCCCGTAGAGTCGCTCCATGAAACGGCTCATCGCCCTCACCACCCTCGTCGCCGCGATCGCTGCCACCGGCATCGCCTCCGCCGCGACCGCCAAGAAGACCTCGGGCACCGCCTGGGTCGGCGTGACGCACACGGAGGGCCAGACCCTCTTCGTCGCCGGTGACCTCAAGGACAAGCTCCTCGGGCGCGGCACGATCGTCTACGTCACGAAGGTCCGCGCCGGCCAGCAGCCCGGCAGCTTCCACATCACCGCGACGCGCGTGACGATCTCGACCACGAAGGGCTCGCTGACCGGCACCGGCAAGGGAACGCAGGTCGTCGCGCAGGACGGCAGCGTGAACGTGACCGACGGCTCGTTCTCGCTGACCAAGGGCACCGGCGCCTACAAGGGCCACACGCTCAAGGGCACGTTCAGCGGTCCGTTCAAGAACAGCGTCTACACGTTCAAGTACAAGGCCACCTACCGCTAGGGCGCCGCATGCGTGCGTGCCCGCCCGCGCTTGCGGGCACGCACGCGTGATGACCCGCAGGATGGCCCTGGCCGCGACGGCGTACGCCTTCGCGGTCACGATGCTCGGCACCACGCTGCCGACCCCGCTGTACGCGCTCTACCGCGAGCGCTTCGGCTTCTCGCAGCTGATGATCACGGTGATCTTCGCGACCTACGCGGTCGGCGTGATCTCGGCGCTGCTGCTCTTCGGCAGGCTGTCGGACGACATCGGGCGCCGCCGCGCCCTGCTGCCGGGCCTCGTGCTCTCGGCCCTCAGCGCCGTCGCCTTCCTGCTGCTGCACGGGCTGGGGCTGATCCTCCTCGGCCGCGTGCTCTCCGGGCTGTCGGCCGGCATCTTCACCGGGACGGCGACCGCGGCGATCACGGACCTCGCCGGCGAGGGCGGCGCCGCGCGCGCGACCCTGATCGCCACGATCGCCAACATCGGCGGCCTGGGCTGCGGCCCGCTGCTGGCGGGCATCCTCGCCGAGTGGGCGCCGGACCCGCTGCGGCTGGTGTTCGTCGTCGACCTCGCCCTGCTCGCCGTCGCGTTCGTGCTCATGTGGCGCACGCCCGAACGCGTCGAGCGGCCCGAGTTCCGGCTGCGCCTGCAGCGGCCCGGCGTGCCCGAGGAGACCCGCGCCGTCTTCGTGCCGGCGTCGCTCGCGGGCTTCGCGGGGTTCTCCGTGCTCGGGCTCTTCACGGCGGTCTCCCCCGCGTTCCTCGCGACGATCCTCGGCGTCACCAACCTGGCGGCGATCGGGCTCGTGGTCTTCGTCGTGTTCGCCGCCTCGGCGGTCGGCCAGGTGCTGGCGGGCTCGATCTCCCAGCGCCGCGCGCTGGTCGGCGGCTGCGCGACGCTCGCGGTCGGCGTCGCGGTGCTCGGCGCGAGCCTCGCCGCGTCCTCGCTCGTGCTGCTGATCGCCGGCGGCGTGCTCGCCGGCCTCGGCCAGGGCATGTCGTTCCGCGCCTCGATCGGCGCGGTCACGGGCGCCGCGCCGCCCGACCGCCGCGGCGAGACCTCCTCCGCCTTCTTCATCGTCGCCTACGTCGCGATCTCGCTGCCGGTGGTCGGCGTCGGAGCGCTCGCGCAGGCGACGTCGCTGCGCACCGCGGGCCTCGTCTTCTCGGCGGTCGTCGTCGTGATCGCCGCCACCGCCTCCGCCCTGTTGGCCTCGATTACCGGCAAATGACCCGCCGGTGGACGGTGCGGAGGACAACCCGGATCACAGATGGCGTCCGGGAAGAAGGAGAACCCCATGCCCACGATCGAGATCGGCGCCGTGTTCCTCAACGAGCGCAAGCGCCGGTTCGAGTTCCACGCGCACGGCCCGGATGGCCGGCAGCCGTTCGGGCACTACACGCTCGAGGACGCTGAGGCGCACCGCGAGCAGTACGCGGCGCGGCTGCGGCGGCGGGGCTACGTGGTCGTCGTCGAGGCCGAGGGCCGGACGTTCCACGCCTGACGCGATCATCGGCCGGCGGTACTCGCGCGTCGGTTCGCCGGGCACCGAGCTGTTACCCCGCCTGCGCGTCGCGCGGTCGTTTGCGAAGCTGCGCTCCCGGAATTCGAAGGGGGGACTGATGGACCGCAATGAGGCGCTTCGTGCGCTGTATGACGCGACGGGCACCGCCGCCCGGCTCGCGGGTCAGCAGGCCGCGAGCGGTCAGACCCTGGCCGCCGCGAACTACGCGTCGATCGCGAAGACCCTCGCGGACGCGGCCCAGGCGCTCTCCAACACGCACGACGTGTAGCGGTTGCCGCGCTCGCGCGGCGGGCGTAGCGTCCCCTCATGTACGCGAGACGGCACGACGCCTGGGCGTGGGTGCGCGCGTACGGGCTGCGGCCCGGCGAGCGTCGCGCGGCGCATTCGGAGCTGCGCGCCGAGCGGGCGATCCGCCGCGAGCGCGACAACCCGGACACCGCGGAGCGCCGGGCCGCCGCGATGGAGGCCGAGGCGCGGCGCTACTGCTGGTTCGTTCGGCCGCGCTAGACCCGGGCGCTGCGTCACCCGTTTCGGGCGATGCGAGGGTGACCGCACGCGGCCTACCGTCGAGTCGTCCAACACCCGACGGAGGTCCGGCATGTCCTCTGGGCCCTATACACCCGCCGGCGGTGTCGGCGGCAGCCTCTCCTACGACGCATACGACGACGAGCACGGCCAGGGCCTGGTCACGTTCGCCGGCGTGATGCTGATGATCGCCGGCGTGCTCAACGTCGTCTACGGGATCGCGGCGATCGACAAGGCGAACATCTTCACGCAGCATGCGCACTACGTCACCGGCAGCCTCAACACCTGGGGCTGGTTCCTGCTCGCCTTCGGCATCCTGCAGTTCGCCGGCGCCTTCGCGGTCTGGCGGGGCGCGAGCTGGGGACGCTGGTTCGCGGTCGCCTGCGCGAGCCTGAACGCGATCCTGCAGACGCTGTGGATCCCGGCCTATCCGATCCTGGCCATCACGATCCTGACGCTCGACATCATCGCCATCTACGGCCTGCTCGCCTACGGCGGCCGGCGCCGGACGGTGCGCGAGATCGACGAGCGCCAGCGCGCCGGCGCGGCGGGGTGAGCCGCATGGCAGCGATGACTCCCCAGACGTCGACGATCACGTCCCGCGAGGCGGAGCAGGTCGAGCGGGCCAACACCAGTCAGAAGACGCCGGTCGTCTTCATCCACGGGCTCTGGCTGCTGCCCAGCAGCTGGGATCACTGGGCCGAGCTGTTCGAGGAGGCCGGCTATGCGGCGGTGACGCCATCGTGGCCGGACGATCCGGAGACGGTCGAGGAGGCGCGCGCGCACCCCGAGGTGTTCGCCGGCAAGACGCTCGGCCAGGTCGCCGACCATGTCGCCGAAGTGATCGGGACCCTGACGAAGAAGCCCGTCGTGCTGGGTCACTCGACCGGCGGGCTGCTCGCCCAGATGATCGCCGACCGCGGGCTGTCGGCCGCCACGGTGGCCATCGACCCGGGCCCGTTCCGCGGCGTGCTGCCGCTCCCGATCTCGGCGCTGCGCTCCGCGGCTCCGGTGCTGACCAATCCCCGGAACCGCAGCCGTGCCGTGGCGTTGACCCTCGAGCAGTTCAAGTACGGCTGGGCGAACGCGCTCAGTGACGAGGAGGCCAAGGAGCTCTACGACAGCTACCACGTGGCGACGCCCGGGGTCGCGCTCATGCAGATGGCCAACGCCAACCTCAATCCGCGGACCGAGGCGAAGCTGGATCCCGCCAATCCGAACCGCGGGCCGCTGCTGATCGTGGACGGCGAGAAGGACCACACGGTCCCGTGGGCGATCGCCAACGCCTCCTACAAGCGGCAGCGTCGCAACCCGGCCGTGACGGAGATCACGGCTGTCCACAACCGCGGCCACTCGCTGACCATCGACAGCGGCTGGCGGGAGGTGGCCGACATCGCGCTGCGGTTCGTGCAGCGATTCACCTAGCGGGGCGCCCGCGAGTATCGGCCGGCGGATCCAGGCTGAGTGGTGCGTCAGGCCGGGGCGTCGGCATCCTGCGTGGAGGCCGCGAACGCCTCGGGGCCCTGCTCCGCCGCCGCCGGGTCCATCCACATGACCTGCCAGCCGTGGCCGTCGAGGTCGTAGAAGCTGCGTGAGTACATGAAGCCGTGGTCCTCGGCGCCATCCGCCTCGGTGCCGCCCGCCGCGAGCGCAGCGGCGCTGACCGTGTCGACCTCATCGCGGGATGACACGCTGAAGCAGTACAGCGCCAGCGTGTGCGTGGTGGGATCGGCAATCGGAAGCTTGGCGAACTCCGCGAACTTCTCGCGGCTGAGCAACATGACAAAGGCGTGCTCGCCGACCAGCATGCAGGCGGCGGTCTCGTCGGTGAACATCGGGTTGTAGCTGAACCCGAGCTTCGCGAAGAACGCCTTGCTGCGCTCGACGTCCGCTACGGGCAGGTTCACGAACAGCATGCGGCCGGGGTGTGCGGGATTGGTCACGGTGGGTCCCCAGTGGTGGTTCGATGGCGTGCGTCCTTGTAGACCAGCCCAGCGGGCGGAACTCATCGGTGGATCTCGGCTCGGACGCACTCGGCTATCGGTGCTCCGTCCCCAGGGCTGTGTCGGCGTGTAGCGAGTCGACGCGTCGGTCTAGAACCAGCCCCCGAACCAGCCGGCGAGGCCGGACCGGTCTGCGTCGCGACGAACGTCGGCGTCCTTGCGGCGCAAAGCGTCGATGCAGGCCGCAATGAACCCAAGGAACACGGCGAACGCCGCCACACCCGCTGCCGCGCCGTGAAGAACGAACACCGAGAGGATGAAAAGCACCCCGACCAACGCGAAGGGGATCAGTCCGCGTAGGCGCTGTGCAGACATGCGAGCAATCTACGCGCGCCTTGGCGGCAAGACAACGCGGCCACGCTGCCTTCT
>DATBDM010000113.1:0-6124 GCA_036269915.1 Solirubrobacteraceae bacterium | reverse complement strand
GGCGAGCGGGATGCCCGTCCAGCGCGCCACGATCTCGGCGATCTCGTCCTCGGTGACCTCCTCGCGCAGCAGGCGCTCGCCCTGGCGCCCGGCCAGGCGCTCCTCCTCGGCCTGCAGCCGGCGCTCGAGCTCGGGCAGCTTCCCGTGGCGCAGCTCGGCGGCGCGGTTGAGGTCGTAGCCGCGCTCGGCCGCGTCGATGTCGCGACGGACCTGCTCGAGCTCGGAGCGCAGCGCCTGCAGCCGCTTGATCGCCTGGCGCTCGGCCTCCCACTGGGCGGTCATCGCGTCGGCCTGCGCGCGCAGGTCGGCCAGCTCGCGCCGCAGGGCCTCGAGCCGCGCGCGGCTGGCCGCGTCGCTCTCCTTCTCCAGCGCCGTCTCCTCGACCTCGAGCCGCATCACGCGGCGGGTGATCGCGTCGAGCTCCTGGGGCATCGAGTCGATCTCGGTGCGGATGACCGCGCACGCCTCGTCGACCAGGTCGATCGCCTTGTCGGGCAGGAAGCGGTCGCTGATGTAGCGGTGCGAGAGCGTCGCCGCGGCCACGAGCGCCGCGTCCTGGATGCGCACGCCGTGGTGGACCTCGAACCGCTCGCGCAGGCCGCGGAGGATCGAGATCGTATCCTCGACGCTGGGCTCCGCGACCAGCACCGGCTGGAAGCGGCGCTCCAGCGCGGCGTCCTTCTCGATGTGCCGGCGATACTCGTCGAGCGTGGTCGCGCCGATGCAGTGCAGCTCGCCGCGAGCGAGCATGGGCTTGAGCAGGTTGCCGGCGTCCATGGCGCCTTCGGCCGCGCCGGCGCCGACGACCGTGTGCAGCTCGTCGATGAACAGCAGGATCCGGCCCTCGGCCGCCTTGACCTCCTGCAGCACGGCCTTCAGGCGCTCCTCGAACTCGCCGCGGTACTTCGCGCCGGCCACCAGCGAGCCCATGTCGAGCGCAAAGACGGTCTTGTCGCGCAGCCCCTCGGGTACGTCGCCGCGGACGATCCGCTGGGCGAGCCCCTCGACGATCGCGGTCTTGCCGACGCCCGGGTCGCCGATCAGCACCGGGTTGTTCTTCGTCTTGCGGGAGAGGATCTGGATGACGCGGCGGATCTCCTCGTCGCGCCCGATCACCGGGTCCATGCGGCCGCGGCGCGCCTCCTCGACCAGGTCGCGCCCGTACTTCTCCAGCGCCTCGTACGCGGTCTCCGGGATGTCGCTGGTCACGCGCTGGCTGCCCCGCACCTCGGTGAGGACCTCGAGGAAGCGCTCGCGGGTGATGCCGTGCTCGCGCAGGACGCGGCCGGCGCCGGTGCCCCCGCCGGTCTCGATCATGGCCAGCAGCACGTGCTCGACGGAGACGTAGTCGTCCTTGAGGCGCTGGGCCTCCTGCTCGGCGGCGTCGAGCACCTGGGTGAGCGCGCGCGAGACGTAGACCTGCCCCGACGCGCCGGCGCCGGTCACCCGCGGCCGCCGCTCGAGCTCGCGCTCCACTGCGGCGCGCACGGCGGCGCCGTCCACGTCGAGACGGGTGAGCAGGCGCCCGATCAGGCCGTCGGGATCCTCGAGCAGCGCGAGCAGCACGTGCTCGGAGTCGACCTCGGTGTGCCCGTAGCGCAGCGCCTTGGTCTGCCCGTCGTGCAGCGCCTGCTGAGTCTTCTGAGTGAGCTTGTTCGGATCCATGCGATCACCTCATGCCTTGCTGCGCCGCCGCGACCGGCGCGGATTGAAGTCCGACACCTCCGCGAGCCGCTCGAACAGCTCGCGTTCGCGGCGGTTGAGCCGCTTGGGCACGTGGATCTGCACGACTGCGTACAGATCGCCGTCACCCAGTCCCTGGCCGCGCAGCCGCAGCTTCCGCCCGCTCGACGACCCCGCCGGGACCTTGACCTGGGCGGTGCCGTCGAGCGTCTCGACCTCGACGGTGGCGCCCAGCGCCCCCTCCCAGGGCGTGACCGGGAGGTCGGTGTAGACGTCGCGGCCGTCGACCCGGAAGCGCCTGTCCGGGCGGATGCGCACGCGCAGGAACAGATCGCCCGACGGCCCGCCGCCGATCCCCGCGCCGCCCTCGCCGGACAGGCGGATGCGCTGGCCGTCGCGCACGCCGGGCGGGATGTCCACCTCGAGGTCCTGGCCACCGCCCAGCGTGACCCGCCGGCGCCCGCCGCGGGCGGCCTCCTGCAGCGAGAGATCGAGCACGGCCTCCTGGTCGGTGCCGCGGGTGGAGAACCCGCCGCCGAAGCCGCCGCCACCGCGCCGGCCGCGCCCTCGGAACAGCCCTTCGAACAGGTCGTCGAAGTCGCCCCCGCCGAAGTCGACGGTGACGTCCTCGAAGCCGCCGCCGCCCGGGTAGGAGCGGAAGCCCGACGGCCCACCTCCGCCAGGCGCGGCCCCGGGGCCGCCGGCCGTGCCGAAACGGTCGTACTGATCGCGCTTCTCGGGATCGCGGAGCACCTCGTGGGCCTCGGAGATCTCCTTGAAGCGGTCCTCGGCGCCGGGCTCCTTGTTGACGTCGGGGTGGTACTGGCGGGCCAGCCGCCGGTACGCCGAGCGGATGTCGTCCTGGCTGGCGTCGCGCGAGACGCCGAGGGCCTCGTAGTAGTCGCTGGATCCGACAGCCATCAGGTCTGCGGCTGCGGCTCGCGCGCCACGACGACCTGGGCGGGGCGCAGCATGCGATCACCGCGCGCGAACCCGGAGCGCAGGACGGCGATCACACTGCGCGCGGGCGCCTCGTCGGTCTCGCGCACCTCCACCGCCTCGTGGCGGGACGGGTCGAACGGCTCGCCGGGCTGCCCGATGCGGCGGATCCCCTGGCGGGCCAGGATCGCCTCCACCTGCTCGACCACGGCCTGCAGCCCTTCGCGGAGCGGGCCGTCCGGGGTCTGGGCCATCGCGCGGTCGAGCGCGTCGACGACCTCGAGCCAGTCGAGCAGCACCCGGTCGCTGCGCTCGTCCGACAGGCGCTCGATGTCGCGCGCCGCCCGCTTGCGGTAGTTGTCCAGGTCGGCGACCGCCCGCTTGAAGCGATCCTCCATCTTGGCCAGCTCGGCGCTCAGGTCGCGCTCGGGCACCTGGGCCTGCGCCGGCTGCCCGGGCTGCTCGGGCGCGTGATCGTGCTGCTGCGGCTGGTCACTCGCGCGTGAACTCGGCATCCACGACCTCCTCGTCGTCGTCGGCCGTTTCGCCGGCGCCGTTGCCCGATCCGTTCCCGGCCTGGGCGCCCGCGCCGGCCGTGGCCGCGCTGGTCTGCAGCGACTGGATCATCTGCTGCGCGTCGGCGATCAGTGGGCGCACCCGGTCGAGCCCGGCCTGCTCTCCGATCGCGCTGCGCGCGTCGGCCACCAGCTGCTCGGCGCGCGCCTTCTCGTGGACCGGCACCCGGTCCTGCAACTCGGTGACGAGCTGCTCGACCCGGTAGGCCAGCGTGTCCAGCTCGTTGCGCCCATCGATCTCCTCGCGCCGCCGGCGGTCCTCGTCGGCGTGCTGCTCGGCCTCGCGGATCATCCGCTCGACGTCGCTCTGGTCGAGGTTGCTGGTCTCGGAGATCGTGACCGTCTGCTCGGCGCCGGTGTCCTTGTCGCGCGCGGACACGTGCAGGATGCCGTTGGCGTCGATGTCGAACGTCACCTCGATCTGCGGCACGCCGCGCGGCGCGGGACGGATCCCCTCCAGCCGGAAGCGGGCGAGCTGGCGGTTGTCGGCGGCCAGCTCGCGCTCGCCCTGCAGGACGACGATGTCAACCGCCGTCTGGTTGTCCTCGGCCGTGGAGAAGACCTCGCTGCGCCGCGCGGGGATCGTCGTGTTGCGCTCGATGACCTTGGTCATCACGCCGCCCATCGTCTCCAGGCCCAGCGACAGCGGCGTCACGTCGAGCAGGACGACGTCCTCGACCTCGCCCTTGAGGACTCCCGCCTGCAGCGCGGCGCCGATCGCCACGACCTCGTCGGGGTTGACCGTCATGTTCGGGTCCTTGCCGCCGGTGAGCTTGCGCACCAGGCCCTGCACCGCGGGGATGCGGGTCGAGCCGCCGACGAGGATGACCTCGTCGATGTCGGCGGCCGTCAGCTTGGCATCCGACAGCGCCCGCTCGACCGGGCCGCGGGTGCGCTCGATCAAGTCGGCGCTGAGCTGCTCGAACGTCGCCCGCGTGATCGTGGTGTTCAGGTGCTTGGGACCGGACGCGTCGGCCGTGATGAACGGCAGATTGATCTGCGTCTGCGTGCGGCTCGAGAGCTCGACCTTGGCCCGCTCGGCGCCCTCGTAGAGACGCTGCAGCGCCTGCGGGTCCGAGCGCAGGTCGATGCCTTGGTCGCGCTTGAACTCGTCGGCCAGCCAGTCGACGATCCGCTTGTCGAAGTCGTCGCCGCCCAGGTGGCCGTCGCCGCTGGTCGAGCGCACCTCGACCACGCCGTCGCCGACATCGAGGATCGACACGTCGAACGTGCCGCCGCCGAGGTCGAACACGAGCACCGTCTCCTGGCCCTTCTTGTCCAGGCCGTACGCCAGCGCCGCCGCCGTCGGCTCGTTGATGATGCGCAGCACCTCGAGGCCGGCGATCGCGCCGGCGTCCTTGGTCGCCTGGCGCTGGGCGTCGTTGAAGTACGCCGGGACGGTGATGACCGCCTCGGTGACCCGCTCGCCCAGCGACTTGGCGGCGTCCTCGGCCAGCTTCCGCAGGATCAGCGCGGAGATCTCCTCGGGCGCGTACTGCTTTCCGCGGATCTCGAAGCGGACCGCATCGTTCGGGTCCTTGACGACCTTGTAGGAGACGATCTTGGCCTCCTCGGTCACCTCGTCCCACTTGCGGCCGATGAACCGCTTCGCCGAGTAGATCGTGGCCTCCGGGTTGAGGATCGCCTGACGCTTGGCGACCTGACCGACGAGGCGCTCTCCGTCCTCGGTGAACGCCACGACCGACGGCGTGGTCCGTGCGCCCTCGGCGTTCGGGATCACCTCCGCCTGGCCGCCCTCCATGGTTGCGGCCACGACCGAGTTGGTCGTGCCGAGGTCGATGCCGACCGCCTTGGCCATTGCCGTGCCTCCCCGAAGTCGCGAGCTTGTGGGTTCGGTGGTAAGGCAGCCCGACGGGTGTTCAAGGGAGCGGCGGCCTTGTTCTCTGCCGCCCGAGGCCTAACGGCCCGGCAGGAGCGAGAACGAAAGGAGCCGCTGATGCCGCTGCCCGTACGACGACGCGATACCGCACCCCAGCCGACGGCGCGCTGGAACCCCTTCGGCGAGCTGGAGGGCCTCCAAGAGCAGCTCGCCCAGCTCATGCAGCACACCGCGCAGGACGGGAACGGCGCCGCGCCGTTCATTCCACTCGTCGACATCGAGGAGACCGAGGACGCCTGGATCGTCGAGGCGGAGCTCCCCGGCGTGCGCAAGGAGGACGTCAACGTCGAGATGCGCGGGTCCGAGCTCGCGATCTCCGGCGAGATCAAGGAGCGGGAGCGCGAAGGGATCCTGCGCCGGCGCATGCGCAAGACCGGCGAGTTCGACTACCACGTCACCCTGCCGGGCGACGCGGACGCCGAGCGCATCGAGGCGCGTCTCGAGGACGGCGTGCTCACCGTGCGCATCCCCAAGCCGGAGGAGCAGCGTTCCCGGCGCATCGACGTGCAGGCCGATTGACGGAGCGCGGCATGGCCGACGCAGCGATCGTCGTGTGCACCAACTGCGGCAAGAAGAACCGCGTGCCGGTCGTGGCGGAGGGCATCCCGCGCTGCGGCAACTGCAGCACGCCGCTGCCGTGGATCGTCTCCGCCGACGCGCAGGACTTCGACGGCGCCATCCACGCCGACCTGCCGGTCCTCGTCGACTTCTGGGCGGAGTGGTGCGGTCCCTGCCGCATGATCAGCCCGATCGTCGAGCGCGTCGGGCGCGAGCTGGCCGGACACCTGAAGGTGGTCAAGCTCGACGTGGACGCGGCGCCCGAGATCGCGGCGCGGCACGGCGCTCAGAGCATCCCGCTGCTGGTGCTGTTCCGTGACGGCGAAGCCGTCGACCGGCTCGTCGGCGCGGTCCCCGAACGAACGCTGCGCGAGTGGCTCGACCCCCATCTGAACCCCGTACGGACGAGCTGACCGTCGAGCTCGTGGTTCGCGGTGTGATCTCGCGATCGGACGTGGAAGCGGCCCGC
>DATBDM010000112.1:0-48459 GCA_036269915.1 Solirubrobacteraceae bacterium | reverse complement strand
CAGCCGCGACAGCGACGACCAGCCGGCGCCGAAGTCGTCGATGGCGATCTGCAGGCCGAGCTCGCGCAGCTCGGCGAGCAGCGGTCCGATCCGCTCGGTCTCGCGCAGGGTCGCCGACTCGGTGAGCTCCATCGTCAGCCGCGAGGGATCGATCCCGGTGCGCGCGAGTCCGGCGCGCAGATCGTCGGCGAAGTCGGGCCGGTGCAGCTCGCGTGGGGAGACGTTGTAGGAGACGCGCGGCTCGAGGCCGTCGGCGTCCCACTCGGAGATCTGTCGCGCAAGGGCGTCGAACACCCAGGCGCCGACCGCGCCGAGCATGCCCATCTCCTCGGCCGCGGGGATGAACGAGTCCGGCGGCACGAGCCCGCGCTCGGGGTCGTCCCAGCGCAGCAGCGCCTCCATCGAGTGCAGCCGCCCGCTCGCCGTCCACACGATCGGCTGGTAGTGCAGCACCAGCTCGTCCTGCGCGATCGCGCGCCGCAAGCGCGCCGACAGCGAGAGCCGCTCGAGCGGGTCCTGCGACGCCTGCGCGTAGACCGTCGAGGCGGCGCGCCCGCGCCCCTTGCTCTCGTACATCGCCACGTCGGCGTGCTGCATCAGCGCCTCGGGCCCGTCGGCGTCGTCCGGGAAGACGGAGATGCCGACGCTCGCCTCGACGTGGAACTCGGCGCCCGCGACCTGGAACGGTTCGGCGAGCCGTACGGCGACCTGGTCGGCGGCGGCGCGCGCCGCGCCGACCGCGTCGGCATCCAGGTCGCCGAGCAGCAGCAGGAACTCGTCGCCGCCGTGTCTGGCCAGCAGTCCCTCGTGGCCCTCGATCCCACCGAGCCTCCCGGCGATCCTCCGCAGCAGCCGGTCGCCGGCGCCGTGGCCGAGCGAGTCGTTGACGAGCTTGAAGTTGTCGAGGTCGATGAACAGCAGCGCGACGCGGTTGGCCCGGCGCCGCGCGCGCGTCACCGCGGCGCGCAGCCGCGCGTCGAACTGCGTGCGGTTCGGGAGCCCCGTGAGCGGGTCGAAGAACGCGAGCCGGCGCGCGTCCTCCTCGGCGCGCACGCGCTCGGTGACGTCCTGGCCGGAGGAGAGCAGCGCGATCGCGCGCCCCGACTCGTCGTGCAGGACGACGTTCTGCCAGGCGACGCGGCGGCGCTCCCCGGCGCCCGAGACGACGTCGTTCTCGTGGTGGATGAACTCGTCGCCCTCGCCGGCCATCAGCGCGTCGAACGCCGCGCGCGTCCGGCCGCGGTCCTCGGCCGGCACGACGCGCTCGAACCAGTCCTCGCCGAGCAGGGCGCCCGCGTCGTCGCCGAGCACCTCTCGGCCGTGGCGGTTGAGCATGGCGACGGTCCCGTCGGGGTTGAGCAGCAGCAGGATCGCGCCCGCGACGTCGAGGTAGGTCTGCGTGCGGTCGCGCTCCGCGCGCAGCGCCGCCTCCGTCTCGAGCAACCGCGACTCGGCCGACTTCAGGGCCGAGATGTCGAGCAGCACGCCCTGGCTGGCGGTCGGCCGGCCGCTGTCGGGGTCGCGCAGGATCGACTCGCGCTCCCACAGCCAGCGCACGGTCTCGTCGGCCGCGACCATGCGGAACTCGACCTCGAGGTCGCGCTCGGCCTCGAACGCGATCCGCTCGGCCTGGCGCACCCGCGCGCGGTCCTCGGGGTGGATGCGGCTGTTCCACAGCTCGGGCTCGTCGATCCACGCCGACGCCGGGTACCCGAGCAGTGGCTCGATCTGCGGCGAGACGTACTGCAGCGGCGACTCCGGGCTCCAGGTGGCGATGTAGGTGACCGCGTGGATCTGCTCGACCAGGGAGCGGTAGCGCCGCTCGGTCTCGAGCACGTCGTCGAGCGCTCCGACGTGCTCGGAGACGTCGACGAGGATCGCCGCGAACCAGACCGCCCCCTCGCCCTCGGCGGGGACCGGCGTCAGCGTGATCTCGTTCCAGAACGACTCGCCGTTGCGGCGATGGTTGCGCAGCGTGACGCGGCAGGAGCGCCGCTCGGCGAGCGCCTTGCGCAGCTGGTCGAGCGCCGGCCCTTCGCTGTCGGGCCCCTGCAGGAAGCGGCAGTTGCGCCCGACCGCCTCGTCGGCCGGCCAGCCGGTCAGCCGCTCGAAGGCCTGGTTGACGTAGACGAGCCGCAGGTCGGGGTCGCGCGCGTCGGCGAGGCAGGTCGCCACGCCCAGCGCGTCGAGGATCCGCGCCTCCCGCGGGGCGCGCGGCGCCGAGGCCGTCAGTGAGGGAAGGGCGAAGCGCTTGGGTCGCACGGCACGAGGGCGCCGCACGACGCCCGCCGTGCAGCGTATCCGTCAGGCGGCGAGGTCGAGCGAGAGCTCGCGCACTCCGGAGCTCACGTCGCCCTCCCGCAGGCGCGCGGCGATACGCCGGGCGACAGCGCGCGCCGGCGCGTTGCCCGCCTGGACCAGCGCCTCGAAGCGCCGGATTCCGGCCGCGCGGGCCGCGGCGGAGAGTGCCTCGGCGAGGGCGCGGCCGATGCCCTGCCCCTGCCACGCGTCGCCGACGACGATCGCCATCTCGGCCGTGTCGGGGCGCCCCTCGAGCCGCACGCAGCGGGCGACGCCGATCAGGCACCCCGTCGCGTCGTCGATCGCGACGAGCGCGATGTGGTCGTGCCCGTCGACCTCGGTGAGGTAGCGCAGCTCGGCGGCGGTGAAGCTCGGCTTGCTCGACAAGAAGCGCAGCCGCACGCTCGCGTCGCTCAGGCGGTGCAGGCCTTCGGCGAGCAGGGCCTTGTCCGACGGCTCGATGGGGCGGATGTGCACACCCCCATCATCCTCACGGTTGCGATTTGCAACCGTGAGGATCGTCACGCAGGTGACTAGCGGTCGTCGAGCGGGACGTAGTCCCGCGTGCGCTCGCCCGTGTAGATCTGGCGCGGGCGGGCGATCTTCTGCTCGGAGTCGTCGATCATCTCGAGCCACTGGGCGATCCAGCCGCTCGTGCGGGGGATCGCGAACAGCACCGGGAACATGCCGACCGGCATCCCCAGCGCCTCGTAGATCAGGCCCGAGTAGAAGTCGACGTTCGGGTAGAGCTTGCGCTTGACGAAGTAGTCGTCCTCCAGCGCGATCTTCTCGAGCTCGAGCGCGATCTCGAGCAACGGGTTCTTGCCGGTGACCTCGAACACGTCGTCGGCCGCCGACTTGATGATCTTCGCGCGCGGGTCGTAGTTCTTGTAGACCCGGTGTCCGAAGCCCATCAGGCGCTCCTTGCCCTCCTTGACCCCGGCGATGAAGTCCGGGATGTTCTCCACGGTCTCGATCCGGCGCAGCATGCGCAGGACCGCCTCGTTGGCGCCGCCGTGCAGCGGGCCGTAGAGCGCGGCGACGCCGGCGGCGACGGCCGAGTACGGGTCGACCTGCGAGGAGCCGACCGAGCGGACCGCCGAGGTCGAGCAGTTCTGCTCGTGGTCGGCGTGCAGGATGAACAGGATGTCGAGCGCGCGCTCCAGCCGCGGGTCCGGCTCGTACTTGAGCTCGGTCATCCGGAACAGCATGTTCAGGAAGTTGCCGGGATAGCTCAGGTCGTTGACCGGATAGTTGTACGGCTGCCCCATGTTGTGGCGGTACGCGAAGGCCGCCAGCGTCGGCATCTTCGCGATCAGCCGCACCACGTGGGAGTAGCGGATCTCGGGATCCTTGATCTGCGGGGCGTCCGGATAGAACGTCGAGAGCGCGCCGACGGAGGACAGCAGCATCCCCATCGGGTGCGCGTCGTAGCGGTAGCCCGCCATGAACTGCTTGACGTTCTCGTGCACGAACGTGTGGATCGTGATCTGGTGCGTCCACTCCTCGAGCTGCTTGGGGTTCGGCAGCTCGCCGTGGACCAGCAGGTAGGCGACCTCGAGGTATGTGCTCTTCTCGGCGAGCTGCTCGATCGGGTACCCGCGGTACTCGAGCACGCCCTTGTCGCCGTCGAGGTAGGTGATCGAGGAGCGACAGGACGCCGTGTTCATGAACGCCGGGTCATAGGTCATGAGGCCGAAGTCGTCCTCGGAGACCTTGATGTCGCGCAGCGCGGGAGCGCGGATGGTGCCGTCCTCGATCGGCACCTCGTAGCTGCGCCCCGTGCGGTTGTCGGTGATCGTGAGGGAGTCGGTCGCCGTGGCTACGCCTCCCCCGTTCTGGCCCTGCTCCTCGGTGCTCACGAAAGCTCCTTGACGGGTTCTCAGGTCTGGTTACCCGTCATTGTGGCGGTCAGGCCGTGAGGACGGCAGTCAGCATCGCCGCCGCGACCAGGACCAACGCCACGGCGGTCACGCCGATGCGCGCGGCGCGCGTGGGCGGGAACGTCTCCGAGCGCGCGCCGATGGCCGAGACCGCCAGCGCGAAGACCACCAGCAGCGCGCCGGCGATGTAGAACGGGGTCTTGGACGGGTGGTCCGCCTCGACGGCGGCGAGCAGGGCGAACATGGCGCGAAGCTACCGCATGTACCGCGATTCGGTGGCCGCCACCTGGCCCTGGTAGTGCGAGCCCAGCGCCTCGGAGCCGTACGGGTGCTCGGCGGGCGCGTCGAGCGCCATGAAGGACAGCTGGGCGATCGGCAGGCCGGCGTAGAGCTTGATCGGCACGCGCGTGAGGTTGGTGATCTCGAGCGTCAGCGAGCCGGTGAAGCCGGGATCGACGAAGCCCGCGGTGGCGTGGACGATCAGTCCGAGCCGGCCGAGGCTCGACTTGCCCTCGATGCGCGCGACGACGTCGTCGGGAATCGCGACCGTCTCGAGGGTGCGCCCGAGCGCGAACTCGCCGGGGTGGATCGCGAACGGCACGCCCTCTCCGATCACGACCTCCTCGGTGAGGTTGGTCGGCGGCTCGCGCAGGTCGATGGCCGTGACCCGGTGGTTGTGGAAGACGCGGAAGGAGTCGCCCAGGCGCAGGTCGACCGACGCGGGTTGGACGAGGTCGGGATCCCACGGGTCGATGACGATCCGGCCCTCCTCGACGAGGCGGCGGATCGTGCCGTCGGAGAGGACGGAGCTGGGCACGGCGGGAGTGTACGTTCCTCAGCGCGTGGTGGGCTGCTTCGCCCGGGCGTTCAACGGCCGCACGCGGGGCGGGCTGGGCAGCGCGGCGTCGCCGTGCGGGCCGCGGCGCGGCGCGTGCGGCAGCTTCGGCACCGGATGCGGGCGGGTGCGCTGGTTGCCGCCGTCATCCTCGCCCGCGACGGGCTCGGGCTCCTGCTTGATGGCCCACCACACCAGCCAGCAGAGCGTCAGCAGCGGGATCTTGAGCGCCAAGAACAGCCAGAGCATGCCCCATCCCATGTGGCGAAGGCTACCCCCTAGGGGCGCAGCGGAACAGGGGCCGCGTCGAATCGCGTCACCCGCTCGAGCTCGGCGACGCGCTCGTGGATCTCCTCGCCGGTGAGCGACTGCATCCGCTCGGTGCCGAAGGCCTCCACGTTGAAGGAGGCCAGCGCGGTGCCGTAGGCCATCGCGCGGCGCAGGACCTCGTCGGTCAGGTCGTCGTCGATGTGGGCGGCGATGTAGCCCATGAAGCCGCCCGCGAAGGTGTCGCCGGCGCCCGTCGGGTCGACGACGTCGCCCGTCGGGTACGCGGGCAGGCCGAATGCCCCCTCGCGCGTGTACATCGCGGCGCCGTACTCGCCCTGCTTGGCGACGACGACGCGCGGGCCCATCGCGAGCACCGCGTTCGCGGCGCGGACGTGGTTGGGCTCGTCGGTGAGCTGCTTGAGCTCGCCGTCGTTGACCACGAGGCAGTCGACCATCGAGATCGTGCGCAGCAGCGATGTGCGCGCGACGTCGATCCACATGTTCATGGTGTCCAGCGCGGTGAAGCGGGCGCGTGTGCACTGCTCGCGCACCTCGCGCTGCAGGTCGGGCTGGATGTTGGCGAGGAAGACGGTGTCGGCGGCCTGCGACTCCGGCGAGAGCTTGGGCCGGAAGTGCTCGAAGACGTTGAGGTCGGTCTGGATGGTGTGGCGGATGTTCACGTCGCGCTCGTAGCGGCCGGCCCAGAAGAACGTCCTGCCCCCGGGGACGCGCTCGATGTCGTCGGTGATCACCCCGCGGCGGTGCAGCACGTCGTACTCGGCCTCGCCGAAGTCGTCGCCGACCGGGCCGACGACGCGCGTCTCGGCGAGGAACGAGGAGGCGAGCGCGAAATGCACGGCGGAGCCGCCGAGCAGGCGGTCGCGCGAGTCGTGCAGCGTCTCGACGGCGTCGAACGCGATGGATCCGACCACGGTGAGCGTCATCGCGCGGCAAGGGTAGCCTGCGCGCGATGCGCGCCATCCGGATCTCCGAGTGGGGCGGCCCGGAGGTGCTCGAGCTCGTCGAGGACGCCCCGGCGCCCGAGCCCGCCGACGGCGAGCTGCTCGTGCGCGTCGCGCGCGCGGGGGTCAACTTCGCCGACACGCACGCCAGCCGCAACGAGTACGTGCAGCGCTACGAGCTCCCGCTCGTGCCCGGGGCGGAGGTCGCGGGGACGCTCGAGCGCGACGGCACCCGCGTGGTGGCGCTGACCGGCGGGACCGGCGGCTACGCGGAGCTGGCGGCCGTGCCGCGGGCGAACGTCTTCCCGATCCCGGACGGCGTCTCGGACGCCGCCGCGCTGGCGTTGCTCGTGCAGGGGCTGACCGCCTGGCATCTCTACCGCACGTCGGCGCACCTCGCGCCGGGGGAGTCGGTCGTCGTGCACTCGGCCGCCGGCGGGGTCGGCTCCCTCGCGGTCCAGCTCGCCCGTTCGCTCGGCGCGGGACGCGTGATCGCGACCGCCTCGAGCGAGGACAAGCGCGGGCTGGCGCTCGAGCTCGGCGCCGACGCCGCCGTCGACGTCACGCGCGAGGACCTCGCGGACGCGCTGGTCGAGGCCAACGGCGGCGCGCCGGTCGACGTCGTGCTCGAGCCGACCGGCGGTCGCGTCTTCGACGCCTCGCTCGACGCGCTCGCGCCGTTCGGGCGCCTCGTGGTCTACGGGATCAGCTCTCGCGAGTCCGCCCACCCGTCGACAGGCCACCTGATGAAGCACTCCAAGGCTGTGGTCGGCTTCTGGCTCTATCACTGCCTCGCCGACCCGGAACGGCTCGTCGCCGGGCCGCTCGCCGACCTGCTCGCGCGGGCCGCGGCCGGCGAGCTGCGCGCGCTCGAGGGCGAGACCTACCCGCTGTCGGAGGCCCGCCGGGCGCACGAGGACCTCGCCGGGCGCCGCACGACCGGGAAGCTCCTGCTCGATCCACGCTTCTAAAGTCCACGGGCGACCATGACGACGTTCGCCGACCTCGGCCTCTCCGAGCCCCTGCTGGCTGCCCTCCGTGACGTGGGCTACGAAGCCCCCAGCCCGATCCAGGAGCAGACGATCCCGCTTCTGCTGCAGGGCCGGGATGTGATCGGCCAGGCCCAGACCGGTACGGGCAAGACCGCCGCGTTCGGCCTGCCGATGCTCGAGTTCGTCGATCCGGACGACCCCGACGTGCAGGCGATCGTGCTCACGCCCACGCGCGAGCTGTGCATCCAGGTCACGCAGGCGATCCGCACCTACGGCGCCCACAAGGGGATCAACCCCGTCGCGGTCTTCGGCGGCGCGCCGATCCGCGATCAGCAGGCCTACCTCAAGCAGGGGGCGCAGATCGTCGTCGGCACCGTCGGCCGCGTGCTCGACCTGATCTCGCGGCACTCGCTGATGCTGCACTCGTGCCGCTACCTCGTGCTCGACGAGGCCGACGAGATGCTCGACCTCGGCTTCCTGGAGGACGTCGAGAAGATCCTCTCGCTGACCCCCAACGGCCGCCAGACGGCGCTCTTCTCGGCGACGATGCCGCCGCCGATCCGGTCGCTCGCCGAGCGCCACCTCTACGACCCCGAGACGATCAAGGTCAAGGCGGCGACGCTGACGATCGACACGGTCGAGCAGTTCCAGATCGAGGCCAAGCAGGCCGACAAGCTCGCCATGCTGATCCGGGTGCTCGAGTCCGAGCGCCCGAGCCAGGCGATCATCTTCGTGCGCACGAAGATCCGCTGCGACCAGCTCTTCCGCACGCTGCGCGACCGGGGCATGAACGTCCGCGCGCTGCACGGCGACATGAGCCAGGGCCAGCGCGACGGCGTGATGATCTCCTTCAAGGGCGGCCGCGTGCCGATCCTGGTGGCGACCGACGTCGCCGCGCGCGGGCTGGACATCTCGACGGTCACGCACGTCATCAACTACGACGTCCCGACGTCCCCCGACGTCTACGTGCACCGCATCGGGCGCACGGGCCGCTACGGCGATACGGGCCGCGCGATCACCTTCGTCGAGCCGCGCCAGAAGCGCGAGCTGGAGGCGATCGAGAAGCACGCGAACACGACGATCTCGCCGTGGACCGAGGGTGCCCAGGTCGCGCCGGCCCGCGCGGTGGAGCCGCCGCTGCGCCACCACCGCAAGCCGCGCGATCCCGAGACCTATGACGCGAACGGCCACTTCGTGACGCTGATCGCCTCGGGCGGTCGGGCGGCGGGGCTGGCCGAGTCCGACCTCGTCCACGCCGTCACCTCCCGTGGCGGCGTCGACGGCGAGGCGATCCGCAACGTGCGGCTGCTCGAGCGCTTCGCGCTGCTCGACGTGCCCGAGCCGGAGGCCGTCCGGATCGCCGAGGCGGTCGACGGCGCCGACGTCCGCGGGCACGTCCTGCGCGTCGAGCCCGCACGCACCTGAACCGCGAACGAGGAGGCAATCCGATGTCCGACGCGACGATGGTCACCAACCATGGTGAGATCAAGCTCCGGCTGTTCGACGACGAGGCCCCGAAGACGGTCGAGAACTTCACGACCCTCGCCCGCGACGGCTTCTACGACGGGCTGATCTTCCACCGCGTGATCCCCGACTTCATGATCCAGGGCGGCTGCCCCCAGGGCACCGGCACCGGCGGCCCGGGCTACACCTTCGAGGACGAGATCAACGAGCACAAGATCGTCCGCGGCGCGCTGGCCATGGCCAACGCCGGCCCGAACACGAACGGATCGCAGTTCTTCATCGTCACCGTCGACGCCGCCCCCTGGCTCGACGGCAAGCACACCGTCTTCGGCGAGGTCACCGACGGGATGGACGTCGTCAACACGATCGAGGGCCAGCCGACCGACGCCCGCGACCGTCCGAAGGACGAGGCGCGCATCGAGCGGCTCGAGGTGGCGTAGCCACTTTGCGTCTCTGCCGGCGGCCCCGGTGCGCGGGCCGCGATCATCGGCGGGTGAGGTAGCCTCGGCCCATGGCCACCATCGAGCAGAGCTCGGCCGACGCCGCCTCGGCCCCGCGCGAGATCCCCGTCGAGAACCCCGCCACCGGCGAGGTCATCCGCACGATCCCGGCGACGACGCCGGCCGAGGTCGCCACGCTGGTCGCCCGTGCGCGCGCCGCGCAGCCCGCCTGGGAGGCGCTCGGCTTCGAGGGCCGCGGCCGGATCCTCCGCCGCGCCCAGAAGTGGGTCACCGACAACTCCGACCGCATCGTCGAGACGATCGTCTCCGAGACCGGCAAGACCTGGGAGGACGCGCAGCTCGCCGAGGTCGCCTACGCCGCCAACGCGTTCGGGTTCTGGGCCAAGCGCGCCCCGAAGTACCTCGCCGACGAGAAGATCCGCTCCGCCAACGTGTTCGTCGCCGGGCGCAAGCTCGCGGTGCGTTACCGGCCGGTCGGCGTCGTCGCGGTGATCGGGCCGTGGAACTACCCGCTGACGAACTCCTTCGGCGACTGCATCCCGGCCATGGCCGCCGGCAACGCGGTCGTGCTCAAGCCGTCGGAGATCACGCCGCTGACCTCGCTGCTGATGGCCGAGTGCATGCGCGAGTGCGGGCTGCCCGAGGGCGTCTTCCAGGTCGCGCCGGGCTACGGCGAGACCGGCAGCGCGCTGATCGACGCCGTCGACATGGTCATGTTCACCGGCTCGACGGCGACCGGCAGGAAGGTGATGGCGCGCGCCGCCGAGACGCTGACGCCGGTCTCGCTCGAGCTCGGCGGCAAGGACCCGATGGTGGTGCTCGCCGACGCCGACGTCGAGCGCGCCGCCAACGCCGCCGTCTACTGGTCGATGCAGAACGGCGGGCAGACCTGCATCTCGATCGAGCGCGCCTACGTGGTGGAGCCGATCTACGACGACTTCGTGCGCCGCGTGACCGAGAAGGTCCGCGCGCTGCGCCAGGGGCAGCCGGGCGGGCCGGGCAGCGTCGACGTGGGCGCGGTCACGCACCCTCCGCAGCTCGACATCGTGCGCCGCCACGTCGACGAGGCGACCGCGGCCGGGGCGCGCATCGTGGCCGGCGGGCACGCGCGCGAGACGGGCGGGCGCTACTTCGAGCCGACCGTGCTGGTCGACGTCGACCAGGGCATGAGCTGCATCACCGAGGAGACGTTCGGGCCGACGCTGCCGATCGTGAAGGTCGCCGACGAGGCCGAGGCGGTCGCCAAGGCCAACGACTCGCGCTACGGGCTCGGCGCCTCGGTGTGGACCAAGGACACCGCCCACGGCGAGGCCGTCGCCCGCCAGCTGGAGAGCGGCGCCGTCTGCGTCAACGACGCGCAGATCAACTACCTGGCGCTCGAGCTGCCGATGGGCGGCTGGAAGGAGTCCGGGCTCGGCGTCCGCCACGGCGCGCCCGGGATCCGCAAGTACACGCGCCAGCAGGCGCTGCTCGTCACACGGCTCGCCCCGAAGAAGGACCTGCACATGTTCCCCTACAAGGCGCGCACGACGCGCATGCTGGGCGGGCTCGTGAAGCTCCTCTACGGACGCGGCAAGCGCGCCTGAGCGCTCACGCGCCCGCGATCAGCGCCACGCCGAGCACCGCGAACGCGATGCCGAGCTGCTGCACGCGGCGCAGCCGCTCGGCGAGCAGGACCCGGGCCAGCAGCACGGTGGTCAGCGGGAACAGCGAGCCGACGACCGACACAGCACTCAGCGACCCGCGGGTCAGGGCCACGCCGTAGAGCGCCGTCGCGCTGACGTCGAGCACGCCCGCGCCGAGGCTGAGCCGGCGCGCGGTGACGTCCGGCGCGGGCCCGCGCCGCACGAGGACGGCGGTCGCGAGCACCAGCACCGGGATCACCCGGGCCGCCGCGAGGCCCCACGGCAGGCTGTGGTCGGCCACGCCGTCGAACAGCACGTAGTAGCCGCCCATGCCCAGCGCGCCGAGCAGGGCGAGGCCGATCACGCGGCCCGCCGCCGCGCCGCCCTCGCGCTCCTCCTCGCGCTCGGCCTCCAGCGAGACGAGCCCGATCCCCAGCAGCGCGCTGACCAGGCCGGCGGCGAGCACGCCCGAGAACGGGTCGCCGGTCGCCAGCCCCACGACCGCGGGCAGGATCGCGCCACAGGACGTGATCGGGGCCACGACGCTCATCCGCCCGAGCGTCAGCGCGTAGAAGAAGAGCCCGAGGCCCGTGGCGGCCGAGACGCCCGCCGCCGCGGCCTGCGCCAGCACCGCGAATCCGGGAACCGGGTCCGCGACGATCAGCGCGAGCGAGACTGCGGCCCCCAGGCCGACGGCCTCGATGATCGCCAGGGCGACGATGACGCCCGTCCGGCGGCTCGCGAGCCCCGAGAGGAAGTCCGTCGAGCCCCACAGGATCGAGGCGAGGAACGCGATGACGACGGCGGGCACCGGACGGAGCCTACGAGGCCGTTGCGACCTCCTCGTAGAGCCGCACGAGCCGTGCCTCGTCCGCGCCGAGGTCGCGGAACGTCGTGCACCGCCGCAGCGTCAGCTCCGGTGGGAACAGGGTGCGGTCTCGGCGCAGCGTCGCGGCGAGCCGGGCGCGGGCGGCCTCGTTCGGCGTGGCGTAGCCTTCGGCGCGCGTCGTCAGGGCGGCGAGCTCGGGGTCGCAGAGCGCGAACAGCAGCTGCCGCGCCGCTTCCGGGCGTCTCGCGCCGACGGGGACCGCGCCCGCCGTGAGCCACAGGTTCGCGCCCTCCTGCGGCAGCACGTAGCGCAGGCCTTCGTGCCGCCGCGCGGCCACCGCCGCCGGGCCGCTCCACGCCTGGTGCGCGGCGACCTCGCCGCGCACGAGCGGCCCGACGAAGTCCGACGAGTCGTAGCGGACGACGCTCGGCCGCTGGCGCAGCAGCCGCTCACGCGCGCCGGCCAGCGCCTCGGCGCTCGCGTCGTTGGGGCTGTGCCCGGCGGCGATCAGCGCCGCCCCGACGACCTCGCGCACCTCGTCGAGCATGCCGACCCGCACGCCGGGAGGCGGCTCGAGCAGGTCGGCCCACGCGCGGCCGCCGGCGAGCTCCGCCGTGCAGAGGTAGCCCGTCGTGCCGAAGGCGAACGGCAGCGACCAGCGGCAGCCGGGATCGTGGGCCGCCGCACGCGCCCAGGGCGCGAGCTGGGCGACGAGCGCCTGCGGCGGCTCGAGCGCCAGCAGCTCCCGCCGCGCGAGGAGCCGCTCGACGAGGTAGTCCGACGGGAACGCGACGTCGAAGCGGTCCTCGCGCAGGCGCGCCTCGAGTCGCTCGTTGGAGGCGACGACCTCCGTCGTCACCGTCGTGCCGATCCGCCGCGCCGCCTCGCCCAGTGCCGCCGCGGCCGGCATCCCCGGCCAGCAGAGGACGCGCAGCACGGTCAGGCCAGCTCGGGGTGGTGGATGCGCTGGGCGGCGAGCACGTCCCGCAGCCGCTGCGGCCACTCGTCCGGCGCGGGTGCCGAGGGCACGTAGAGGTCCTCCAGCGGGACGTCGAAGCCGCCGAGCCCGGCCACGATCGCGCGGTCGATCGCGGGCAGCGTCGTGACGTTGTAGCCGCCCTCGTGGACCAGGACGAGGCCGACGCCGAGCCGCCGCGCGAGCGCCGCGGCCCGCCCGGCCATCGCGTGGAAGCCGGCGAGCGAGATCCGCTGGTCCGAGAGCGGGTCGGCGGCGTGGGCGTCCTGGCCGGCGGAGACCAGCAGCAGCCCCGGGCGGAAGGCCTCGATCGCGGGCAGCACGACGCGATCGAGCGCCTCGAGATGCTCCGCGTCCCCACTGCCCGGAGGCATCGGGACGTTGATCGTCGTCCCCGCGCCGTCGCCTCCGCCGATCTCGTCGACGCGGCCGGTGCCGGGATAGAGCGGCCACTGGTGCAGCGAGGCGAAGAGCGCCGACGGGTCCTCCCAGAGGATCTCCTGCGTCCCGTTGCCGTGGTGGACGTCCCAGTCGAGGATGGCGACGCGCTCGATCCCGTAGTGGGCCTGGGCGTAGCGAGCGGCGATCGCGACGTGGTTGAGCAGGCAGAAGCCCATCGCCTTGTCGCGGCCGGTGTGATGCCCGGGCGGGCGGGTGAGCGCGAACAGGCTGTCCGGCCGGTGGTAGGCCTCCATCGCGACCGCGTCGACGGCGCTCAGCACCGCGCCGGCGGCGAGCAGCGAGGTACGGAAGCTGCCCGGGCTGACGCGGGTGTCGGTGTCGAGCCACAGCGGCGCGTCGCGCTCGGTGGATCGCAGCAGCTCGACGAACGCCGCGTCGTGGGCGCGCAGCGCGTCCTCGACGCGAGCGGGACGGGGGTAGAGGACGAACAGGCGCTCCCACTCAGGCGCGCTGCGCAGCAGCTCGACGACGCCCGGCAGCCGGCGGACGTTCTCGGGGTGCTCGCCCGGATCGTGGTCGGCCTGCGACGGGAGCAGCACGACGCCCGTCTGCGGCTGCTCGCGGGCGTAGTAGGCGTGGGGGACGCTGCCGAGCCCGTCGACCTCGGCCGGGCCGCTCATGCGGCCTCCGCCAGCTCGAGCAGGCCGCCCGCTCCGGCCGGCAGCTCGGCTCCCGCGGCGTCCCAGCCGCCGCCGGCGCCCGCGAAGCGCACGCCGTGCTCCTCGCCCCCGCGGTTGGCGACGAGGGCCGCGATGCCGTGCACCGCCGCGAGCCCCGCGACGGTGCGTCGCGTCCGCGTCCAGAGCGGCAGTGGCTCGCTCACTCCGCCGAGCAGCACGCGCGCCCCGGCCGCGGCGAGGTCGGCCCAGGACGCGGGGTCGCGGACGTCGGCGCCGATCAGCACGCCGGTCGGGCCCCAGGGCAGCGCGATCACCCCGGGCGGCTCGTGCCCCGGGGAGAGCAGCAGCGGCTCCCAGCGGCCGAGCTCCGCGTCGAGCCGGCGCTGGCGGTGGCGGAGCAGCGCGGCCGTGCCCTCGCGCCCGAGCATCGCCGTCGCGTAGAACACGCCCTCGCCCTCGGACTCGTAGCTGGACGCCGCGAGCCACGCGCCGCCGGCAGCCGCGAGCGCCTCGCGGTAGGAACGTGCGACGGGGCGCTCCGCGCGCTCGAGTCCCGCGCGGTCGAGAACGCCCGGGAGGTACTCGGAGAAGCTCAGCTGGGGCAGGCAGACGACGTCCGCTCCGGCCGCCCGGGCGGCGGCGACGGCGTCAGCGCCGCCGCCGGAGAGGACGGCGACCCTCACTCCCACCAGACGTTCCGGACGTGCGTCGTCAAGACCTCCACGCCGTCCTCGGTGACGACGACGTCGTGCTCGAACGCGCCCGTGCCCGCTCCGGGACGCCCGACCTGCGCCTCGACCGCCATCACCATGCCCGGCTCGAGCCGGGCCTCCTCGCCGGGGACGATCGAGGGGTTCTCCCAGGCGAGCCCGAGGCTGTGGCCGAACGACGGGTAGGCCTGGCCGAGCATCGCCACGCCCTGGCTCTCCTCGGCGCCCGGGGCGTCGAAGCCCTGCTCGGCGAGCCAGGCCGCGCCGCGCTCGAACAGCTCGCCACAGGCCACGCCCGGTCGCATCGCCGCGATGATGTGCTCGACCACCCCGACCGACGCCTCGAGGACCTCGCGCTGCGCCGCGCTCGCCGCGCGCCCGGCGACGGTCGTGCGGACCATGTCGTAGAAGTAGCCGTTGACCGTGCCGTACATGTCCGGGTGGATCATGTCCCCGGGCTCGAGCGGGCGGACGTGGTCCCAGGACGGCATGCGGTCCCACAGGAAGTGGTCGACGTGCGCGCCGGAGACGACCGGGATGTCGAGCGGGAAGGCGCCCTGGGGGATGCCGCGCGCGAGCGCCGCCAGGACGCAGTCGGCCTCGGTGGCGCCTGGGACGGCCGCCTCCATGAACGACTCGACCATCTCGCTGCCGACGCGCGTCGCCTCGCGCACCAGGTCGATCTCGGCCGGCGACTTGATCCTCCGCAGGTCCTCGACGAGGTCGTCGGCCCACGAGAAGCGCACGTCCGGATGCGCCTCGCGGATCCGGTCGACGGCGATGTGCGGGAGGCTCTCGCGGCCGATCAGCCCGACGTGGCCGCGGGCGAGCCCGCGGCGCTCGAGTGCCTCCGCGAGCCCCGCCCACAGGTCGAGCGAGACCTGGACGTCGGCGATCGCCACGAGGTCCTCGCGCCAGTCGGGGATCTCGACGACGAGCGTCCCGTCCTCGGCGATCGGCATGACCAGCCCGGCGTGGCCGCGGCCCGACCAGCGGCCCGGCCGGTCGGGGATCTGCGGGAACGCCGAGTAGTGGTTGGCGAGGTAGACGACGTCGGCGCCCCAGTCGGCGCCGTTGGCGCCGCGGCTGACCACGAGCACGCCGTCGAGACCCCGCTCGGCGGCGGCCTCGCGCAGCCGCGCGCGGCGGTCGGCGTACTCGGCGGGCGACACCCCGCCGGGCAGGCGGGTCTGTTCGGTGGCTGCGTGCACGGGCGCTCCTTGCGTCGTCGTTGTGCCGTCGGGCGGAGGAGCTCAGCCCTCGCGCTCGACCTCCTCGGGCTCCTCGTACCAGCGCTTGCGATCGCCGACCTTCGCGCGCAGGCGCCAGCGCCGGCTCTTGGGCGCGGCCTCCATCGCCTCCGCCAGCGAGTCGATGCGGCGCCGCAGCGTCTCGGCCTCGGGCGCCTCGAGCGGCTCCTCGCCGAGCCCGTCGCGGAGGCGCGCGAGGTTGAGCTCGAAGGTGTGCTGCAGGCCCCAGTCGTTGCCGGTCAGCTCGGCGATGCGCTCCACGTTCACGGCGCCGTCGTCGTGCGACGCGGTCTCATGGCTGAGCAGCAGGCCGTAGAGGTCGCTGCGGTCCTTGACGTTGAGGTCGACGATCTGCAGCTTGGTCATCAGGACCTCGGCGGCCGGCAGCGTCTCGTCGCGTTCCGTCAGCCGATCGGACAGCGGGAGCCGGTGGCACATCTCGAAGCTGTCGACGAAGCCGTCGATCTGGCGGCCGTGGTGCTCGTCGTAGAAGAGCAGACGGCGGTGCCCGTTGAGCGTGTTGAACTGCTCGTCGGGCGCGTAGCCCGCGTCGGTCACCAGCGCCTCGAAGGCGCGGCCGTCGCGGCGCGGCAGCAGGAAGTCGAGGTCGCCGACGACGCGGTCGTAGGCCGGATGCAGCCGCGGCCCGGCGAGGAGCCGGATCGCCATGCCGCCGATCAGGCGCGCCAGCAGGTCCTGCGCGGCGATCAGGTCGAGCAGGCGCCGCGCCTCCGCATCGATGTCGGGCTCGATCGGAGTCGCGTGCGCGGCCATCACGCTCTCCTCCATCCTCAGCCGACCACGAACTGGTAGTCGGCGCGCGCTCCCTTGAGGTGCACGAGCACGCCCGAGATGCGGCCGGTGTGGTAGTCGCTGCCCGGGTTGATCGCCAGCGTGCGCCCGATGCGCGTCGCCCCGCGCGACTCGTGGACGTGGCCGTGCAGGCTGACCAGCGGCTGGTAGCGCTCGATCAGCTCGCGGACCGCCGTCGACCCGCACGGCGCCATCTTGGGCTGGCCGGCGGCCAGCACCACCTGGAGGTTCTCGTCGAGCTCGGGCGCGGTGTCGAGGTCGGACGCGTACGGCGGCACGTGCAGGTTGAAGACGCACGCCGAGAGGTCGTCGACCTGGTCGGCGAGCGCTTCTACGCGGCGGTAGAGCTCGTCCTCGTCGAGCTCGCGCGGCGAGTCGAACGGCGTGCGGTTGGAGTAGCCGAGCGAGACCATCCGGTAGCCGGCGCCGAGCTCGACGACGCGGTCGTCGCACGCCGTCACGCCGCGCGCCTCCTCGATCGCCCGGTCCACGCCCGGCGGGTCGTCGTTGCCGGGCATGACGAAGCACTTCACCTTGTCCCCGGGAAGGCGCTCCTCCGCCAGCGCCATCCAGCGGCTGAACGTGTGCAGCATCACCTCCGCGAACCACGTCTCGCGCTCCTCGACGGTGAGCCCCGCGACCCGCTGCACCTCGCCGGTGCTCATCACGTGCGGGTACATACCGTTGGAGCGGATGCGATGCTCGAGCTCGGCCCGTTCCTCAGGCGTCCCAGCATGTTCCGGCTGGCCGAAGAGCTGGGCCGAGACGCTGCCGTCGGGCTCCTCGACGAGCGGGATCACCACCTTGCCGGTCACGTCGCCGCCCATCACGATCACCGGCGTGTGGTAGACGGACGGCGCGTGCAGGAACTTGCGCCACAGCACCTCGGTGCCGTGGATGTCGGAGGCGTAGTAGAGGCGCAGGCTCGCGCCGGGCCCCTCGCCGTTGCGCTTGCGGAAGAGGCTCACTCGGGTGGCAGCTCGCGGTAGGTCAGCGACAGGTCGATCCCCTGGCTGCGACGCACCGCGCGCGAGACGAAGTAGATGACGAAGGCGAGCGCGTAGATGCCGAGGGCGAGCCAGAGCTTGCCCGGGTTCGCCGAGAGGCTGGCGCCGGAGCCCGGATCCCACAGGATCACGGCGACGGCGAGGGCGAACCCGATCAGCGACACGGCCCCGACGAGGGACACGATCGGGATGCCCGCGATGCGGCGCCCGTACGGGGAGTTCTCGACCATGGCGCGCTGGCGGAACGGCAGCACGATGCCGCCCACCGCGGTCACGAGCAGCGTCAGCGAGAGCCCGAGCAGGACCGAGATGGCCGTGAACCAGGTCGTGAACGCGTAGATCGCGGTGCTGCCGATCGCCAGCACCGTCACGATCGCGATCGCGATGACGGGGCTGCGCGTGCGCGCGTCGACGTAGGACAGGCGCGCGGGCATGATGCGGTCGAAGGACCAGGAGAACATGCTGCGGCTGATCAGCAGCATCGTCTGGGGCAGCCAGATCAGCAGCCCGACGGCGAAGCCGGCGATCATCACCGCGCCGAAGACCCAGGAGCCCGAGGCGATGGCCATGACCTCCGGGTACGCGGGCGCGCCGGCGGCGAAGCCGTAGGCGGCCGGATCGGCGAAGCCCAGCCGTCCGTTGAACGTGTAGCCGGTGACGCCCTGGTAGGCGAGCATCAGCAGCGCGATGCCCACGACGCTGACGGCGAGCGCGCCGGGGATCGAGACCAGGTGCGTGCGCTTGCGCAGCCGGATCTCGCCGGCGAAGTAGTTGCTCGAGTAGAGGAAGCCGAAGATGTACCAGAACACCGAGACCGACTTGAGCGTCGTCTCGGTGTCGAATCCGGTCGGCGCGAAGCCCGCCTTGTGGGCCGAGGCCGCGAGCGCGCCGGTCGCGTTCTGCGTGCCCAGGTTCGCCGCGTAGTCCTGGAAGTTGCCGAGGAAGCCGGCCTTGCTCTGGAAGACCGCGACGATGACCGGCAGCAGGAACGCGCCGAGGACGTAGAGCGCGAACGCGACGACCTGCAGGCGCAGGAACAGGTGCAGGCCGCCGACGATGAACACGGCGGCCGAGAGCAGCAGCATGACCGTGCCGGTGATGAACAGCGCGTAGTCCTTGGAGAACCAGTCGCCGAAGTCCAGCCAGGCGTGCGAGCCCGTGAAGCCGGCCATCATGCGGCCGAACGCGCCGAACCCGTAGGTCGCCAGGTAGGTCGTGTAGACGCCGTAGATGACGGCGAGCCAGACGCAGTAGCTGAAGTTGCCGGCGAAGCCGACCGAGGGATGCAACGAGCGACTGTTGAAGACGTAGTCGCCGCCGGTCCGCGGCATGATCTGCGCGAGCATCGCGTAGAGGAATGCGCCCGGGACGCCCAGGCACGCCGCGATCAGGAACGCGACCCAGGCGTTCGAGCCCTGGTAGGCGAAGCCGTAGAGCAGCCAGTAGAACGCGAACGCCAGCGCGACGCTCGCCCACATCACGTTGTAGAAGAGGGCGTCGGTCGTGCGCGCCTCGCGGACCAGCCCTGTCGCCTTGCGGGTGAACAGCCCGGGGGCCGGCTGCGAGTCGGACGTCGTGGTCATCGGTGCTCTCCCGGCTCGGTGGTGGTTGGCACGGCTAGCGTCCGCAGCCCGCGTGGAAGGCCATCGCCTCGAGCGCGATGCGGCCGCCGATCAGGGCGGTGACCGGGGTCGGATCGAGGCTGGGCGCGACCTCGACGACGTCGACGCCGAGCAGCCCGTCCGCGCAGACGCCCCGGACGAGCTCGATCGCCTCGCGGCTGGTGAGGCCGCCCTGCGTCGGGCAGCAGGTGCCCGGCGCGTGGGCGCCGTCGAGGCAGTCGACGTCGAAGGAGAGGTAGACGCCGTCGGTGCCGTCGCGGGTCACCTCGTTCGCGCGCTCGACCGCCCAGGCGACGCCGTGCCGCTCGATCTCCTCCAGCCAGATGACGGTGATCCCGTGCGCGCGGCAGTACGCGAGCTCGGTGCGCGGGTTCATCCAGCCCGAGATGCCGACGAGCGCGATCTTCGCCGGGTCGAAGCCCGCGTCGACCGCGCGCGTGATCGGCGAGCAGTGGCTCAGCAGCTCGCCGCCGACGTCCGGCGCGGTGTCGAGATGGGTGTCGACGAGGATCAGCCCGGGGTTCTCGTGCACCGCGCGGATGGCACGGACCGCCGGGATCGTCACGGAGTGCTCGCCCCCGAGCGTGACCGGCAGCGTGCCCGCGCGCAGGATCTCCTCGAGGTCGGCCTGGGCGCGCGCGAAGGTCCGCGCCGGATCGCCGGGGATGACGTCGCAGTCGCCGCAGTCGACGGGCGAGAGCGCGTCCGCCACGTCGAAGTCGAACATCGCGTTGTAGGTCAGGAACTGGCAGGAGACGTCGCGGATCCCGCGCGGCCCGTAGTTGGAGCCCGTCCGGCTGATGTTCGTGGCGTCGAACGGGATGCCGTAGATCGCCGCGCGGGCGCCCGCGTCGCGCAGCGCCTCGGCCCGCGCCGCGACGTGCGGGAAGCGCATGAACGAGCCGGCGAGCCCGGCGTGGAGCAGGCTCGTCCACATCGTCCGATCGACCGAAGGGTCCTCGGTGGTGCTCATCCACTCTCCTTGGCAAGCGCCGGTGCAAAACCGCTTTTGCACCCGACGGATCCGACCTTTGCACAAGCGCTTTGGCACGTCAAGGGCAGTTGGGTACAGTCGGCCTCATGTCGACAGGCCGGAGCGTGGGGATCAAGGCCGTCGCCGAGGCCGCGGGGGTGTCGACGACGACCGTGTCGCACGCCCTCAACGGCAAGGGGCGGCTCGCCGACGGCACCCGGCGCCATGTGCAGGAGGTGGCGGCGCGGCTCGGCTACCGGCCCAGCGCGATGGCGCGCGGGCTGGCGGGAGGGCGGACGGGGATGCTCGCGACGATCGTCTCGGGCGTCGAGGAGTTCGCCCTGCAGGTGGGGGACTTCGACTACTTCCTGCAGCTCATGCACGGCGCGACCACGGAGGCGCTGCGGCGCGGGTTCTCGCTCACGCTGCTGCAGGCCGACAGCGACCCCGAGGTGCTCGACGGGCTCCCGCTCGACGGTGCCATCGTGATCGACCCGATCGCCGGGGACCCGATCGTCGAGCGGCTCAGCGACCGCGGCGTGCCGGTCGTCACCACCGGGCGCGAGCTCGGGGGCAGCGAGGGTGCGTGCTGGGTCGACAACGACCACGTGGCCGGGACGCGCGAGATGCTCGACCACCTCGCGGCGGCCGGCTCGAGGCGCGTCGCGCTGCTGACCTCGCCGCCGGTGTCGTCGTACGCGTTCGACGCGCGCGGCGCCTACGTCGACTGGTGCGCGGCGCGCGGCCAGGAGCCGGTCATCGCCGAGCTCACCGGCAACGTCAGCGAGGGCGGCGCGTACGCGGCCGCCATCGAGCTGCTCGGCGCCGGCGACCCGCCGGACGGGATCTACGCGACGCTCGACCGACTCGCGCTGGGCGCGCTGCTCGCGGCGGAGGCGCGCGGCGTGGCCGTGCCCGGCCGCCTGCGCATCGCGGGCTGCACCGACAGCGAGCCGAGCCGCAAGGCGCGCCCGGCGCTGACGGCGCTGAGCCTCGATCCCGAGCGGCTCGGGCGCGAGGCGCTCGACCTGCTGCTCGACCTCGTCGAGGACGGCGCGTCGGCGATGCCGCACCGGCTCGTGCCGGCGACGGTGGTGCCGCGCGCGTCGACGGCGCCTCGCTAACCGCGGAGCGCGACGCCGAGCAGCGCCTCGAGCTCCGGGACCGTCTCGGCGGCGTCGCGGTGGACGACGGTCGCCATGCCCAGCTCGCGGGCGGGCTTGAGGTTGCCGGGGAGGTCGTCGACGTAGACGAGCGCCTCGGCCGGCAGGCCGACGCGCTCGGCGGCGAGCGCGTAGATCGCCGGGTCGGGCTTGCGCATGCCGACCTCGCCCGAGATCACCCAGGCGTCGAAGAGCTCCTCGAGCAGCGCGCGGTCGTAGTCCTCGGCCCGCCACGAGTTCGACAGCAGCCCGGTGCGCAGGCCCGCGGCGCGCGCGGCGCGCACCGCGCCGATCATCGCCTCGTCCGGGGCGATCCCGCCGAACAGGCGCTCGACGATCCCCTGCGGCGCGACGCCCAGCAACGCGGCGAAGCGCGTCTGGAACGCCTCGTGGTCCAGCTCCCCGGTCTCCAGGCCCGCGAGGAGATCGCGGGCCCGCCGGTCCTCGCGGAACAGGTCGCGCACGGTGTCCGGCGGCAGGCCCTCGGCCCCGCAGAAGGCGCGAAAGGAGGCGAAGACGTCCGTGGTCAGGACGCCGCCCCAGTCCACGATCAGTCCGCGGCGATCAGGCACCCTGCGAGATCGCCCAGGCGCGCTCGGCGATGGCCGGGACGCCCGTCTTCAGCGTGTCGAAGAAGGCATCGTCGGTCGTGCCCGCGAGCCGCCGCTTGTAGGAGCCCTCGAGGAAGACGGCGGCCTTCCAGAGCGCGAGCGTCGTGTACCAGCGCATGTCCGACACCGAGCGCCCGGTCGCGGCCTCGTAGCGCGCGATCAGCTCCGCGCGGGTCGGGAAGCCGGGCCGCCGCGTGACGTCGTCGAAGGAGAACGGGACGTCCTCGGGGTCGCCGCGCTGGCTCCAGGTCGCGACGAGGTAGCCGACGTCGGCGAGCGGGTCGCCGATCGTCGCGAGCTCCCAGTCGAAGATCGCCGCGATCCGGGCGGGCGCGCCCGGCGCGACCATCACGTTGCCCAGGCGGTAGTCGCCGTGGACGATCGTGGCCCGCGACGACTCCGGGCGGTTCGCGCCGAGCCACGCGGTGACGCGATCGAGCGTCTCGAGCTCACGCGTGCGGTTGTGCTCCCACAGGCCTGTGAAGCGGCGCAGCTGGCGCTCCAGGTAGCCCGTCGGCTTGCCGAAGCCCTCGAGGTCGATGGCCTGCCAGTCGACGGCGTGGATCTCGGCGAGCGCGTCGACGAGCTCCTCGCCGATGCGGCGGCGCTCGGGCTCGGTGTCGAGCGGACCCGGGATCGAGCTCACGATCACGTCGCCCTCGATCAGCTCCATCACGTAGAACGGCGCGCCGATGACCGTCTCGTCGTCGCAGGCGGCGAGCACCCGCGGGACGCGCACGTCGGTGGCCCCGAGCGCGCGCAGCAGCCAGGCCTCGCGCAGCACGTCGTGCGCCGACGGAGGCAGCGGCGGCCGCGGGGGCCGGCGCAGCACCCAGCGCTCGCCGCCGCGCTCGATCAGGAAGGTGACGTTCGAGTGGCCCTCGCCGACGGTCTCGGCGCTCACCGGGCCGCTCCCGAGGCCGTGCGCGTCGAGGTAGGCCTCGAGCGGGCGGCGCACCAGCAGCGGGGGCAGATCGAGCGCCTGCGCCTCCTCGGCGGTGTCCACGATGGCCGGCACGGCGGCGGATCCTAGATGAGCGACAGCCCGGCGGCCCCGCAACCCGGGCACCTGTCATGCGTTGGGGAACCTTGATGCGCATTCCCATACGCAGAACGATCCTCACCGTCACGACGGCCCTCGCGGCCCTGGCGGCGGTGCCCGCCACCGGCCACGCGAGCGCGAGCCAGACCATGGTCTTCGAGGCGCCGACCCAGCTGCTCGTCGACCAGCTGCGCCCCGGCGCGCTGGACGAGATCCAGCGCTTCGGCGTCTCCAACGTCCGCCAGCTCGTCTACTGGCAGAGCTTCGCGCCCAAGCCCAACGCCAAGCGCAAGCCGAACTTCGACGCCTCCAAGGCGAGCGCCTATCCCGCCGGCACGTGGGACCGACTCGACCACCTGGTCGCCGACGCGCGCCAGCGCGGCATCAAGCTGCAGCTGACGCTGACCGGCCCGGTGCCGAAGTGGGCCACGGCCAAGCACAAGGACCACCTGACCCGCCCGAGCGCGAAGCTCTACGGCCAGTGGGTCAAGGCCGTGTCCTCCCGCTACGGGAGCGACGTCTCGACCTGGTCGCTGTGGAACGAGCCCAACTCGAACCACTTCCTCAAGCCGACCGGCGTCAAGTCCGCGTCGACCTATCGCGCGCTCTACATCGCCGGCGCCAAGGCGATCCGCTCGAGCGCCGCCAACAAGCACGACCGCATCCTGCTCGGCGAGACCGCGCCGCGCGGGAACCCGAACACCGCGCACCCGCTGTCCTACCTGCGGGCGACGCTGTGCCTGAACAACAACTACAAGCGCACGCGCAAGTGCTCCAAGCTGGACACGCAGGGCTACGCGCACCACGCCTACACGACGCGGACCGGCCCGCACTTCAAGCCGCCGGCCGGCGACGTCACGATCGGCGTGCTGTCGCGGCTGACCGGCGCGCTCGACCGGGCGGCCCGCGCCGGCGCGGTGCCCAGGCGCCTGAAGCTCTACCTGACCGAGTTCGGGATCCAGACCTACCCGGACAAGACGTCGGGCGTGCCGCAGGCCAAGCAGCCCGCGTACCTGGCGATCTCCGAGCACATCGCCTACGCCAACCCGCGCGTGGCGCAGTTCTCCCAGTACCAGCTGACCGACGACAAGCTGCTCGGCGGCTTCCAGACGGGCCTGAAGACCACGACGGGCAAGAAGAAGCCCGCCTACTCCGGCTTCCCGATCCCGCTCGCCGTCGAGAAGGTCGGCAGCCGCGACGTGCTGTGGGGCCTCGTGCGCCCGTTGCGCAAGACGACCAAGGTCGTGATCCAGTCGCGGATCGGCGCCAAGGGCGCGTGGAAGGCGCTGCGCACGAAGACCACGACCGCGAAGGGCGTCTACTCCTTCTCGGTCCACCACCGCAAGGGCGTCGCCTACCGCGTCAAGTGGGCGTCGCCGTCGGGCGGGACGCTGACGGGACCCCCGATCGACGTCAATTAGGGTCTCGACCGCATTCCGGGTGGGCACGGGCGGCCGATACCGTCCGTGTCCACCTTGAGTGACGAGGAGCGCGACGTGCGGAGACAGACCCTGATGGGCCGCAGGATCTTCGACATCACCGGCGAGCGCGTCGGGCGCGTCGTCGACACGTGGCCCTACGACGGCGGCGGCGAGGTCGAGATGGCCGTCGTGCGGATGCCGCGGCTCGGCGAATCGCGGCTCGTCCCCGTCCGCACGCTGCGCCTGCGCGACAACGAGGACCTCGTCACGCCCTACTCGCGCTGGCAGGTCGAGGACTCGCCCGCGCTGGAGGAGGGCCGCCACGCGCTGGCCGCCGAGGAGCGCGCCGTGTCCTATTGGTCCTGGGAGGAACCCGACCTGGCCGGTACCCTGACGCGCCGATGGCAGCGCAGCTCTGGCTACTACGCCACGGCGAGGCGGTCCCCCACGACGCCAAGCCAGACCACGACCGCGAGCTGACCGCTCGCGGCGAGCGCCAGTCCGACGACGCCGGCGCCGCGCTCGCCCGCCTCGGGATCGAGTTCGAGGCCTGTTACACGAGCCCGAAGGTCCGCGCGCGTGACACGGCCGCCCGCGCCTGCCGCGCCCTGAACATCGAGCCACAGGTGGCCGAGGTGCTCGCCGACGGCTTCGATGCCGACGACGCCCGCGAGCTGCTGATGGCCCACGAGGGCGACGCCCGCGTCCTCGTCGTCGGCCACGAGCCGTCGTTCTCCCAGGTCGTCCACGACCTGACCGGCGGGCGCGCCGACATCAAGAAGGGCGGCATCGCCGCCGTCCGCATGGGTCCGGCGCCCGAGCTGATCCTGCTGCTGCGCCCGCGCGAGATCGAGACGCTCGCGCGCGGCGGCTCGTAGTCGAGCGCGGCGCCGCGGCGCCGCCGGCGAACGTCAACTGCGGCTGGGTAGGGCGGCGGTCGCCGCGCGGCGGTGCGGTCACGGCGCGGGCGGCGGCGCAGGCGTGTCGCGAAACGGTCGCTGTTCGACGATCCGGCGACACACCGCGGTGCTGTGGTCGCTGATGACCCCTGTGCGGACCTGGTGGGCGTCATGACGGGGACCACATTTCGTGCGCCGCATGACCGGATGTCGCTTGCGGCGCACAAAACCCGGCGCCCGCGTCGCCACGCGGCCCCGGCGGCTAGTCCAGCACCGCGTCGATCACCGCCAGCGCGACCTCGGCGCGACTGTGCAGCGACTCGGCGAGCACGAACTCGCCCGGGTTGTGCGCCTTGCCACCGCGCGGCCCGAGGCCGTCGATCGTCACGGGGATGCTCGCCGCCATGTGCGAGGCGTCGCTGGCGCCGCCGCGGCTCGCGCCGGCGACCGTCCGGCCGAGCGCGGCCGACGCCCGCTCGAGCACCGGCTCGACGGCCGGATTGCGCGCCATGGCCGGCCAGCGGCGGACCGTCTCGGGCTCGAGCCGGACGCCGCCGACCTCGCCGGGAATCGCGGCGAGGACCGACTCGACCGCGGCGAGGTCGTCCGCGCGGCAGTCGCAGAACAGCTCGCCGGAGCCGGGCACGACGTTGAACGCGTCGCCCGTGCGCAGGATCGTCGGCACCGCGGTGAGGTGGTGCGGGCCGTGCGGGTCGTGCCGGGCGGCGACGGCCTGCGCGGCGGCGGCGAGGGCGAGCAGCGCGTTGCGCCCGCGGTCGGGCGCCGAGCCGGAGTGCGCGGAGCGCCCGCGGGCGTGTACGTGCAGCGTCGCGGCCGCCTTGCGTTGCACGACGACGCCCTCCGCGCCGTCGGCGCCGAGCTCCCCGGCCTCGAAGCACAGGCACGCGTCATAGCCCGCGAAGCGCTCGACGTGGTGCATCGGGCCGGTCCGCCACTCCTCGTCGCAGACCAGCAGCAGCGCCACCTCGGCGTAGCGCTCGGGGCGGCCGGCGAGCGCGCGCAGGGCGCCGAGCGCGAGCACGTCGCCGCCCTTCATATCGACCGCGCCCGAGCCGACCAGCCGCCCCTCGCGATGCTCGAGCGGGCGGTGCGCCTCGTGCGCAACGACCGTGTCGACGTGGCCGAGCAGCATGATCCGCGCCGCGCCGGTGCCGTGCAGCGACGCGACGAGGTCGGGCGCGTGGCCGGGGGACGAGCAGGGCGGGCGCTCGATCGTCGCGGTGTCCGGTGCGAGTGCGGCGCACAGGGCGGCGCACTCCTCGGCGCCATGGACGTCGCCGGACGGCGAGGAGACGGCGACGAGCGCCTCGAGCTCGCGCTCGGCATGTCGTCCGATGTCGGCGGCGGCCGCCTGCACCCAGGGATCCATCCCGGATGCGTACCCCGCTCGGCTACCGTGAGAAGCATGCCCGAGCTGCCCGAGATGGAGATCACCGCGCGGCGGCTCGACGAGGCGCTCTCGGGAGAGCGGATCGAGTCGGTGACGGCGCCGGGGATCAACGCGCTCAAGACCTTCGACCCGCCGCTGCACGCGCTCGACGGCGCGACCTTCACGGGGGTGCGCCGCCGCGGCAAGCTGCTGATGCTCGACGTCGACACCGCCGAGCGCGGTCCGCTGACGCTGCTCGTGCACCTGATGAGCGCCGGGCGGATGCAGATGTTCGCCAAGCGCGCCTCGCTGCGCGACAGGACCTCGCGGCTGCTCGTCCGGCTCTCGGACGACCGCGAGCTGCGGCTGCGCGAGTTCGGCACCAAGCAGCGCGCGTGGGTGAAGCTGCTCACGCCGGAGGGGCTCGAGGGCGAGGAGTCGCTCGACCATCTCGGGCCCGAGGCGTGGCCCGAGCCGCCGGCCGACCTCAAGGAGCGCCTCGCGAGCCCGCGCCCACTGCACTCGCTGTTGCGCGACCAGAGCGTGATCACGGGCATCGGCCGCACCTGGGTCGACGAGATCCTGCACGCCGCGAGGCTCTCGCCGTTCAAGCGCGGCGACGACCTCTCCGACGCCGAGGTGGACGCGCTCCGCGAGGCGATCCGCTCCGAGCTCGACCGCGTCGTCGCCTACTACGGCGAGCACGTCGAGCTGCCGCTGCCCGAGAAGTTCCCCAAGCCCACGCGGATCCACGCGCACCAGGGCGAGCCGTGCCCGACCTGCGGCACGGTGCTCGAGGCCGTGTTCTACGAAGACTACGTGATGACCTATTGCCCCCACGACCAGACCGAGGACCGGGTCCTGAAGGACCGCCGGCTCTCGCGCCTGCTCAAGTGACCGAGGAGCGTTTCGCCCGATGATCGAGGAAGGCACCCAGGCCCCTGACTTCACGCTGCCCGACCAGGACGGCAACGACGTCACGCTGTCGGACCTGCGCGGCCAGACCGTGGTCCTGTACTTCTACCCCAAGGCCGACACGCCAGGCTGCACGACGCAGGCCTGCGGGATCCGCGACCACCAGGCCGACTACGACGCCGCCGGCGCGAAGGTCCTGGGCGTCTCGCCGGACCCGGTCAAGGCCATCAAGAAGTTCCACGGCGGCCAGGGCCTGGGCTTCACGCTGCTCGCGGACGAGGACCACGCCGTCTGCGAGCTCTACGGCGTCTGGGGCGAGAAGTCGATGTACGGCCGCACCTACATGGGCGCGCAGCGCTCGACGTTCATCATCGACGCGAGCGGGACGGTCGCGAAGGTGTTCCCGAAGGTCTCGCCCAAGACGCACGACGACGTCGTGCTCAAGGCGCTCGGCGAGCTGGGTGCGGCCGCCTAGGTCCTAGAGGCGGTCGCTCTTGGAGCCGACGGCCGCCACGGCGTGGTTGCCGTCGAAGCGGGCCTGGACCAGCACGTTGCCCTTCTTGCCGTAGCGGCGGGCGTCGTGCGTGCCGAAGGGCAGCGTCAGCCGGTACGCGCAGTCCTTGCCGAGCTTCGTCGAGCGGCTGCGCAGCAGGGTGGCGCCCGCGAGCGTGTAGACCTCGATCGAGACGCTGCCCTTGCACGAGCCGTGCGCGTCGGCGACGCCGTCCGGGTCGAGCTTGCCCACGTAGGTCGTGCTGGAGCCGGAGCTGCGGACCGCCTTCAGCGTGAGCTCGGGGAAGAGGATCTTGCCGAAGGTCTTCGCGGAGTGATCGCGACCGCGGTAGGTCTTGCCGTGCGCCACGAGCACCACGCGGTAGTGATAGGTCGTGTTCATGTGCAGCCCGTCGATGGTGGCGCTGCGCTTGAGCCCATTCTGCCCGCGGATCGACTTGGCGGCGGTCTTGTGGCCGTACGCCTTCGTCGTGCCGTACTCGAACCAGTAGGTGCCCGAGCCGTACGGCGCGAGCTCGGCGTCGACGTCCAGGTGGGCCTGCCCGCGCGACCAGCCGCCGGTCTCGGCGGTGGGCTTCTGCGCGACGGGCGCCTCGGGCTCGGTGACCGCGTACTCCGCCCCGCCGGCGTCGTTGTTGGAGTCGGGATCGCTGTTGTCGGCCGACCCGGCCACGCTCATCACGTGCTGGTTGTGATCCGACGTCGCGACGTAGGTCACCTTTACGGTGATGGTGACGTCGGTGCCCGGCGCGACGACTCCCAGGGCGCAGCTCACGGGCGCCGCCTGCGTGCACGAGCCCTGGCTCGCCGACGCCGACACGAGCGACTCCGCGTCGCCGAGCTGGTCGCTGACCGTCGCGTCGGTGGCGTCCGGGCCGTTGTTCGTGACGTGAGCGACGTACGTCGCGCGGGTGCCGACCTCGCGCGACCCGTCGAACGTCGGGTTCGAGATCGACAGGTCGGCCGTCGACGCGGAGGCGACGGCGGCGCTGGAGAAGAAGGCGAGTCCGAGCGTCGAGGTGAGCACGCAGAGGACCGGCCGGGAGGGGAGCATTCCCCTGCCATCGGCATCGGCCGCCGAGACCTGAGGTGCCAGCATGCGCCGCATGAGCGATCATGCGGGCGGCGCGCATCTACGCCCGCCTGGGCTTCGAGCCGGCGGGCGCGTTCGACGCCCACGCGGACCTCTAGCTGTCAAGCGCCGCGAGGTAGCGGCCGGCTGAGCGCAGCACCTTGGCCTTCGCGTCGTCGCGCATCACCGCCGGCCACCAGGCGCCGTACACACGGTCGAAGGCCAGCGTCTCGACCACGCCGCGGATGCGCCGCACCTCGCGTGCGGGCAGCGGGATGTAGTTGGGGTAGGACCACATGAAGCTCGCCCAGTCCGGGTCGGCGACGACTTGGATGACGTCGCCCGCGAGCACCGCGCCGCGGCCGTCCGCGCCGCCGGGCCACACGCAGACGGTGGCGCCCGCGAAGTGCCCGCCGAGCCGCACGAGCTCGAGCCCGCCCCACATCTCGCGACGCTCGCCGCTCCAGTGCTCGACGCGCGGGCTCGGCCGCATGACGTGCTCGGCGTCGTCGGCGTGCAGCAGGACCGGGACGTCGAAGCGCTCGGCCCAGTCGACCATCGCCGAGTAGTAGTGCGGGTGCGAGATCGCGATCGCGCGCACGCCGCCGTGCGCCGCGACCGCATCGGCCGTGGCGTCGTCGAGCAGCGACACGCAGTCCCACAGGAGCCCGTCCACGAGCAGCGCGCGCTGCCCGATGGCGAAGCGCGGCTCGGTGGCGATCCCGAGCAGCCCGGGCTCGACCTCCTCGATCCGGTTCGTGTGAGCGGCGGCGAGCTCGCGCGGGGTGATCCAGGCCTGGCCGCCGGCCCCGACGTACTGGCGCTCGTCGAGGCAGATCGGGCACGCGTCGGGCGGCGCGGCGGACGGCGGGTACTGCGTCCCGCAGGTCAGGCACAGATGGGCGGTCGGCTCGGACACGCCGCTAGCCTCCCACGCCAGTGACCCTGCTCGCCTCCCTCGGGGACTCGTTCTCCTCGTTCTTCGACGCCGTCGGGCACTTCTTCTCGAGCCTCGCGGCGATCAACTGGCTCTCGCTGCTGATCGCCCTGGCCGCCTTCGGCTGCTACATGACGCTGCGCGCACGGGCGTCGTACAACATCCTCCGCGCGGCATACCCGGAGACGACCATCGACTTCCGGAAGATCTGGGGCGCGTACGTCGCCGGCTACGGCTTCAACGCCGTCGTACCGGCCCGCGGCGGCGACGTCGTCCGCCTGTTTTTGACGCGCTCCTCGGTGCCGGGGTCGAGCTTCCCCGCAATCGCCTCGAGCTTCGCGGTGGAGCTGATCTTCGACCTCTGCATGGCGATCCCGATCCTCACCTTCGCCTTCACGCAGGGCGCGTTCCCGAAGCCGCCGGACTTCTCCAAGCTGCCGGCCTTCGACCTCGCGTTCTTCGCCTCGCACATGCGGTTCACGCTGTTCCTGCTGACCGTGTTCGGGCTGCTCGGCCTGATCGGCTTCGCGCTGCTGAGCGCGCGCGTGCGGGCGTTCTGGGCGCGGGTGCGCCAGGGCGTGACGATCGTCTTCGACCGCCGGCGCTACCTCCGCGAGGTGTTCCTCGTCCAGCTCGCCGGCTGGGGCTTCCGCTTCACGGCGTTCTGGTTCTTGCTGAGCGCGTTCAACGTCGGCGGATCGGTGCGCAACGTGCTGCTCGTGCTGGGCGTCAACGCGGTCGCCGCGCTCGTGCCGTTCACGCCGGGCGGCGCGGGCGTGCAGCAGGCGCTGCTGGTGAAGGTCTTCGCCGGCACGGCGACCGGCGCGACGGTCGCGGCCTACTCGGTCGGCCAGCAGATCGCGATCGCGGCCTTCATGTTCGGCCTCGGGTTCGCGTCGATCGTCTTCATCTTCCGCTTCCGCTCCTTCCGGGAGGTCATCGCCGCGGGCCGGGCTGCGCGCGAGGAGGTAGAGGCGGAGACCGAAGCGCCCGCGAAGGCCTAGCTGAGGCCCTGGCGGGCCTCGCGCACGAGCGTGACGGCCTCGGGGAAGATCGTGGCCATCACGGCACGCACCTGCTGCGCCTGCTGCTCAGGGGTGCCCTGGAGGTTCATGCGATTGATCGCGGCGACCGTCATGTCGACGGCGAGCTTGATGGCATTGTCAGCCCAGGCGAGCGACTGCTGACTCTGCATCTGCTCGGCCATGTCCTGCAGCCGCTTCTGGAAATCAGGGTCGTTGAAGAAGCCGAAGCCTTCCATTCCAGTGAGGCTAGCTCATCCTCGGCCTCCCAGCCTGAGACCGTGCGGCGCAGCGTGAGGTAGGCGATCACGCCCGGGATGATCGGCAGCCAGAAGGCGAAGCCGCGGTAGGCGAGCACGGCGATCAGGGCGAGGCCCGGATCGACGCCGAAGGCGGCGAGCGCGCCGACCATGCCGCCCTCGACGCCGCCGATCCCGCCGGGCAGCGGCAGCGTGTTGGCGAGCGTGCCGACGAAGTAGGCGACGACGAGCACCGCGATCGCGGGCGACGCGCCGAAGGCCTCGAAGCACGCCCACAGCACGGCGATGTCGAAGCCCCACCACATGATCGCGCCGGCCAGCCCGCCGTTCCCGGAGCGCACCATCTGGCGCGCGTCGCGCACGCCGGCGCCGAGCGGGGCGAGGATGCGGCGCCCGCGGCCCTCGCCGGGACGGATGCGCTGGGCGCAGAGCACGATCGCGATGACCGCGGCGCCGAAGATCGCCGGGACGACGGTGATGGCGAAGGACCCGCCGCCAGGGAGCAGCCCGATGGCGAGGCCGGCGCCGCCGAGGATCAGCGCGGCCATGTAGACGCTGTAGAGCAGCACCAGGAAGGTCGTCATGCGTGCGGCGACCGTGGCGCGCTCCATGCCCGAACGGCGCATGGCCCACGCGGTCAGCGCGACGCCGCCGGCGCCGGCGCTGGCCAGCAGCCGCGTCGCGGCGTGGCCGGCGAGCGTGATCTCGACGCTGGCGCGCATGCCGATGCGGCCGCGATCGTCGAGCCCGACGGCGCGGAAGAGGATCGCGTGGCCGAGGAAGGAGAGCCCCTCGAGCACGAGCGCGAGCAGCAGCCAGCGGCCGTCGCCGTGCTCGAGCCGGTGCCAGGCGTCCGGGAGGTCCGCGATCGCGGGGGCGATCAGCACGAGCGAGCCGACGAGCAGCGCGGCGCCGGCGACCATGACCAGGGCACGGCGCACCGAGATCGCGCCGAGCGGAGTGGCGTCGACAACTGGGGACTCGGCGGTGCGAACGGCCATGGACGAGAGCCTTTCGCGTCGCACGTCCCACCGCACCGGGGGTACCCCCAGTCACGGGTGCGGCTGCCCGCACTGCGACGGCATGCGACGCCGCGGGCGGCGCTGGGGCGGTAGATTCGCGCTGCTTTCCGGGAGTCCTGCGAGGGAGGGACGGGAGATGGGGGCACGCACGGAGCCGGTGCACGACGAGTCGATCGAGCGGTTCGGCTACCGCCAGGAGCTCGACCGCACGCTGTCGTTCCGCGACCTGCTCGTCTACGGGCTGATCTTCATGGTCCCGATCGCGCCGTTCGGGATCTTCGGCAGCGTCTTCCAAGCCTCGGGCGGGATGGTGGCGCTGGCGTACGTGGTGGGCATGGTCGGCATGGCCTTCACGGCGCTCTCCTACGCCGAGATGGCACGCGCGTTCCCGATGGCCGGCTCGGTCTACACCTACGCGGGCCGCGGCATCCACCCGGCGGTCGGCTTCATCGCCGGCTGGCAGATCCTGCTCGACTACGTGCTCGTCCCCGCGCTGCTCTACGTCGTCGCCGCGGCGGCGCTGCACTCGCTCGTGTCCGAGGTGCCGGTGTGGGCGTGGGTGGTGTTCTTCGTCGTGGTCAACACGTTCGTCAACTCGCTCGGGATCCGCTTCACCGCGCGTTTCAACTTCGCGATGCTGATCGCCGAGCTCGTCGTGCTCGCGCTGTTCTGTGGGATCGGGCTCGCGGCGATCGTCGGCGGCGAGGGCTCGGGCTTCTCGTTTCACGCCTTCTACAACCCCGACACGTTCTCGTGGGGCCTGATCTTCGGGGCGGTCTCGGTGGCGGTGCTCTCGTTCCTCGGCTTCGACGGGATCTCGACGCTCGCCGAGGAGAACCGCGACAGCGCGCGGCGCATCGGCCGGGCGATGCTGGTCGGGCTCGGGATCGCCGGCGTGCTGTTCATCGTCCAGACCTGGATCGCCGCGATGCTCGTGCCGCACCCCGGCGTCCTGATCAGCAAGGGCGATCCGGCCGGCACGGCGTTCTACGACGCGGCCGGGGTCGCGGGCGGGCACTGGCTCAACGTCACCACCGCGGTGGCGACCGCGATCGCCTGGGGCATCGCCAACGCGCTCGCCGCGCAGGCGGCGACGTCGCGGCTGCTGTACGCGATGGCGCGCGACCGCCAGCTCCCCTCGTTCCTCGCGCGCGTGAACGAGCGCCACCACGTGCCGGTCAACGCGACGCTGCTGGTCGCGGCCGTCTCGCTCGGCATCGGTATCTGGATGTCCGAGCGCGACGACGGCATCACGCTGCTCTCGACTCTCGTCAACTTCGGGGCGCTGAGCGCCTTCCTGCTGCTGCACCTCTCGGTGCTGCGCCACTACGGCATGCGCCGCGCGGGCGTGCCGGTGGACCCCTGGCGCCACGTGCTCGCGCCGCTGATCGGCGCGGGCATCATCGGCTACGTGATGGTCAAGGCCGACGTGGCGGCCAAGACCGTCGGCCTCGTCTGGCTCGGGGTCGGGATCGTCGCCCTCATCGGCCTGCAGATCGCCGGGCGCCGCCCGTCGGTGGCCGCGCTCGAGGAGGCCTAGTCCCCGCGTTCGTGGAAGAAGAAGTCCGGCATCACCGCGCGCGTGACCCGCGCGGACAGGGTGGCGGCGAGGCCGGCGTCGCCGGTGCGCGAGGCGAGGTCGTCGAGCGTGACGATGCCCGACAGCCGCTCCCCGTCGACGACGACCAGCCGGCGGATCCCGTGGCGGACCATCAGCTCGGCGCCCTCGGCGACCTCCATGCCGGGGTGGGCGACGATGACCGGCGAGGAGGCATGGTCGGCGACGTGGTCGGCGAAGTCGCGCCCGTCGGCGATCACCGACAGCGCGAGGTCGCGGTCGGTGACGAACCCGACCGGGCGGGAGCCGTCGACCAGCACCACCGAGCCGACGTTGCGCTCGCGCATCAGCTCGGCGATCTCGCGCACCGTGCGCTCGGGAGCGGCGGTGACCACCGACTCGGTCATGACCTCGCGGATCAGCACGCGGGCGAGTCTACAATCGCGCTCTGATGGCGCAGCGCACTCCTACCCAGCTCGCGCGGCGGCGCCGCGTGGAGTCCCTGATCGGCGTGCTCGCGCCGGTGTTCGACGTCGTGCTCTACGCCGGCGAGCGCGTGTCGCGCGTGGCCGGGCGCAACGACATCGACCCCGAGCCGCCCCGGCGGCTCGACCCCGGCGAGCGGCGCGCGCGCGTCGGGTCGCGCATCACCGAGCGCCAGCGCCGGCAGTAGCCGCTCATCTAGGATTGCGGCCCGTGGCCGTCGCCGACTCCACCGAAGAGCAACTCGCCTGGGAGGCACGCCAACGCCCGCGCGCCGCGATCGCGGCGATCCTCGGCGCGGTCCTCACCTTCGGTGCCGACCTGTGGAGCAACCAGATCTTCGCCGGGGCGCCGCGCTCCGGCCTGCTCGAGGCGCTGCAGAGCGCGGAGCGCCCGGGGCCGGTCGGCGACACGCGCAGCGTGCGCGACGCCTTCTACGTCTTCTACAACGACCATGCTGGCGAGGTCATCGCCGCGTCGGTCGTGCGCGCGATCGGCCTGATCGCGATCGGCTGGGTGCTCAGCTTCCTGGCGGCCGCGGTGCGCGCCCGCCGGCGGGAGCTGCCGCGCGCCGCGACCTGGCTGCCGCTCGTCGGCGCCGTCCTGCAGGCCGTGGCGTCGCTGATGGGCACGTTCGCGAGCGCGTCCGGCGTGTCGACGTACCTCGACGGCCCGCGCACGGTCGACGCCGCGGCCGACGTGACCGGCTCCTCGGTGCTCGTCGCGTCGTCGTTCATCGGGCTCGTCGGGCAGTTCGCGCTCGCCGCCGCCTTCGTGCTGATCTGCCTGAACGCGCTGCGCGCCGGGCTGCTCACCCGCTTCATGGGCGTGGTCGGGATCTTCGTCGGCGTCTTCATCATCATCCCGCTGGTCCCGCTCTCGACGCTGCAGGCGTTCTGGCTGGTCGCCGTCGCCTTCATGCTCTTCGGCATCTGGCCCGGCGCGGGTGTCCCGCCGGCGTGGCGGACCGGCAGCGCCGAGCCGTGGCCCAAGGCGCCCGCCGTCGAGCGAAGGCGCGGCCGCGGCCGCCCCGCCCCGCCGGCGCCGGCGGTCGAGGGGCCGGCCGACGAGCGTCCGTCGATGGCGGGCAGCGCGCGGCGCAAGCGCAAGCGCCGCTCCTGAAAGCGTCAGCGAACCGACACTTTCCCATCGCTCCTTAATCCTTAAGGTGCTAATGCGGGCATTCGTCACATGGACGAATCCGCGTGCCCGACGGGCGGGCGGGGGAAGAGAGGGACGCCATGGAAGCAGCGACTGTCCGCGGGGACCGGGGCGACATCACGCGCCGCGAGGCGGCCCCCGCGCCCCCGGCCGCACCCGTCACCGCCAACCCCGCGCCACTCGGGTTGGCCGCATTCGCGCTCACCACCTTCGTGCTGAGCATGTTCAACGCCGGGCTCGTGAGCGCGAGCGCGGAACCGGTGGTGTTCGGCCTCGCACTGGCCTACGGCGGGCTCGCGCAACTGCTCGCCGGGATGTGGGAGTTCCGCACCGGCAACACCTTCGGCGCCACGGCGTTCACCTCCTACGGCGCCTTCTGGCTGTCGTTCTGGGCCTTCGTGCAGTTCTTCGAGAAGGACATTCCGAAGGCCGACGCGGGCCATGCCGTCGGGCTCTACCTGATCGCCTGGGGCATCTTCACCGCCTACATGTTCGTCGCGTCGCTGCGGACCTCGGCCGCGGTCGCCGTCGTGTTCCTGCTGCTCGCCGTGACGTTCATCGTGCTCGGGATCGGCAACTCGGGTGGCAACGAGAGCATCGTGAAGCTGGGAGGATGGATCGGGCTCGCGACCGCGCTCGCCGCGTGGTACGCCTCGTTCGCCGAGGTGACCAACGCGACGTTCGGGCGGACGGTGCTGCCGACGCGCCCGCTGGCGCGCTGAGCACCAGGAGACGACGTACGGGAGAGGAGCTCGCATGGCGACGGAAGGGCAGACACTCGAGCAGCAGCTCGGAGCCTTGCTGGACCAGGAGCGGTTCGAGCCGCCGGACGAGTTCGCCGAGCAGGCCGTCGTCACGGATCCGGGCATCTTCGAGCGCGCGGACCAGGACCCGGAGGGGTTCTGGTCCGAGCAGGCCGACGCCCTGCACTGGAACCAGCGCTGGGACGAGGTGCTCGACTGGTCGGAGCCGCCGTTCGCCAAGTGGTTCGTGGGCGGGAAGCTCAACGTCTCCTACAACTGCGTGGACCGCCACGTGGAAGCCGGCAACGGCGACCGCGTGGCGTTCCACTGGCGCGGCGAGGAGGGCGAGGAGCGCGACATCACCTACGCGGACCTGCACCGCGACGTCCAGCGCTTCGCGAACGCGCTCAAGGACCGTGGGATCGGCCCCGGCGACGTCGTCGGGATCTTCCTCCCGATGATCCCCGAGGTCGCGGTCGCGATGCTCGCGTGCGCGCGCATCGGCGCTCCGCACAACGTCGTCTTCGGCGGCTTCTCGCCGCAGTCGGTCAAGGAGCGCATGGAGTTCTCCGAGGCCAAGGCGCTGATCACCGTCGACGGCGCGCGGCGCAAGGGCAAGACCGCGCCGATCAAGCAGGCGGTCGACGACGTCATGGGCGACGTCGACTCGATCGAGACGGTCTTCGTGGTCAAGTCGACGGGCATCGACGCGCCGATGGGCGAGCGCGACGTCTGGTTCCACGAGGCGATGGAGGCCGCCGACCCCGAGTGCCCGGCCGAGCCGCTGGACGCCGAGCACCCCTTGTACATCCTCTACACGTCGGGCTCGACGGCCAAGCCGAAGGGGATCCTGCACACCACGGGCGGCTACCTGACGCAGGTGGCCTACACCCACCGCGTCGTGTTCGACCTCAAGCCCGAGGAGGACGTCTTCTGGTGCTCGGCCGACGTCGGCTGGGTCACCGGGCACTCCTACATCGTCTACGGGCCGCTCGCCAACGGCGCGACGTCGGTGATGTACGAGGGCGCGCCGGACTATCCCGACAAGGACATCTGGTGGGAGATCGTCGAGCGCTACAAGGTGACGCTCTTCTACACCGCCCCGACGGCGATCCGCGCCTGCATCAAGTGGGGCGCCGAGTACCCCGAGCGCCACGACCTGTCCTCGCTGCGGCTGCTCGGCTCGGTCGGCGAGCCGATCAACCCGAAGGCCTGGCTGTGGTACTGGAAGGTGATCGGCGGGGAGCGCTGCCCGGTCGTCGACACGTGGTGGCAGACGGAGACCGGCGCGATCATGATCACGACGCTGCCCGGCATGCAGGCGCCCAAGCCCGGGTCGGCGGGAACGCCGCTGCCCGGCATCGAGGCCTCGGTGGTCGACGACGAGGGCGAGGACACCGGGACCGAGCAGGGCTTCCTCACGCTGCGGCGTCCCTGGCCGTCCATGCTGCGGACCCTCTACAAGGAGGAGGACCGCTTCATCGAGACGTACTGGTCGAAGTTCGGCGAGGACGTCTACACCGTGGGCGACGCGGCCCGCCGCGACGACGACGGCTACTTCTGGATCATCGGGCGCATCGACGACGTCATCAACGTGTCGGGCCACCGGCTCTCGACGGCGGAGGTGGAGTCTGCGCTGGTCTCGCACGAGCGCGTCGCCGAGGCCGCCGTGATCGGCCAGGCCGACGAGGACACGGGGCAGTCGATCGCGGCGTTCGTGACGCTGTCGGGCGGCGGGGACGGCAGCGACGAGCTCGTCGGCGACCTGCGCGAGCACGTCGCGCAGCGGATCGGCAAGCTCGCCCGCCCGAAGCGGATCATCTGGGCCGACGACCTGCCCAAGACCCGCTCGGGCAAGATCATGCGGCGGCTGCTGCGCGACATCGCCGAGGGTCGCGAGCTCGGCGACGTCACCACGCTGCGCGACCCCGACGTCATGTCGCAGCTCAACGACAAGATCAAGGAGCGCCAGGGGCAGGAGGGCTAGCGCGCGGTCCAGCCAAGGTCCATCGTCACGGGCGCGCCGGTGAAGGCGCGCCCGTTCGGTCCCGCCAGGAAGGCGACGGTCGCCGCGACCTCCTCCGGCTCGATCAGCCGCTTGACCGCGTGGGGGGCGAGGATGACCTGCTCGAGCGCCTCCTCCTCGCTGATGCCGTGCTGCGCGGCCTGGTCGGGGATCTGCGCCTCGACCAACGGCGTGCGCACGTAGCCGGGGCAGACCGCGGTCGCGGTAATCCCGTCCTCGGCGCCCTCCAGCGCGAGCGTGCGGACGAGCCCGAGCACGCCGTGCTTGGCCGCCACGTAGGCGGACTTGTAGGGCGAGGCGGCGAGCGCGTGCGCGGAGGCGATCGCGATGAAGCGGCCGTCGCCGGAGTCGCGCAACGCCGGCCAGGCGGCCTTGGCGAGCAGGAACGGGCTCGTCAGCAGCAGCGCGAGCATCGCGTCCCAGCGGTCCTCGGGGAACTCGGCGACGGGCGCGACGTGCTGGAAGCCCGCGTTGGGCACGACGACGTCGAGGCGCCCGTAGCGCTCCAGCGCGGTGGCGACCGCGTCCGCGTTGCCCTCGCGCGTCGTGAGGTCGGCCTCGAACGGCGTGCCCGGCCCGTCGCCGGGTGGGGTCAGGTCGACGGCGAGGACGTCGGCGCCCTCGGCCTGCAGCCGCTCGGTGATCGCGCGGCCGATGCCGCTGCCGGCGCCCGTGACGAGCGCGGCCCTGCCAGCCAGCTCTCCCATGGAGCCCTTATGCCCAGAACTCGGCGTAGGATCCCGCAGGCCAGACGCGAGGAGAGGAGACGGGCATGGCCGAGGCGGAGCAGCGGTCCTACGAGGCGGTCGTCGCCGCACACGAATGGCATGTCCCCGAGCGCTACAACATCGCCCAGGACGTCTGCGACAAGCATCCGCCCGACAAGCTCGCGATGGTGCACGAGGACTTCGCCGGCACGGTCCGGGAGGTCCGCTGGGGCGAGCTGCAGGAGCTCTCGAACCGCTTCGCCAACGTGCTGCGCGAGCATGACGTCGAGAAGGGCGACCGGGTCGCGATGCTGCTGCCGCCGACGCCCGAGACCGCCGCGGCGTTCTTCGGCACGTTCAAGTGCGGCGCGATCCTGCTGTCGATGTCGGTGCTCTACGGCGACGACGGCATCCGCCACCGCGTGACCGACTCCCAGCCGCGCGTGCTCGTGACCAACGAGGCCAACGCGGGCCGCGTCGACGGCTCCCTGGTCGAGCACGTCCTGATCCTCGACGACGCGCTGCTGGCGCAGGGTGGTCCCGACTTCACCCCCGAGGACACTCTCGCCGACGACCCGGCGCAGCTCTACTACTCCTCCGGCACGACCGGATTGGCCAAGGGCATCGTGCACGCGCACCGCTACCTGCTCGCGCACGAGGAGTTCCTGTACTGCCACGAGGTGCAGGATGGCGAGCGCTTCCACGGCATGGGCGAGTGGGCGTGGGCAGCGGGCATCGCGCCGCTGTTCGGCCCCTGGCGCTACGGCGCACTGCAGCTCGTCTACCAGCGCGAGGGCGGCTTCGACCCGCACAAGCAGCTCGACTTCCTCTCGCGCCACGAGGCCACGAACGTGTTCACCACGCCGACGGCGATGCGCTCGATGATGAGCATCGAGAACGCCGGCGAGCGCTATCCCCAGAAGTTCCGCCGCGTCTGCTCGGCCGGCGAGCCGCTGAACCCGGAGGCGATCCGCTGGTTCCGCGAGCAGTACGGGCTCACCGTGCTCGACTACTACGGGCTGACCGAGTCCTATCCGCTCGTCGCCAACTACCCGTGGATGGAGGTGCGCGAGGGATCGATGGGCCGGCCGATGCCCGGCTGGGACGTGCAGGTCCTCGACGAGGATGAGCGCCCGCTGCCCAGCGGAGAGCGCGGGGAGATCTGCCTGCGCGCACGGTCGAACCCGCACTACCCGCTCGGCTACTGGCGCAACGAGGAGGCCGGGAGGGAGACCTTCGACGGCGACTGGTTCCACACCAAGGACGCCGCGAGCGCCGACGCCGAGGGTTACTTCTGGTACGAGGGCCGCGCCGACGACGTGATCATCGCGGCGGGCTACCGGATCGGCCCGTTCGAGGTCGAGTCGGCGTGCCTGGAGCACCCCGCGGTGCGTGAGGCGGCAGCCGTCGCCTCGCCCGACGAGCGTCGCGGCAACGTCGTCAAGGCGTTCATCGTGCTCGCCGACGGGCACGAGCCGTCCGACGAGCTCGTCCGTGAGTTGCAGGGGTTCGTGCGCGAGCGGCTGTCCGCGTACGCATATCCGCGCCGGATCGAGTTCGTCCCCGACCTGCCGAAGACGCTCACCGGGAAGATCCGCCGGATCGAGCTGCGGCAGGCCGAGCTGGGCAGGTAACCCCCATGAAACCGCTGCACAGCGCCGATCTCATGGCAGAATCCGTGAGGTGAGCACGGCTCGATACCCGGCGCACGGCGGGCGTCCTCGATCACGGGCGAGCTGGGGGAGCAGCGGCAAGGAGGAGCCCGCCGACGGTCGTCTCGTTCCGATCTGGGTCGCGCGGCTGATCGGCCTCGCGGCGCTCGGGTCGCTCGGCGCGCTCGAGTGGCAGCGCCAGGTGGCGGGCTACCCGGCGGGGCAGGCCCTGCTGTGGGTGGTCGCGGCACTGGCCGCCGGCGGCGCGGTGGTGGCGTGCGACCGGCTGGCCGGTACGCGCCGGACCGTCGCGGTGCTCGGCGCCGCCTTCGGCGGCGTCGTGCTGGCCACGCTGCTCTCGGGTGCTCCGGCCCGCCTCGTCCTCCCCGTGCACTGGGGCGAGCTCGTCAGCACGGTCTTCGAGGGCATCCGCAGCACCGGCACGGTGCGGCTCCCGTACGACGCGCTCCAGCCCGGACCGCGGATCGCGCTCGAGGTCCTCGGCGCGTGGCTGGTGCTCGCGGCGGCGCTGCTCGCGCTGTGGCCGCGCGCGGGCCGCGGCGAGCGCGGGTTCCCGTTCATCGCGCTCGCCCTGCTGCTCGTGCTCGTCGTCTCCCCGGTCGTGGCGCTCGGCGGGACGACCTCGGCGGTGCTCGGCGTCGCGCTCGCCGGGCTGTGCATGGTCTTCCTGTGGCTCGAGCGGCTGCCGTTGCGGCCGGGTCTCGGGCTGGCCGCGCTCGTGGGGGTCGCGCTCGCCGGCGCGCTGCCGCTGGCCGCCACCGCCGATCGCGGTGCGCCGTGGTTCGACTACAAGGCGTTCTCGGAGGCGATCGGGCCCAACGACCCGGTGAACTTCCGCTGGAACCAGACCTACGGGCCGGTCGACTGGCCGCGTGACGGCAACGAGGTGCTGCGGGTCAAGTCGCCCAAGCCGCTGTACTGGAAGGCGGAGAACCTCGAGCGCTTCAACGGGCGCGAGTGGGTCGCGCGCAGCCCGAACGCGACCAGCGAGACGACCGACACCGAGGTCCCGGAGGACTGGCGCAACCGGCCCGCGTGGACGAACACGATCCAGGTCGAGATCCGGCGCATGCGCTCGCCCGACCTGATCGCGGCGGGCACGACGATGGCGGTGCGCGACGCGAGCCGCACCGTCGTCCCGTCGGGCCGGCCCGGCGCCTACCGGGTCCCGGGCGACCTGCACCGCGGCGACTCCTACACGGCGACCGTCCACGTCCCCGAGCCGCCCGCCGCCGCGCTCTCGGAGGCGACCTCGGGCGAACGCGGCCAGCAGGCCGACGACCTGCTCGTCCACGCGCCGTTCCCGCGCGGCAAGGGGCTCAGCCGGCACGCCGTCGGCCGCGGCGGGCACGGGCGGATCCGCTACGCGGTGATCCACTTCCGCAGGTTCGGCGATCAGCGCGACGCCTACGCGGAGTACCCGCAGGCGAACACGTCGTCGTTCGACGTCGCCAAGGTCATGCGCCGCTCCGAGTACGCGCGCACGTACCGGCTGGCGATGCGCCTGCGCCGCCGCGCCAAGACGCCGCTGCAGTACGTGCTCGAGGTCAACCGCTACCTGCAGCAGGGGTTCACCTACTCCGAGCGCCCGGCGCCGGTGCCCGCCGGCCGCGCCCCGCTGGACGGCTTCCTGTTCGACACCAAGGAGGGCTACTGCCAGCACTTCTCGGGGGCGATGGCGCTGCTGCTGCGCATGGGCGGCGTCCCCGCGCGCGTGGCCACCGGCTTCAGCCCCGGCGGCTACTCGACGCGATACAAGGCCTGGATCGTGCGCGATACGGACGCGCACGCGTGGGTCGAGGCCTGGTACGACAGCGCGGGCTGGGTGACCTATGACCCGACGCCCTCCACGACGCCCGCGCGCTCGCAGATCTTCGCGCTCGAGGACCTGCCGCAGGTCACCGACAACGGCGGCGCCGCGGCGGACGCGGCCGGCGCGGGCGGCGGGGGGGTCAGCGACGCGGCGCGCCGCGGCGTGGGCGTGCGCGCCGACCTCCTGCACGATCCGCTGGCGGGCGCCACGACGCGCACTCCCGGTGGCGCGGCCATCGACCAGGGGACGCCGTGGTGGCAGTGGGCGCTGGGCGGCGTCGTGGTCCTGCTGCTGGCCGGCGTCGGCGTGCTGGCGTTCCTGCGCCGCCGCCAGCTGCGCGGCCTGTCCGGCTCCGAGCGCGCGCTCGTCGAGCTCGAGGCGGCGCTGCGCCGCGCCGGCCGCCCGCAGCCCACGGGCACGACGCTGCGCCAGCTCGAACGCGTGCTGGGCACGTCGCCCGACGCGGTCGGCTACCTGCGTGCGCTGAGCGCCGCGCGCTACGGCCCGACCCCGGCGCCCCCGACGCGCGCCCAGCGCCGCGGCCTGCGCCGCGCGCTGGCCTCGGGGCTCGGCGTGCGCGGAGTGGTGCGGGCGTGGTGGGCGCTCCCGCCGCAGCGCGGGCGGTAGGGGAGCCGCTAGCCCGAGTACGCGGCGCGGCGGGCGTGCGTGCGCATCTCGGAGAGGATGCGCTCGAGGCGCGGCTCGGAGCTCGTGTCGACATAGCGCATCGCCTCGGCCACCGCGGGGTGGCGGTCCGCGATCTGGGCGTGCATCTCGTGGGCGACGGCGCGGTAGCTCGGGTGGCCCTCGCGGCCGGAGCGCAGCTCGATCAGGTGCATCGCCTCGCGGGCGTTGAGGTCGAGCACGTAGCGGATCCGGTAGCCGAGGCAGAGGGCGTACGGGGCGGCGTCCATCAGGCCCTCGCCCGCCAGGCGCTCGTACTCGGCCCGCGAGCGCTCGAGCGCGCCCTCGTACAGGTCGCCGCAACCGGCCTCGACGACCTCCTCGGGGACGGCGGCGCCCAGGTCCGGCGTCAGGGCCTGCCACTGCACGGTGAGCAGCCGGTGGCGCTGCAGGTCGCGGAAGGCGCCGTAGTCCGAGACGATCTCGAAGCGGTAGCGCAGCGCCTCGAAGCCGCGGCCGGGGCGATGGCGGCGGTTGGTGCGCTCGCCGACGAGGTCGCCGAGGAGCTGGGCGCGCTCGTCGGGGCCGAGCCGGCCGACCGCGCCGAGCGACTCCCCCTCGGCGACCGCCGCGCTCTCGAACAGCAGCGCGGCGAGCAGCCGGTCCTCGTCACCGTCGACCTGGGTCAGGCGCACCGACGGCCCGTCGTCATGGCCCGGGTCGCGCCGGTCGAGGCCGAGGTGGGCGACCCAGCGCTCGGTCGCCTCGCGGCGGCGCTCGAGGTAGTGGACCCACTCCCCGCCGCGCTCCGGGCGCTCCACGCGCGCGACGAAGCTGGGCGTCACCGCCTGGACGGCGTCGAGCAGCATGCGCCCGTAGTCGCGCGCCTCCGGCAGCGGATGCGCGAACAGGTGCAGGATCAGCTGCTCGTAGGCCTGGCCCGAGCCGTAGATGCCCATGTGCGACAGCGACGCCGCGGGGAGCAGGCCGCGCAGCAGGTCGAGCGCCTTGGCCTGCACCGCGCGCCGGCGCGCCGCGTCGGGCTCGCCGTCGGTGCGCGGGAACGTCTCGTCGACCCACGCCCGCACGCGCGGCAGCGCCTCGGCGTAGGCGCCGAACAGCCCGTCCATCGCCGCGGCGTACTCCGGACCGAGCCGCTCGTCGCGGTGATAGCGGTAGCCCAGCTCGGCCTGCCCGCCCATCGGCGTGTCGTAGGCGATGTAGCGCGTCGACTGCTCGAGATAGGACGCGAGCCGCGGGCGCTGCAGCACCTTGGTCAGCACGTTGGAGACCCACTCGCAGGCGACGTGGACCCCGCCCAGCTGCGCGACCGAGTCGTCCCCGTAGCCGACGAAGATGCGCTCGTAGAGCTCCGCCGCGCGGCGGCCCTCGTCGCCGTCCCAGGCCGCGCGGCCGCCCTCGCCGGGCTCGGGCAGCGAGGCGGCGAACTCATCGAGGAACAGCCGTCGCAACGTGCCGGGGTAGCGCGAGTAGCGGGCGAACAGCGCACCCTTGACCGTCTCGGGCAGGTTGACCAGGCCGAACACGGGACCGTCGAGGTGGGTCACGTGCGGCGCGATGCGCGCGCGCTCGTCGGGGCTCAGATCGTCGCTCGGATAGCGCATACCGGGAGCGCCACCCTAGCGCCGCGCTCGGATCCCTCGCGACCCCGGTCACGCAAGCTCCGGGAGGCAGTCGGCGCGGCGGCGCTCCGGTGAGCCCGAGACCCACGCGCCGGCGTCGACGAGCCGCCGGCGCACGTCGAGCTCGGAGACGTCGACGCCGACCGCGAGGCCGAGGTTCAGAGCGCCCGCCCATTCGTGTGAGCGGTCCTCGACCGCGTACACCGAGCGCTCGATCACTCCCGCGCGGGCGGTGCGCAGCAGCACGGCGCGGAGGGCCGCGCCGAGGTCGGGCGGCGACGGCATGCGCCGCGCGAGCAGCGGCTCGGCGAGCGCGCGGTTGACCGGATCGCGCAGGTCGAGCCGCCCGACGGTCTCGACGACCTCGCCCGGTGCGGCGCCGGGCGCGGCGCGGCGGAAGCTCAGCTCGCGCAGCCCGTGCACGTCGCGCGTCACGCCGAGCAGCAGCGGCGCCCCGCCGCCGTCGGCACCGTCCGAGCTGCCACGGGCGTCCGGGACGAGATCGCCGAGCGGCGTCGACACGCCGGCGTGCACTCGCACGTAGGTCGTGCGTTGCCCGTGCCCGACGCGCAACCCGACGGACATGCCGCCTGAGGCCTCGAGTGCGGTCAGCGTCGCGCCGGGGATGGACACGCCGGCGAACCCGGCGACCTCCTCGCCGGCGTCGCCGAACCGCCAGGTCGGCGCGACGGGCGGATCGTCGCCGCGGCGCACGGCGGCGATCAGCGCCGCCGCGGCCGACGCGGAGTGCAGCTCCCACGCCCGCCCGTGCGCGAGCGAGAGGTCGAACGTCGCCGCGCCGCCGACGTCCACGACCGGCCCCAGCGCCAGCCCGATCCCGCCCGCGAGTCCGATCGCGTCGTCCTCCAGTTGCGTGATCAGCACGGAGCCGTCGGAGCGCTGCGCGACCGTCCACGACCCGCGGTGGCCGAGGTGCAACGACAGGACGGTCACCGCGAGCCCCCGGCCCTGCGCGGTCTCGCCCGTCAGGCACGGCGCGAGCCCGGCCGCCGCCGCGTCCGACGCCCGGCAGACGTCGCCGCCGGCGATGCAGATGCCGGTGCGCGCCGCGTGCACGACCGCGCGCGGGATCTCGGCGGCGATCCCGGTCGCCGCCCCCGCGCCCGCCAGGGCGACGCCGACGACGGCGAGCAGCCCGACGTAGTCCAGCGAGGCCTGACCATGGGACGAGCGCAGGTGCGGAGGCGGCATGCCCTCCATAGGGCACGCCGCCCGAAACTCGCCCCCCGGCTCGGTCCAGGTCTAGACGAGGTTCGTCAGCGCCGCGCCCGCATCGCGCGCGACGTCGAACAGCGGCGACGGATAGATCCCGAAGAACACCGTCGCGGCGGCGCACACCACCGCGACGACGATCACCTCGGGCTGCGCGAGCCGGGTGCCGAGCGGCTGCTCGGCGGCCGCGTCCTCCTCGTCGGCCTCGATCGAGCCGCCGGCCATCAGCGGGCGGGGCTCCCCGCCGCGCGCTGTCGTGAGCGCCGCGAGCCGGCCCTCGCCCTCGCTCGGCGAGCGCATCCAGACCGCCGCGATCACGCGCAGGTAGTACGCGAGCGAGATCGCCGAGCCGAGCACGATGAAGACCGCCAGCCAGGCGTAGCCGTTGTCGACGGCCGCCTCGACGAGGTAGAGCTTGCCGAAGAAGCCCATCGTCGCCGGGAAGCCCGCGAGCGAGAGCATCGCGATCGTCATCGGCCAGGCGAGCCACGGCCGCGACGCGCCCGTGCCGTAGAGCGAGGCGATGTCGTCGCCGAGGCCGCTCTCGCGCTCCCGGATCGTGATCACCGCGAACGCGGTCAGGTTCATCAGCAGGTAGGCGAAGAGGTAGAAGACGACGGCCTGGACGCCGAGCTTGGTCGAGACGACGACGCCCGCGAGCATGTAGCCCGCCTGCCCGACGGAGGAGTAGGCGAGCATCCGCTTGAGCGAGCTCTGACCGATCGCGCCGACGTTGCCGACCACGATCGTGATCGCCGCCAGCACCGCCATCGCCGGGCCCCAGGTGCCGGCCGCGTCGATCAGGCCGACGTCGAACAGGCGCAGCAGCACGCCGAACGCCGCGGCCTTGGTCGCGACGGCCATGAAGCCGGTGATCGGCGTCGGCGCGCCCTCGTAGACGTCGGGCGTCCACTGGTGGAACGGCGCCACCGACGCCTTGAACGCGAGGCCGGCGACGATCAGCCCGACGCCGGTCAGCAGCAGGGTGTCGTCGCGCAGGCCGCCGACGCGCTGCGAGATGACGGCCAGCGACGTGTCGCCGACGGCGCCGTAGAGCAGCGCGAGGCCGTAGAGCAGCGTGGCCGAGCCGACCGAGCCGATGATCAGGTACTTCAGCCCGGACTCGAGCGAGTGCTCGCGGCGCATGCGCGTCGCGCACAGCACGTAGAGCGGGATCGAGAGCAGCTCGAAGCCGACGAACAGCACCACGAGGTTCGCGGCGGCGACGAGCACCACCATGCCGAGCACGGAGAGCAGCAGGAGCGCGAAGTACTCGCCCTCGCCGGCCTCGGTCACGGCCGACTCGCGCCAGGACATCAGCACCGCGGCGATCCCGCCGGCGCAGAAGAGCATCGTGAGCGCGCGCGTGAGGTCGTCCATCGCCAGCGCGCCGTCGACGATCGTGCGATTCTCGCCCCACTGCCAGACGCCGAGCCCGGCGGTGACCGCCAGCGTGAGGATCGACAGGATCGGGACGCCGTGGCGGCGCACCCAGGGTGAGCGCAGCAGGCCGGCGAGGAGCACGATGCAGGCGCCGGCGGTGAGCGCGACGATCTGCGACATCGAGCCCCAGTCGATGTGCGGCGCCCTGGTCGCGGGCGCGCCGGCGGCGGCGAGCAGCCCGATCATGGCGTGACCCCCTGCGTCGTCGAGGCCGTCTGGTTGGCGGCCGCGGCCTGCGGGCCGCCGCCGACGACGGCGCGGGCGACCGAGGCGCGCACGGCGCGCTGGCCGTCTTGCAGCGCCTGCTGCGGGTAGAGCGCGAAGGCGATGATCGCGACGATCAGTGGGACCAGGACAAGCGCGTCGGTGATCCGCAGGTCACCGCCGACGACCGAGGTCCCGGCGCGGTTGTGCATCGCGCGGATGTAGAGCCGCAGCGCGTACACCGAAGCGAGCACGACGCCGAGCGCGGCGACGAACGCGAACACCATCTTGGAGTTGAAGACGCCGAGCAGGATGTAGAACTCGCCGACGAAGTTCGCCGAGCCCGGCATGGCCAGCGTCGCGAGCGTGGCGATCAGGAACAGCGCGGCGAGGACGGGCGCGCGGAAGGCGATCCCGCCCATGTCGCGGATGTCCTCCGACCCGGCCGCGCGCTCGGCCAGCAGCGCGACCACGAAGAACATCGGCGCCACCACGAGCCCGTGGTTGACCGCCTGCAGCAGCGCGCCCGTGGCACCCGACGCCGCCCGGTCGACCGCGAAGATGCCGAGCGTGATGAAGCCCAGCTGCGCCATCGAGGAGTAGCCGAGGATGAGCCGCGCGTGCGTCTGCGTGAACGCCATCAGCGACCCGTAGAGGATCGAGACGACCGCGAACACCAGCAGCACGGTCTGGAAGTCGTGCACGGCGTCGGGGAACAGCGGCAGGACGATGCGCAGGAACCCGTAGGCGGCGACCTTGGAGACCACGCCCGAGAACACGGCCAGCGCGGGCAGCGGCATCGCCCGGTAGGCGTCGGGCATCCAGC
>DATBDM010000111.1:0-10348 GCA_036269915.1 Solirubrobacteraceae bacterium | reverse complement strand
ACCGACGACCCCGAGCAGGTCGAGGCCCGCCTCGACACCGCCCGCGAGGAGCTCCGCGCCCAGCGCGAGTTCCCGCACGTGGTGATCAACGACCGGTTGGAGGACGCGGTCGAGGCGCTCGAGGAGGTCGTCCGCGCCGCACTCGCGCGGGCGTGACGCGGCGCGCGCCCGCGGTCGGCGAATCCGCGCACCGCTACCATCAGTAGGCCGAATCCCCACGGAGGAACCGCCTTGATCTCACCCCGCGTAGACCGACTGCTCGAGAATGTGGACTCGCCGTACGCGAGCGTCATCGTCGCCGCCAAGCGGGCGCGGCAGATCAACTCGTACTACCACAACCTCGGTGAGGGCACCTTCGAGGAGTTCCCGCCCCCGATGGTCGACACCGGCTCGAAGAACTACCTCACGATCGCCCTCGAGGAAGTCGCGAGCGGCAAGATCAACTACCACTACCGGTAGGGAATCGCCGCACCGGAGCCCGCCATGGCCCGTCTCCTGCTCGGGGTCAGCGGCGGGATCGCCGCCTACAAGGCACTGGAGTTGACGCGCCTGGCCATGAAGGCCGGGCACAGCGTCCGCGTCGTGCAGACCGAGGCCTCGACGCGCTTCGTCGGGACCGCCTCCTTCGCCGGCATCACCGGCGCCCCGGTCCTGCTCACCGAGTGGGAGCCCGACCCGATGCGGGGCGTCTTCCCCGGCGACCCGCTCCCGCAGCACGCTCCGCTCTCGCACCTCGCGCTGGTCGAGCGCGCCGACGCCTTCCTGATCGCCCCCGCCTCGGCGAACACCGTCGCCAAGCTCGCCGCGGGGATCGCCGACAACCTGCTGACCGCCGCTGCGCTCGCCTGCCGCGCGCCGCTGATCGTCGCCCCGGCGATGAACGCGGCGATGTACGAGCACCCCGCCACGCAGGCGAACCTCTCCCGCCTGCGCGAGCGCGGCGCGCGCGTGCTCGAGCCCGGGACGGGCTCGCTCGCCTCGATCGGCGAGCGCGGCATCGGGCGCCTGCCCGAGCCGCCCGAGCTGCTGGCCGCGGTCGAGGCCGCGATCGGGGATCCGGACTCCGCCCACATGGCCGGCCTGCACGTCCTGGTCACCGCGGGCGGGACGCGCGAGCCGATCGACGCGGTCCGCTACGTCGGCAACCGTTCCTCCGGCCGCATGGGCTACGCGCTCGCCGAGGAAGCGGCCCGCCGCGGGGCGCGGGTGACGCTCGTCGCCGCCAACGTGACACTGTCCGCGCCGACCGGGGTCGAGGTCGTCCCCGTGGTCACCGCCGCCGAGCTTGCCGCCGCCTGTGACGCGCGCTTCGACGACGCCGACGTCCTGCTGATGGCGGCCGCCGTCGCCGACTACCGGCCGGCCTCGCCGCACGCGGGCAAGCTCAAGAAGGACGCGACGGGGGAGGCGCTCGACTTGCGGCTCGAGCGCACCGAGGACGTGCTCTCGAGCCTCGCCGCGCGGCGGCGCCCGGGCCAGCTGCTGGTCGGCTTCGCGGCCGAGCACGGGGAGGAGGCGGTCGCCTACGGCCGCGCCAAGCGCGAACGCAAGGGGCTCGACGCGGTGGTGGTCAACGACATCGGCGCGCCCGGCATCGGCTTCGATACCCCCGACAACGAAGTGGTGATCGTGCTGGACTCGGAGGAGCGTCACGTGGCACGATCGAGCAAGGTCGAGGTTGCGCGCGTAATCCTCGACACGGTGCTTAGCCATCGTTCATATACCGACAGCAAGGTGCGCCGCTGATCATGGAGCCGATCGAGCCCGTCCCCGAGAACGTCGCGCCCGAGGAGGTCGAGGCGGCCGTCGGCGTGGCCGAGCGCATCGCGGGCAACGTCCGCCGCGCCGTGAAGGTCCGCGACGACGTGCTCGAGCGGGTCCTCGTCACGCTCTTCGCCGAGGGCCATATCCTCGTCGAGGACTACCCGGGCGTAGGCAAGACCGCGCTCGCGCGGGCGCTGTCGCGCTCGATCGACTGCGCCTTCGCGCGCGTCCAGTGCACCGCCGACCTGCTGCCCGCCGACATCGTCGGCACCAACGTCTACAACCAGCGCGAGGCGCGCTTCGAGTTCCGGCCCGGCCCGATCTTCGCCAACGTGGTGCTCGTGGACGAGGTCAACCGCGCCTCGCCGAAGACCCAGTCGGGCCTGCTCGAGTGCATGCAGGAGCGCCACGTCACCGTCGACGCGCACTCGCACGAGCTCGCGCGCCCGTTCATGGTCTTCGCGACCCAGAACCCGGTCGAGTACGAGGGCACCTACCCGCTCCCCGAGGCGCAGGTCGACCGCTTCATGGTGCGCCTGTCGCTCGGCTACCCCGAGGCCGCCGACGAGGCGGGCATGCTCGCGGGCCACGAGTCCGGCGACCGCGTGCTCGAGCTCGAAGCGGTCGCCGACCGCGCCGAGGTGCTCGACTCGATCGAGTCCGCCATGCGCGTCCACGCCTCGAAGGCGCTGCGCGACTACGTCGTGGCGCTGCTGCGGCGCACGCGCGTCGACGAGCGCGTCGAGCTCGGCGCCTCCCCGCGCGCGGGGCTGATGCTGCTGCGCGCCGCCAAGGCGCGCGCGCTCGTACAGGGCCGCGACCACGCGCTGCCCGACGACGTCCAGGCGCTGGCGCCGTCGGTCCTCGCGCACCGGCTGATGCTCGTCCCCGAGGCGGCGGGGATCGAGCGGGCGACGATCGTCACCGACGCCGTGTCGGCGACTCCGGCGCTCTAGGAGCGCGCGGTGCGCTCGGCGGCAGGCTGCGCGGGCCTCGGCCTGTTGCTGCTGCTCGTCGCCGGGACCTTCGACGCCGAGCCGCTCTACGTCACGGGCTCGGCGCTCGTGCTGCTCGGCCTCGGCGCCGCCGTCTGGATCGGCCTCGGCGCCCGCGGGGCGCGCGTGCAGCGCGCGATCAGCCGCCGCAGCGTCGTCGAGGAGGAGCCGCTGCAGGTCGAGATCGACGCCTTCGCCGGCCGGCTGCCGCTGCCGCCGGGCTGGATCGACGAGCCGCTGCTGCCCGAGCCGGTGCGCTTCAAGCCCGGCGGACGCCGCGCCCGCGTGCACGTCGAGGTGACCTTCGCCCGCCGCGGGCGCCGGATGCTCGAGCCGCCGGCACTCGTCCTGCGCGATCCCTTCGGGCTCGCCGAGCGGACGGTGCGCGGGGCCCACGGCGACGAGCTGCTCGTGCTCCCGCGCACGTCGCCCGTCGTGGCCACGGGCGGCGGGGGCGACGCGATGGCCGCGCACGCGCGCGCGGCGCTGATCGCCGCCGCCGAGACCGAGATCGACGGCCTGCGCCCCGCCCGCGACGGCTCGCCGGCCTCGCGCATCCACTGGCCGGCGCTCGCGCGCGGCGCCGGGCTGATGGAGCGCAAGCTGATCTCCGAGGCCGACTCGCGGCCGCTGGTCGTCATGGACCCCCGTTCGCCGACCTCGGAGGAGTCGCTCGACGCCGCCGTCCGCGCCGCCGCGTCGCTGACCGTGCACTTCGCGCGCCGCCAGGGCTGCGCCCTGCTCCTGCCGGGCGACCGCCGCGCGAGCGTGATCGAGCCGGACCTGCTCGGGTGGCCGCAGGCGCACGTGCGCCTGGCGCTGGTCGGCGACCACACTGGGCCGTCGCTGGTCGCGGCGCAGAATCGCCGCGGGCTCGTGATGCTCGTCGCCGCGCGGCCGATGGACCGCCCGCCGCGGGGGCTCGGGCGTACGCCCGGGGGCTGCCTGCTGATCCTCCCCGCCGAGCTGCCGGGCCGGCGCGCCGTGATCGAGGTCTCCGGCTGCTTCGGCTACGTCGCGACGCGGACCGGGGCCGCCGCCGCGCTCGCGGCCGCCTCGAGCGGAGCCGGCTGATGGACGCGCGCGACGCACGGGACCCGACCCTCCCGCTGCCGGTCGCGCGCGGGCTCGCGTTCTTCCTGCTGGCCGGCTTCGCGGTCCTGCACTGGATGGCGCTGCTCCAGCCGGGCGTGCCGGGGCGTGGGGCGCTCGCCCTGCTGATCGCGCTGGGCGTCGCGGTCGCGCTGTGGAGTGCGCGCGCGTTGCCGGGCCGCTATCCGCAACTGGCCGGCGTCGTCATCGCCGTCGTCGCGCTCGTGCTGGCGATGCTCGCCGGGGGCATGCCGCGCACGCTGCTGCACCCGTCGCACTGGGACGAGCTGGCCTCCGGGATCACGCGCGGCATCCAGGGACTGCCGGGCGTGCGCGTGCCCTATCGCGGGTTCGATCCGTGGATCCGGCTCGTCATCCCGGTCGGGGGGACCGCGCTCGTCGCGGTCGCCGCGCTGGCCGCCTTCTGGCCGCGGCGCGCCGGGCGCCTCGGCGTGCCCGGGCTCGCGCTGCTGCTGCTCGTCGTCCTCTACGCCGTGCCGACGGTGACGCTCGCCTTCGCCGGCGAGTTCCTGCGCGGCGCGGTGCTGGCGATGCTCGTGCTCGCCTTCCTGCGGCTCGAGCGGCTGCGCGTACGCGACGTCCGGCTCGCGGGCGCCGTGGCGGGCGTGGTCATCGTCGGCGGGCTGCTGATCGCGCCGCTGATCAACTCCGACACGCCGTGGTTCGACTACGAGGCGTGGGCGCTCGACGCCTCCACCTCCAAGACGACGGCCTACTCGTGGAATCACACCTACGGGCCGCTGCACTGGCCGCGCGACGGCCGCGAGATGCTGCGCGTGCGCGCCAAGCGGCCCGCCTACTGGAAGGCCGAGAACCTGACGACGTTCGACGGGCGCCACTGGGTCCACGGCGACGACGGCTTCTCGACCGACATCTCCACGCCGCAGGACCCCGAGGCCGTCGACCGCTGGACGGAGAACATCCGCGTCACGGTCCAGAACCTGCGGACCAACCAGTTCATCACCGGCGGCTACGCGTTCGACGTCAACTCGCCGGGCGACCTGACGACGATGGAGGGCGACGGGACCTTCGGCGCGCCGCGCACGCTGCAACGCGGCGACGCCTACACGGCCCAGATCTACTCGCCGCAGCCGACCGAGGAGGAGCGCCACGCCGCCCCGCCGGCCGACGACCGGATCGTCTGGCCCTACCTGCGGGTGTACCTGCCCCAGAAGCCGCCGCTGCCCGTCAACCCGGTCGTCGACCAGCTCCTGTACTTCCCCAGCTACGGCTCGGGCCAGCTGCCCGTCGCGGCCAAGGACGGCACCACCGCCGGCAGCTACGCGGCGGCGCGCGACGTTCTCACCCGCGGTCCCTACGCGGGCGTCTGGAAGCTCGTCGGACGGCTCAAGCGCGGCACCCACGACCAGGAGGACTACGTCGCGAAGGTGCTGCGCTACCTCGGCGGCGCCGCCTTCTCCTACACCGAGTCGCCGCCCCCGGCGGCGGAGAACCTGGCCGGCTTCCTGCTCAAGGCCAAGACGGGCTATTGCCAGCAGTACTCCGGCGCGATGGCGCTGCTGTTGCGCATGGGCGGCGTCCCCGCGCGGGTCTCGACCGGCTTCACCTCGGGCGCGCTCGACCGGCGGGCGAACGAGTACGTCGTGCGCGACCTCGACGCCCATTCCTGGGTCGAGGTCTGGTACTCGGGCATCGGCTGGGTGACCTTCGACCCGACCCCGGCGGCCGCACCGCCGCGCAACCAGCCCGACGAGGCGACCGGCACCGGCCCGAGCGGCCGGCCCGCGAGCGCGCCGCTGCTGCCGGGCGACAAGGGCGGCACGCGCATCCGGGCCGCCGCCGTCGCCGACCCGGCGCCGTGGTGGCGGATCCCCCTGCTGGTCGTCGTCGGTCTGCTCGCGGTCGCCGCCGCGGCCTGGGCGGTCTGGCGCATCCGCCGCCCCGCGCCCCCGGCGGTCGACGAACTCGAGCGCGCGCTGCGCCGGACGGGCCGCGGTGGGGCACCGGGCACGACGCTGAGCGCGCTCGAGTCCGCCTTCGCCCGGACCCCGGCCGCGGCGGCCTACATCCGCGCGATCCAGGACGCCCGCTACGCCGGGCGTACCGCGGAGCCGACCCGCTCGCAGCGCCGCGCGCTGCGGACCGAGCTGGGCCGCGGCCACGGGGTGGGCGGCCGCCTGCGCGCCTGGTGGGCGCTGCCCCCGCTCTGAGCGCCCGGATCGCCCTTTACACTTGCTCCACATGGACGACGTGTACGACCTCTACCAGCGCGGCCACGCCCTGCTGGCCGAGGGGGAGTTCCACCAGGCCACGGTGCCCCTCGCCAAGGCGGCCAGGCTGGAGCCCGAGAAGACGTCGATCCGCGAGGCGCTGGGGCGTGCGTACTTCCGTTCCCGCCACTTCGAGGAGGCGCGCCGGGAGTTCGAGGCCGTCGTCGAGCAGGCGCCGACGAACGACTACGCGCTGTTCTGCCTGGGGCGGGCCCTGATGGAGCTCGGCCGGCCGGCCGAGGCGCGCAAGCCGCTCGTGCTCGCGGCGACCATGAAGCCGGACCGGCGCGACTACCGGATCTACCGCGACCGCGCCCGCGCAGCGGCCTGACGCGCGGGTGCATCGAGTCATCGGCGCCGGCATGGGCCAGCTCGCCCTCGCGGACCCGGTCGCCCATGTCGCCGGAGCCGCCGTGCCCGCTCCGCGAGCGTGCGCTGGACCCTCCAGCGGGCGTCCGTGACGGTGCACGGGAACGACTGAGAGCTGCTCACGGGCGGCTCCGGGCTTGCGTCCCGGTGCTACCCTGATGACACAGCTTTCACGGCCTCGGGCCGTATTCCGAAAGCGGGCGCTCGCCCGCTTTCTTCATGTAAAGGACCGATCGGAGGGGGTGACAATGAGCGCGATCCAGACCGACATCGAGGCCCGTCTGGCCGAGACCGAACCGACCGTCGAGGTGATCCTCGCGGAGGTCGTCGGCGGCCGTGTCGTGCGTCTGTTCATCGATCACCCCGACGGCGTGACGCTCGAGCTCTGCGAGCGCGTGACCCGTCAGCTCCCCGAGATCCGTGAGCGGTACGCGCTCGAGGTCTCCTCGCCCGGGACCGAGCGCCCGCTCACCAAGCCGGAGCACTTCCGCCGCTTCGTCGGCCGGAAGGCGCGCGTCCGCACCCGCGGCGGGCGGGCGGGTGCCGATTCCCGGCGATCCTTCACGGGCGAGCTGCTGGGAGCGACCGACGACGAGATCACCGTCGCCGCCGACACGGGCGTCGTGTCGATCGCCTACCACGACATCCATCGATCGAATCTGCTGGGGGAGTAGCCCATGTCTCAAGAGCTCGTCGAAGCCGTCAAGGCGCTCGGCCGCGAGAAGGGCATCGCGGAGGAGAAGCTCATGGGCGCCCTCGAGGACGCCCTGCTGTCGGCCTACAAGAAGCAGCCCGGTGCTGCCCGCTACGCCCGCGTCCGCGTCGACCGTGACTCGGGCGACTTCATCGTCGAGGAGTTCCTGCTCCCGCCCGACCTCGAGGACCAGCTCCTCGACGAGGCCGAGGAGCAGGCGACCGGCGCGCTCGAGCGCCGCGTCGACCCCGAGACGGGCGAGGTCATCATCCCCGAGGCGCCCGACATCGACCCGGCGCGCCTGGCCGACTTCGAGGACCAGATCGAGACCCGCGACGTCACGCCGGCCGACTTCGGCCGCATCGCCGCGCAGACCGCCAAGCAGGTGATCCTGCAGCGGATCCGCGAGGCCGAGCGCGACATGATGTTCGAGGAGTACCGCGACCGCGTCGGCGAGCTGATCACCGGCATCGTCCAGCAGTCGGACTCGCGCTACACGCTCGTGCAGCTGCGCGAGCGCGTCGAGGCGCTGCTGCCGAAGTCCGAGCAGGTCGACGGCGAGCGCTACGACCACTCGCAGCGCATCAAGGCCGTGATCAAGGAGGTCTCCTCCTCGACCCGCGGGCCGAGCATCATCGTCTCGCGGCGTGACCCGGAGCTGATCAAGAGCCTGTTCGAGCTCGAGGTCCCGGAGATCGCCGACGGGCTCGTGGAGATCACGAACGTCGCCCGCGAGCCGGGGTACCGCTCGAAGATCGCCGTCGTCTCGCACGCCGACGGCGTCGATCCCGTCGGCGCCTGCGTCGGCCCGCGTGGTTCGCGGGTGCGCATGGTCGTGTCCGAGCTCCGCGGCGAGAAGATCGACATCATCCCCTACAACGACGAGCCCGCCCGCTTCGTGGCGAAGGCGCTGAGCCCCGCGCGCGTACGCGAGGTGCTCGTCGACGACACCAACCGGCAGGCGACGGTCATCGTCCCCGACGACCAGCTCTCGCTGGCGATCGGGCGCGAGGGCCAGAACGCCCGCCTGGCCGCCCGCCTCACCGGCTGGCGCGTCGACATCCGCTCGGAGACCGACTTCTCCAAGCAGGAGTCCGACGGGGAGTACGAGGAGGGCGAGGAGGACGTCGGCGGCCGCTGCCACGCGATCCTCGCGAACGGCCGGCGCTGCCCGAACGCCGCCCTGCCCGGGTCGCGCTACTGCGGACTGGAGTCCCACCAGGCGCTCGCCAACCAGGATTCCGACGTCGTCGGGCAGACCTGACGGGCGGGCCGCAAGCCAGGCGCTGCGCGGGCTGCGGGATGAGCGTCCCGCGCGCCGCGCTGCACCGCTTCGCTACCGTGGAGGGCCGGGTCGTGCCCGACCCCCACGGGACGTTGCCTGGACGGGGCGCGTGGCTCCATCCCGCCCGTGAGTGCTGGGAGACCGCGGTGGCCCGCCGCGGCTTCAATCGCGCCTTCAAGGCGCCCGTGTCCATCCCGTCGGAGACCGTAGACTTCATACACACATGGCCAAGAAGCGCGTCCACGAGCTAGCCAAGCAGTACGACATGCCGACCGCGGAGGTGATGAAGCGCCTCAACGCGTACGGCCTGAACGTCAAGGCTGCCGCCTCCGCTGTCGACGAGGGCGATGCCGATCGGGCGCTCACCGGCAAGACTCCGCCCAAGGAGGCGGGAAACGGCGCCAAGCCGAAGCCCAAGCCCCAGGCCCCCGCGGCCGGCGGGATGGGCTTCAACCGGCCGACGACGCGCGCGGCGCAGGAGGCGCTCCAGCGCCGCCAGCAGCAGGAGCAGGAGCGCAAGGCCGCGCAGCAGCGCGAGCAGCAGGCGCGCCAGCAGCAGCAGGGCCGCAACGGCCAGGGCGGCGCCGCGCCGGCCGGTGGTGCCGGCGGCGCGGGTGGCGCGGGCGCCAACCGCCAGCGGCCGACGCGCTCCTCGCTGCAGGGCGAGCGCGCACCGGGCGCGGGCGGCGGTGTCCGCCGCGTCGTGATCGACTCCCAGGCGGCCCGGCGCGGTCCGGGCGGCGGTCCCGGCGGTCCGGGCGGCGGTCCCGGTGGCTACGCCCCGCGGCGCCCGCCGCGGCGACGCGGAGGCCGGCGCCGGCGCGGCACCTTCGAGGAGCCCGCCGCGCAGGACGTCTCCCAGCTCAAGGCGCAGACGATCCGGATCAACTCCGGCTCGACGGTCAAGGACGTCTCCGAGTACCTCGGCGTCCCCGTCCCGGAGATCATCAAGAAGCTGATGAGCCTCGGCGAGATGGCCATGGTCACGCAGACCCTGTCCGACGACACGATCCAGATCCTCGCCGACGAGTTCGACAAGGAGATCGAGATCGTCTCGGCGGCCGACGAGGCCGAGGCCGAGCCGGAGTTCGAGGACTCCGAGGACGAGCTGGAGCCGCGCCCGCCGGTCGTGACGATCATGGGCCACGTCGACCACGGCAAGACGTCCCTGCTGGACGCCATCCGCGAGACCGAGGTCGCCGCGGGCGAGGCCGGCGGCATCACGCAGCACATCGGCGCCTACCAGGTCCACCGCGACGACAAGACGATCACCTTCCTCGACACCCCGGGCCACGAGGCGTTCACCGCCATGCGCGCCCGCGGCGCCCAGTCGACGGACATCGCCGTGATCGTGGTCGCCGCCGATGACGGCGTGCGCCCTCAGACCCGCGAGGCGATCGACCACGCGAACGCCGCCGACGTGCCGATGATCGTCGCGGTCAACAAGATCGACAAGGAGGGCGCGCAGCCCGAGCGCGTGCGCCAGGAGATGACCCAGCTCGGGCTCCAGCCCGAGGAGTGGGGCGGCGAGACGATGTTCGTCGACGTCTCCGCCAAGACCCACGAGAACCTCGACGAGCTGCTCGAGGACATCCTGCTGGTCGCCGAGATCGAGGAGCTCTCCGCCAACCCGGATACCGAGGCATCCGGCGTGGTGATCGAGTCGCGCCTGGATCCCGGCCGCGGCGCCGTGGTGACCGTGCTCGTCCAGCGCGGCACGCTGAAGGTCGGCGACGCGCTCGTGGCCGGCGCCCACTGGGGTCGCGTCCGCGCGATGGCCGACTACATGGGCACCCGCGTGACGGAGGCCAAGCCGTCCGAGCCGGTCGAGGTGCTCGGCTTCGACACGGTCCCCGAGGCCGGTGAGCACGTGCGCGTCGTGCAGAACGACCGCACC
>DATBDM010000110.1:0-13349 GCA_036269915.1 Solirubrobacteraceae bacterium | reverse complement strand
GGGCCTGTCCGGGCGTTCCCGGCCAGAGCACCAGCTCGAAGTCCTGGCCCTCGAGGCCGACGGTCAAGAACCGCGGTCCGTCGGTCGTCGGGCCGTCGACCCGCGGCTCGAAGCCGAGGACGTTCGTGTAGTAGTCGAGCGCCTGGTCCTGGTCGCTGACGAGCACGCTTGTGTAGACGAGTCTCCGCTGCATCGTTGTGCCTCCGGCGTTGGTGGTCATCACCGGTATGACCGCCGGCGACGAGCGGATGTGACCGCCGTCAGCGACGCGCCTCGGCCGCCTGCGGCGCGCCCGCCCGCGGACGGCGGACCTCGACGCGAAGCGCTTCCGGCTCGGGGCCGGCAGGCCGTCCGCCGCGCATCAGCGACGCCGCCGCCGCGATCAGGCACGCGATGATCGCGAACGTGAAGGCCACGTGCAGGCCGTCGCGGAACGGGCCGGAGATCAGCGTGGGGAAGAACGTGTTGCCGGTGACCACCGCGTGCTGGTGCGCGGTGAGGCCGGCGAGGGCATGCGGGCCGAGCAGGTGCTCGATCGGGTTGTAGCCGAGGAACGCCGCGAAGAGGATCGAGATCGGCGGCAGCTGCGACGCCTGCCGGGCGGTCGCCGCGGCGACGCCGTGGGCCTCCAGCCCGGCGCTCATGGTCGAGGGCAGCGACGCCGCGAGCCCGATCACGATCAGCGTGAAGAAGACGCCGATCGAGAGCACCTGCGCGGAGTTCTGGAAGGTCTGGTTCATCGCACCGCCGGCGCCGCGCGCCCTGGCCGGGAGGCTGTTCATCACGGCCGCGCGATTCGGCGAGGCGAACAAGCCCATCGAGATGCCGATCAGCGCGAGGACGGCCGCGAACTCCCGGTAGGAGAAGTCGGTCGGCAGCAGCATCAGCAGCCCGAAGCCGACGGCGGTCAGCACCATCCCCCCGGTCGCGAACCAGCGGGCGCCGAAGCGGTCCGACAGGTAGCCGGAGGTCGGCCCGGCGAGAAGCAGGCCGATCGTCAGCGGCAGCATGTAGATGCCGGCGTAGAGCGGCGTCTCGGTGAACGAGAAGCCGTGCTCGGGCAGCCAGACGCCCTGCAGCCAGATGATCAGCATGAACATCAGCCCGCCGCGCGCGACCGACGAGAGGAAGGTCGAGAGCGTCCCGAACGTGAACGCGCGGATGCGGAACAGCGAGAGCCGGAACATCGGCTCGGCCGAGCGATGCTCGATCACCACGAAGGCGACGAGCGACGCGAGCGAAGCGCCCGCCAGGGTCAGCACGCGGGCGCTCCCCCAGCCGACCGCGTGGCCACCCGCGGGCCGGATGCCGTAGGTGACGGCGGTCATGAGCAGGATCAGCCCGACGGCGAAGCTGAGGTTGCCGGGCCAGTCGATCGGCGCCCGTCGCGGCGAGCTCAGCTCACGCAGGCGCCGATAGGCCCAGATCGTCCCGAAGAGCCCGACGGGCACCGAGATCAGGAAGACCAGCCGCCAGTGGATGGGGGCGAGGATGCCGCCGAGGACGAGGCCGACGAACGTCCCGCTGACGCCGACGATGTTGTTGATCCCGAGCGCCATCCCGCGCTGGTGGGCGGGGAACGCGTCGGTGATGATCGCCGCGGAGTTGGCCAGGAGGCACGCGCCGCCGACGCCCTGGACGAGCCGGAACACGATCAGGTACATCGCACCGCCGCGGCCGTCGAGCCAGTCGACGGCGAGCAGCAGCGACGCGACCGTGTAGATGACGAAGCCGAGGTTGTAGATCCGCACGCGGCCGACCATGTCGCCGAGCCGGCCGAGGCTGACGATGAGCACCGACGTGACGACCAGGTAGCCGAGGATCATCCACAGCAGGTAGAAGGAGTTCGACGGGATCAGCGGGTCGAGGTGGATGCCCCGGAAGATGTCGGGCATCGCGATGATCGTGATCGAGCCGTCGAGCGTCGCGAGCAGCACGGCAAGGGTCGCGTTGGACAGCGCGACCCACTTGTACCGGTCCGTGTGCTCGGGCATAGGCATACAGGCTACCTGTGCAGGTTACCTGTCTACATCTATGCTGATGCGCCATGAGCAGCGAGACGGTCGGCACCGCGGATCTCGCGCACGAGCTGCGCGTCGCGATCGGGCGCGTCATCCGCCGCCTGCGCGCCGAGCCCGGTCCGGCGATGCCGCAGCTCACCGTGCTCGGCCGGATCGACCGGCACGGTCCGGCGAGCGTGAGCGAGCTCGCGGCTGCCGAGCGCATGCGACCGCAGTCGATGGCGCAGACCGTGCGCGAGCTCGAGTGCGCCGGGCTCGTGACACGCCGCGCCGATCCCGACGACGGCCGCCGCGCGCTCGTCGAGCTCACCGATGCGGGTCTGCACACCCTGCACACGAGCCGCGCCCATCGCGAGGGTTGGCTGAGCGAGACGCTCGAGCGCGACTTCGACGCGCACGAGCGCGAGCTGCTGCGCGAGGCGGTCGCGCTGCTCGAGCGCATCGCGGACGGGTAGCCCTCTCAACATGCCCAAGCCACCGCTCCCGCCGCATCTGCAAGAGGTGCTCGCCAAGCCCAACCCGGCCGTCATCGGCACCGTCCAGCCCGACGACCGGCCGAACACCGTCGCGACCTGGTACGTCTGGGAGGACGGCCGTGTGCTCGTGAACATGGACGAGGGCCGCCGCCGGCTCGCGTACCTGCGCGAGAACCCCGCCGTGTCGCTGACCGTCCTCGACGGTCACGAGTGGTACCGGCACATCTCGCTGCACGGGCGCGTGACGACGCTGCGCGACGACGAGGACTTCGCCGACATCGACCGGCTCTCGACGCACTACACGGGCAAGCCGTACGCGCGGCGCGACCGCGGCCGGGTCAGCGCCTGGATCGAGGTCGAGAGCTGGCACGCCTGGAGCGGCGGTCGTCCGTGGCACTGACCCGCCGGTAGGCTCCGCGGAGGCATGGCGACCTCCGAGGCCACGACCGTCGACGCCGGTGGGCGCGAGCTGCGCGTCTCCAGTCCCGACCGCCTGATCTTCCCGGAGACCGAGCGGACCGGGCCGGTAACGAAGCTCGACGTCGTCAACTACTACCTGAGCGTCGACGACGGGATCCTACGTGCGCTCAGGCAGCGCCCGACGACCCTCGAGCGCTGGCCGAAGGGCGTGCATCCGGGCATCCGGCTCTCCACGCGCGAGCGCGGGGGAGGGGACGCGTTCTTCCAGAAGCGCATCCCGCGCGGCGCGCCCGGGTACGTCGAGACGGCGCGGATCCAGTTCCCCTCCGGCCGTCACGCGGACGAGATCTGCCCGACGGAGATCGCGGTCGTCGGCTGGGCGGCGCAGATGGGGACGATCACCTTCCACCCGTGGCCGGTGCGCGCCGCGGACGTCGACCATCCGGACGAGCTGCGCATCGACCTCGACCCGCAGCCGGGCACCGACTTCGACGACGCGGTGCGCGTCGCGGCCGAGGCGCGCACGCTGCTCGGCGACCTCGGCTACACCGGCTACCCCAAGACCTCCGGGGGCCGCGGGATCCACATCTACGTCCGCATCGAGCCGCGCTGGACGTTCACCGACGTCCGTCACGCCGCGATCGCCTTCGGGCGCGAGCTCGAGCGCCGCCTGCCGGGGCAGGTGACGACGAAGTGGTGGAAGGAGGAGCGCGGTGAGTGCATCTTCGTCGACTACAACCAGAACGCGCGCGACCGCACGATCGCCTCGGCCTACAGCATCCGGCCCAAGCCGGGCGCGCCCGTCTCCGCGCCGCTGCATTGGGACGAGCTGGCCGACGTCGCGCCCGAGGACTTCACGGTCGCCACCATGCCCGCGCGCTTCGCCGCGGTCGGCGACCTGCACGCCGGCATCGACGACACCGCGCACTCGCTGCAGCCGCTCCTCGACCTCTACGAGAACGAGGGGCAGGGCGACATGCCCTATCCGCCGGACTACCCGAAGATGCCGGGCGAGCCCAAGCGCGTCCAGCCCTCGCGCGACCGCGACAGGCCGCACGAGCCGGACGACTAGTCCGGCGACTGCGGGAGCTTCTTCGCGCCCCGCCGGGTGACGGGCGCCGACGGCGGCGGCACGACCGGGCCGATGTCCCCGTCGGGCGCCTCGTCGAGGTCGACGATCACCGGCGCGTGGTCGCTCGGCCCCTTGCCCTTGCGCGCCTGGCGGTCGATCCACGCCGCCTTCACGCGCTCGGCGACCGGCGCGCCGGCCAGCACCAGGTCGATCCGCATCCCGAGGTCCTGGTGGAACATGCCGGCGCGGTAGTCCCAGTAGCTGAACACGCGCTGGTCCGGCCACCGGTCTCGGACGACGTCGTGCAGCCCGACGGCCTCCAGCGCCGCGAGCGCCTCGCGCTCGGGCGGCGTGACATGCGTGTGGCCCTCGTAGGCCTCCGGGTCGAAGACGTCCTCGTCGGTCGGCGCGATGTTCATGTCGCCGAGCACGACGGCCTCGGCGGGCCCCGCCGCGATCATCTCGCGCAGCGCGCCGAGCCAGGCGAGCTTGTACGCGTAGTGCTCAGAGCCGGGCGAGCGGCCGTTGGGCACGTAGACCGAGGTGAAGCGGATGCCGCCGCACGTGGCGGAGACGGCGCGCGCCTCCTGATGCGGGAAGCCAGGGCCGCCCGGGATGCCGGGGACCACGTCCTCGAGGCCGGCGCGCGACAGGATCGCGACTCCGTTCCACGCCGCCTCGCCGTGGAGGGCGACCTCGTAGCCGCGCTGCGACAGCTCCGCGCCGAGCAGCTCGGTGAACTTGTCGTCGGCGAGCTTGGTCTCCTGCAGGCAGACGACGTCCGGCTCGCGCTCGTCCAGCCACGGCAGCAGCCGCGGCACGCGCTGCTTGACCGAGTTGACGTTCCAGGTGGCGATCCGCACGGGACTCCACGGTAACGAGCCCCGCACGCTCAAAGCAGCGCCTTGACGTGACCAAGGAGATCAAGGTCTGGCGAAGATTCGCAACCAGGGCTAGCGTCCGGCCATGGCCGTCACCACGCCGCCCTCGCAGGGCATGCACCAGGAGCTCAAGGTCGTCGACGCGGCGGCGTTCTCGGTCGGTCTGATCGGCCCCGTCGGGGCGATCGCGCTGCTCGGGACCGGCGCCGCCGGGATCATCGGGCGCGGCGTCACGCTCTCGTTCATCTTCGCGGTCGTCGGCGTCGCCCTGGTCGCCTACGCGTTCGTCCGCCTCTCTCAGCACATCTCGCACACCGGCTCGGTCTACGCCCTGGTCGGCGTCACGCTCGGTCCTCGCTTCGGCTTCCTCGCCGGCTGGGCGTTGCTCGGCGCCTACACGGCGATCGGCTGCGGCTCGACGATCGAGATCGGTCTCTTCGGCGGGCAGTTCCTCGGCGACGTCGGGATCCTGCACACGAGCGAGTGGGTGTGGATCGCGCTGATCGGCCTGGCCGGGGTGTGTGCGCTCGCCTTCAACGAGATCCGCCTGATCACGCGGTCGCTGCTCGCCTCCGAGATCCTCGGCGCGGTGCTCGTGACGATCCTCAGCCTCGTGATCTTCGCGACGCTGATCTTCAGCCACGGGCCGCGGGGGCAGACGTTCAACGCCCACTTCCTGCAGCTGCCGCCTGGCGGCGGGATCGGCACGATCGCCTCGGCAGCGGTCTACGGCTTCCTCGCCTTCGCCGGCTTCGAGGGCGCGGCCGCGCTCGGCGAGGAGACCTCGAGCCCGAAGACGGAGATCCCGCGCGCGATCCGCGTCGCGGTGATCGTCGTCGGCGCCTTCTACCTGCTGACGGCGGCCGCGCAGTCGCTCGGCTACGGCACCGACGCGGCCGGCGTGCAGGCCTACATCGGCGGCTCGCCGTTCGGCGACCTCGGCCGGGCCTACATCGGCTCGGCCTACGCCGACGTGCTGACGCTGATGGCGACGATCAGCCTGCTGGCGATCTCGCTCGGCACGGCCAGCGGCGCCGCGCGCATCCTCTACGCGCTCAACCGCGACGCCACCGGCAACACGGGCGGGCTCTCGCGCCTCTCGCGCCACGGCCAGCCCTCGCGGGCGCTGATCGTCGTGCTCGTCGTGATCGGGCTCGGGCTCGTCGGCCAGCGCATCGCCGGCTCCTCGGTGCTCGACGCGACGTTCTACGCGCTGACGCTCGGCACGATCTCGCTGCTCGTCGCCTACGTCCTCGCCACCGCCGGAGCGATCCGCTTCCTGTTCTTCGACGGCCCCGCGAAGGCGCCGGCGTGGCAGGTGATCATCCCGACGCTGGGCGGCGCATTCGTGGTCTACACGATCTACAAGAACGTCGTCCACGTCGAGTCGCCGTACTCGTACTTCGGCTGGCTCGTGCTGATCTGGCTCGTCATCGGCACGGCGATCGTGGCGTTCGCCCCCGGGCTGGCGGGACGGGTGCGCGCCGGGCTGGCAACATCCTCGGCATGACGCGCGTCGCGGTCCAGCAGCTGGCGCCCACTCTCGGCGACGTGGAGGCCAACCGCGCCCTCGCGCTGGCCGCGATCCGCGAGGCGATCGACGCGGGCGCCGACGTCGTAGTACTGCCCGAGCTGATCACGTCCGGCTACCTGTTCTCCTCGCGTGAGGAGGTCGCCGCCGCCGCGATCGGTCGCGACCACGACATCCTCCGCGAGTGGGCGGATGAGGCCGCGCGGGCCGACGTCGTGATCGTCGCCGGCTTCTGCGAGCGCGGCGACGACGGCGAGATCTACAACAGCGCGGCGCTGCTCGACGCGGGTGGGCTACGCGCCGTCTACCGCAAGCTGCACCTGTGGGACGGCGAGAAGCTGCTGTTCGCGCGGGGCACCGAGGCGCCGCCGGTCGTCGAGACGCGCGCCGGCCGGATCGGGGTGGTCATCTGCTACGACCTCGAGTTCCCCGAGCTGACCCGCGCGGTCGCGCTCGCGGGCGCGCAGCTGCTCGCCGTGCCGACGAACTGGCCGCTTGTCCCGCGTCCCGACGGCGAGCGCCCGCCGGAGGCGGTCGTCGCCATGGCGGCGGCGCGCGTGAACCGCATGGCGGTCGCCTGCGCGGACCGCCTCGGCACCGAACGCGGGCTCGAGTGGACGGGTGGGGCGACGATCATCGGCGTCGACGGGTGGGTCGCCGCCGAGACGCGCGAGACCGGCCTGCTGCTCGCCGACCTGGACCTCGCGCCGGCGCTCGACAAGCGGCTGACCGCGCACGCCGACGCCTTCGGCGACCGGCGGCCCGAGCTGTATACGCAGCTCGTCTCTTGAGCGCCTAGACGAGCTGCGCCGCGACCGACTCGGCCCAGCCGGCGACGAGGTCGACGAGCGCGTGCGTCCCGGGGGAGAGCTGCGCGCCGCGCCGGGTGACGAGCGCGAACGAGTCGTGGATCGGCTCGGCGAGGCTGACCGCCGAGACGCCAGCGGGCAGGCCCGCGCGACGGGTGACCGCGCGTGCGGCGATCGTGTCGCCGAGGCCGAGCGCGACGAGCTGGAACGCGGTCTCGACGTGCTCGACCTCGATCCGCGGCGCGAGCACCACGCCGGCCTCCTGCGCGCGGGCGGCGAGCTGGCGGCGCGTCGGGTCGTCGAAGCCGTGGCTGGCGTCGTAGAGGATCAGCGGCGCCTCGCCGAGGCGCTCGATGCTCATCGGCACGCGCGTGCGCTCGGGGTCGGCGGTGAGGGCGAGCACCTCGTCGCGGAACAGCGGCGTCACGTCGAGCACGCGGTCGTCGACCGGCAGCACGACGATCCCCGCCTCGATGTCGCCGCCGCGCACGGCGGTCGCCACGTCGGCCGAGTTCTGGCCGGGCAGCTGCAGCCGCCGGTCCGGATGCGCCGCGCAGAAGCGCTGGGCGAGCCCGGCGATGTCGTAGTAGGGCGCGTTGCGGAACGTCCCGATCGTGACGACGCGCCGGCGCGCGGCGGTGCGCCGGCCGACGGAGGCGAGCGCGTCGTCGGCGGCCTCGGCGACGCGTTCGGCGTGGCCGAGGAACGCGCGCCCGGCACTGGTCAGCGTAAGCCCGCGGCCGCCGCGCGCGAACAGCGCGACGCCGAGCTCGCGCTCGAGCTGGCGCACCTGCTCGGACACCGCGGGCTGCGTGCAGTGCAGCGCTCGCGCCGCGGCGTTGAACGAGCCGAGCGCGGCGGCGGTGCGAAAGTAGACGAGCTGCTGCAGCGTCAAGGCGTTTCCTTGGAGAGGTGAAAGAAGTCTAAGCGTAGATTTCTACTCGAGTGCCACCTAGGCTCGGCCGATGGTCGACGCTCCCCTCTTGCTGAAGTCCCCGACCACCGAGGCCGCGACCGGACCGGACCGGGCCGTGGCGGAGCGGGTCTCGGAGATGCTGCTGCGGATCGAGCGCGGCGGCGCCGATGCGCTGCGCGCCTACTCCAGCGAGCTCGACGGCTGGGACCCGCCGAGCTTCGAGGTCGGACGCGAGCAGGTCGCCGCCGCCACCGCCTCGCTGCCCGCGTCGCTCCTCGAGAGCATCGAGTTCGCGCAGGCCCAGATCCGCCACTTCGCCGAACTGCAGCGCGCGACGCTGACCGACTTCGAGGCGGAGACGCTCCCCGGCGTCTTCCTGGGCCAGCGCCAGGTGCCGGTCGCCGCCGTCGGCTCCTACTGCCCGTCGGGCCGCGTGCCGATGCTGGCCTGCGCGTTCATGACCGTGCTCGTGCCGAAGGTCGCCGGCGTGGAAGCAGTCATCGCGTGCACGCCGCCGCGCGGCGGGACGGTGCACGCGCCCACGTTGCACGCGATCGCGACCTCGGGGGCCGACCGCATCTTCGCCCTCGGCGGCGTGCAGGCGCTCGCGGCGATGGCCTTCGGGATCGAGGGCATCGGGCCGGTCGACATGATCGTCGGCCCGGGCAACGCGTTCGTCGCCGAGGCCAAGCGCCAGCTGTTCGGCCGGGTGGGCATCGACCTGCTCGCCGGCCCGTCGGAGGTGGCGGTGATCGCCGACGAGGCCGCCGACCCCGAGCTGGTCGCGGCCGACCTGCTCGCGCAGGCCGAGCACGGGCCGTCCTCGCCGGCGGTGCTCATCACGACCTCCGAGGCGCTCGGCCAGGCGGTGCTGGATGAGATCGCCCGCCAGCTCGACGCGCTGGCCGCGGCGGGCGCCGACGACACCTCCCGCCGTGCCTGGGAGGACCACGGCGTGGTGATGGTCGCGCACGACCGCGAGCACGCGGTCGGGTTGTCGGACGAGGTCGCCACCGAGCACCTCGAGGTGCACACGTCCGACGACGCGTGGTACTTCGAGCGCCTGCGCAACTACGGCTCGATCTTCCTCGGCAGCCGGGCGACCGTGGCGTTCTCCGACAAGGCGATCGGTACCAACCACACGCTCCCGACGGGACGGGCCGCGCGCTACACCGGCGGGCTCTCGGTGGCCAAGTTCCTCAAGACGCTCACCTATCAGCGCATCGACACGGACGAGGGCGTGCGCGCGGTCGCGCCGCACGTCGCCGAGATCTCCCGCGCGGACCTGATGCCCGCCCACGAGGCGACCGCGACGAAACGCCTGGAACGCGTGCTCTGACACCGCGAGCGTGTCGCCCCGGCTTCCGGTACGCTCGCGCGGTCGAGCGGGTCGTTCACACCGGGGGTGAAGGCACATGCCGCAGAAGCGGGGCTAGTCCACGTGGCGCGGGACCGGCGATCTTGGAAGTCGCCGGTCCCGACGCCGTTCGGACATGCTGACGCTGCTGCGCACCCGCGGGCCGCTCAGGCGCCTGCTCCTCAGCCACCTGCAGTCCTCGCTCGGGACCTCGGCCGGCTACATCGCCCTGCTGGTGCTGGCCTACGACCGGCTGCACTCGCCGTGGGCGATCGCGCTCGTGCTGACCGCGGACTTCCTGCCCAGCGTGCTGCTCGCACCGCTCGCGGGCACGCTCGCCGATCGCTTCAGCCCGCGCCGGACGATGCTCATCGCCGACGCGATCCGGGCGGCGGCGTTCTTCGGCGTGGCCGCGGCCGACGGGTTCGCCGGCACGGTCGGCTTCGCGCTGCTGGCCGGCGTCGGCACCACGCTCTACCGGCCGGCGTCCAAGTGCGCGCTGCCCGCCCTGGCCGGCCCGGACCGGCTCGGGAGCGCGATCGGCACCTGGGGCGCGCTCGACGAGATCGGCACGCTGGTCGGACCGGTGATCGCCGCCGCCCTCTTCGCGGTCGCCGACGCCGCGGACGTCGTCCGCCTCAACGCAGCCACGTTCGCACTCGCCGCGGTCGTCGCGCTGACCCTGCCCGACGCCGCCGCACGCGTGGAACGCACCGCCACCGGCGTGCTCGGGCATCTGCGCGACGGCTGGCGCGTGCTGCGCACCACGACCGGGGTGCGCGTGCTGCTCGCCGCCTCGATGGCCTCGGTCACTGCCGGCGCGCTAATGAACGTCGTCGAGCCGATTCTGGCCCGCGGGCCACTGCACGCCGGGCCGGAGGGCTTCGCGCTGCTCGTCGGCTTGTTCTCGGCGGGCGCGGTCGGGGCGTCGGCGTGGAGCGCGCGCGAGGATGCGATCGGCGCCTACCGGCGTCGCTACCTGACCGGGTTCGCGATCGCCGCGGCGGGTCTGCTGACCTCGGCGGTCGCGCCGTCGCTGCTCGTCGCCGGGATCTCGTTCACGGTCACCGGCTTCGGATCCGCGCTCTCGCTCGTGCACGAGCAGCAGCTGCTGCAGCGCGCGGTGCCCGAGCACGCGCGCGGCCGTATATTCGGGTTCAAGGACTCCGCCGACGCCGCGGCGTTCGTCGCCGCCTTCGCACTCTCGGCGGCGATCGCCGCGGATCTCGGACCGCGCGCGGTGTTCGCGCTCTCGGGCGCGGCGGTCGCCTGCGCCGGGCTCGGCGCGGCGTGGGCGCTGCGCGACCGCTCTACGGGTCCAGCAGCCGTCGCCGCAGGCGCTCGGCGTCAGGGCTCGTGAGCGCGAGGCGCGCCTCGACGTCGAGCCCTGCGAGGGTGGAGACGATCAGCGCGCCGGCGGTCGTGTCGCGCTCGGCGAGGTAACCGGCGAGCAGCGGACCCTGGTCGTGCTCGCCGCGAGCCGCGTAGCGCGCCGGCAGGCGCTCGGCGCTGAGCTCGTAGTCGGCCGCGATCGCCTCGGGCTCGACGCCGGCGAGCGCCAGCACGAGCATCGCGATCTGCCCTGCGCGGTCGCGCCCGCCGCCGCAGTGGAAGACGACGCCACCGGGCGCGGCGCGGGCGATCGCCGAGAGCACCGCGGCGCTGCGTTCGGGGAAGCGCTCGAGATGGGGCGCGTAGTACAGCGGCGTGCCGAACTGGGGACCGCTGCCCCAGACGTCCCAGAACTCGCGGTCGTCGCTCGCGTCGAGCGGCACGTGCCGCGTCCGGATCGACGCCGGCCGCGGCGCGGCGTCCTCGCCGCGCTCGTCGTCGTTGCGCAGGTCGATCACGGTGCGGACGCCGTACGCCTCGAGCGCGGCCCAGCCGGCCTCGGTCAGGCCGTCGAGCGCGTCGGCCCGGACGATGCGCCCGAACCGCGTCGCACGCCCGTCGCCGGTCCGCAGCCCGCCGAGGTCGCGGACGTTGAAGCATCCCTGCCACTCGAGGTGGCGGTTCAGCCGCGCGCCTCCTCGGGCTCCTCGTACCAGCGGGCGCGCTCGCCGACGCGCGCCCGCATCTTCCACTTCGCGCTCTTGGGCGCGGCGGCGAGGGCGGCGCCGATCGCCTCCGCGCGCTCGAGGACCAGCCGGCTCGCGTCCGGTTCGAGGCCGAAGTCGCCGATGCGCTCGCCGAGCGTCGCGATCGTCCGGTGGATCGTGTGCTCCAGGCCCCAGTCGGCGCGGGTCACCGCGAGGATGCGTCCGACGTCGATCCCGCTCGCGCCGAGATCGTGGTCGAGCAGCAGCGCACACAGGTCTCGCAGGTCCTTGGCGTTGAGGCTGACGACCTGCAGCTTCGTGAGCAGCAGATCCGCGAGCGGCAACGTCAGCGGGTCGACGTCGAGACGGTCGCGCAGGTCGAGTGCGTGCGCCATCGCGAAGCGGTCGAGCAGCACGTCCACGGGCAGGTCGCGGCCGGGGTCGCTGAAGTTCAGCCGGGACGCCCCGTGCAGGGCGTTGAACATCCGGTCGGGCTCGAAGCCCCGCGCCTCGAGAAAGGCGAGGATCGCCGCGCGATCGCGCCCGCGACCGATCAGGTCGATGTCGCCGTAGGCGCGCGCGAGCGGTGCCGTCCGCGCGCTGGGGCAGCGGATCCACACCGCCACGCCGCCGATCAGCGGCAGCGTGAGACCGGCCGCGGCGGCGTCCTCGGCCAGTCGGCGGCCGAGCTCGGGGATCTCGTCGCTCGACGGCCCGCTCACTCCGCGCAGCCTATGTCGCGCAGGGCTGCCCGCCAATGCTCGACGCTCTCCCGCAGCTCCGCGACGACCGTCCGGTCGTCCTGCTCGAACGGCGGGATCACCTCGAGGATCAGCTCGACGTGCTCGGCGCCGGAGGCGATCAGCCGCTCCAGGACCCGGCCCGCCTCGATGCGGCCCCGCGCGTTGTAGGACGCCGTGAAGGGCCAGTGGTGGTCGCCTTCCGCGTCGCTCTGCTGGAGATGCACGACCGGGGCGCGGGCGCCGAGGCGGAGCAGCCAGGCATACGGGTCGCGATCGTCCCCGGCCGTGCCCGGGACGCACTGGTGCCCGACGTCGAGGCAGAGCTCAACGGGGCTGCGCTGCGCATCGCCGGGGGCGAGCAGCCGCTCGACGTCGGCGATCGTCGCCGGCTCGCGCGCGCAGGCCATGTTCTCGACGAGCAGTCCGTCGAGCCCCGCGGCGCGGGCGCGCGCGGCGAGCTGACCCAGCGTCGCCTGCAGCTCCTCCCACAGCGCGCGACGGCGCGCCGGGTCGGCGTGGTCCGCCGCCGAGAGGCTGCCGACGTGCCCGCCGGCGCGGCGCGCGCCCGCGCGGGCGCTGAAGTCGATCAGCCGCTCGTACCAGGCGACGGCCCGCTGCCGCGCCGCCGGGTCGGGATGCAGCAGCAGCGAGGTCGAGTAGGCGATCAGGCCCGTGAAGGTCGAGGTCAGCTCGAGCTCGGCCGCGCCGCACGCGTCGCGGACCTCGGCGGCCTGGGAGCGCAGGTCGGCCTCGAGGTCGACGAGGTCGAGCGAGTGCTGCACGAGGTCGACCCCGAGATCGCCGGCGACGATCGGCGCCCAGTCGGCGGGCCGCGGCCAGCGCTTGACCGCGAAGCACGTGTTGACGCCGACGCGGAAGCTCGTCATGACGCCCTCGTCCGCACGGTCTCGGACCCCCGCACGTCGCTCCACCAGTCGAAGCGCTCGCGCAGCGTCTCGCACCCCCGCGGATCCGGCTCGAAGCGTGCCGCGCCGGCGAGGCCGTCCGCGATCGCCGTCCGCGCCTCCTCCTCGAAGCCGGCGCTCGCCGCCGCCAGCAGCGCGACGCCGATCGGCGACGTGTC
>DATBDM010000109.1:0-14549 GCA_036269915.1 Solirubrobacteraceae bacterium | reverse complement strand
CCATCGCCGTCAATCCTCGCCGATGTCCTCGTGCCAGAGCTCCGGGTGCTCGGCGATGAAGCCGCCGAGCAGCCCGATGCAGTCCGCCGACGCCAGATCCACGACCTCGACGCCGGACTCGCGCAGCCAGTCGATCCCGCCGGGGAAGTTGACCGACTCGCCGACCACGACACGGGGGATCCCGAACTGGCGCACGAGGCCGCTGCAGTACCAGCACGGCGCCAGGGTGGTGACCATCACCGTGTCCCGGTAGGTGCGACGGCGGCCGGCGCGGCGGAAGGCGTCGGTCTCGCCGTGCAGCGACGGGTCCTGCTCCTGGACGCGGCGGTTGTGACCACGGCCCAGCAGCGTGCCGTCGGCGCCGAAGAGCGCGGCGCCGATCGGGACGCCGCCCTCGGCCAGCCCGGTCCGGGCCTCCTCGAGCGCGACCTCGAGCATCTCGCGATCGGTCATGGACGCCGCAGCGTACGCGACGACTCGAGCAGCGCCCGGGCCTGCGCGAGCTCGCGCGCGACGCGCAGGCGCTCGAACACGGCGGCGGCGCGGCCGAGGACCGCGGCCGCGGCGTCGAGGCGCTCGAGCGCGGCGAGCGCCTCGCCGAGCGCGAGCTCGGTCTGTGCCACCTGCCAGGCGGCGTCGAAGCTCGCGAAGCCGGCGGCCGCGCGCTCGAGCAGGGGGACGGCGTCCTCGGGGTCGCCGGCGGCCAGCCGCGCGCGTCCCTCCAGGCGATCGGCGTGGAAGGGCAGCACCAGCAGGGCGCCGCGCTCGGCGTGCTCGCGAAGCTCGGCGGCCAACGCGCCGGCGGCGTCCCAGTCCGCCGCCTCCGTCACGAGCACGCAGCGCGCCTCGAGCTCGCGCGGGCGGTAGATGTCGGTGTCGGTCAGCCGGTCGAGCAGGCGCGACGCCGCGTCGGCGTCGCCGCGGCGGGCGATCGCGATCGCGGTCGGGGCGACCGCCCAGCGCCGGAGGGAGATGCCCGAAGAGTCCCAGGCGTCGATCTCGGCGATGACCGCGTCGGCGGCGCCGCGATCGCCGCGCGCCTCCTGGATCAGCACCTCGGCTCCGTAGCCGCCGCTCGCGAAGCTCGGCGGCCTGCTCGCGCGCTCGCCGAGCGCCTCGCGCAGTCGCACCTGCCCTGCCAGCGCCTCGTCCCACTCGCCGAGCTCGACCCGTGAGAGCACCGACAGCGACATGTGCCCGAAGGACTCGACGCTCAGCCCGAGGGCCTCGAACTCCTCGTAGAGCGCGAGGACCTCGCGGTAGCGGCCGACCTCGTACTGCGACCAGGCGACGGTGTAGAAGCTGTCGAGCACCTCGAAGGGGTCGCGGATCGTGCGGGCGATCTCGAGGCGCTCGCTGTCCCAGCCCTCGGCGCGGCCGTAGAGCCCCCGGGCGTTGACCCCGCAGGTCATCGCGTCGAGCGTGAGGAGCTCGAGGTCGAGCCGCTCCATCCGCCGGGCGATCTCCCGCGCGCGTTCCACCGCGCGATGCGCACGCGCGCCGTCGGCATCCGCCGGGTCGATCCCGAACCCGAACTCCCAGTAGCCCTGCGTGGCGAGCAGCATGACGAGCGCCTCGCTGTCCTCCTCACCCGCGCTCTCCAGGCCGAGCCGCAGGTACGGCTCCACCTCCTCGAGGGCCGGCTGGGTTCGCATCAGCCCCTGCGCGCGGACCGGGATCATCGCCGCGAAGCCGCAGTCGTAGGCAAGCCGGGCGCGGTCGTCCGGCGTCTCGGCGCGGATGATGTCGGCGGCATCGCGCAGCGACTCCCATGCCGTGGTGCCGTCGAACACGACGAAAGAGGCCTTGCCGAGCACCTCGAGGGCGCGGGCGCGGTCGAGCGGCGCTCCGGCCAGATCGAGCGCCTCGCGGGCGAGCGAGACGGCGCGCTCGAAGACCGCGCGCGCGTAGGCGCCCTCGGCGGCGGCGGCGACGGACTCGTAGGCCGCGGCCCGCAACTCCGCCGACGGGCCGAGCCGGTAGGCGGCCGCGCGATGGAAGGCGATCAGCTCGACGACCTCGGCGCGGCGGCCGGCGTAGGCGTGCTCGATCCAGTCGGCCACGCCGCGGTGCATGCGCACGCGGTCCCGGCGCGGGAGGCTCTCGTAGGCGACCTCGCGGATCAGCGCGTGCTTGAAGATGAGCTCGCGCTGGCCGCTCATCGAGGAGGCGAGCCGGCTGAGGATCAGGTCGCGGTTCTGCAGCCGGTCGAGCAGCTCGGCGACCGCGCCGCTCTCGAGCGCCGCGACCTCGCCGACGGCGCCCGGCCAGAACACCCGCCCGACGACCGCCGCCGCCTGCAGCGCTCGCTTCTCGTCGGCGGGCAGCAGGTCCACGCGCGCGGCGAGCGCGGCCTGGACGGTGTCAGGGAGCTCGTCGCCCGTTCCGCGCGTCCGGACGATCTCCTCGAGGAAGAACGGGTTGCCCTCCGCGCGCGCGACGATCGCCTCACGGTCGGGGGCATCGGCGCCGAGCAGCAGCGCCGCCAGGCGCGCGCTCGCCGCGGCATCGAGCGGCTCCACGCCCAGGCCGGTGAAGCTACGCCGCCCGCCGCCCCAGGTCGGGCGCCGCGTCGTCAGCTCCGGGCGCGCGGTGGTGAGCAGCAGCAGCGGCCCCTCGGCACGGGCGGCGACGTCCTCGAGCAGCTCGAGCAGCGCCGCGTCCGCCCACTGCAGGTCCTCGACGACGACCACGGCCGGTCCGGAGGTCGTCAGCGCGGTGAAGAACGCGCGCCAGGCCAGCTGCGTCTCGGCCCGCAGCTCCTGCGCGCTGCGGTGGGCGCCACCGGCGCGGCCCAGGCCGATGCTCGCGGTGAGCAGCTCGGCGACCTCGGCCGGGTCGTCGGCGCCGGCCGCCTCGAGCGAAGCCTCGGCCGCGTCGAACACCCGCGCGTGAGCATGCTCGGCCGTGTCGCTGTCGAGCGTCCGCGCGTGCGCCTTGAGGATCTCGGCCAGCGACCAGTAGCTGATGCCCTCCCCGTAGGCGAGGCAGCGGCCGCGCAGGACGCTCGGCGCCGGGTCGGCGGCCTCGAGGCCGGCGAGCAGCTCGCCGACGAGCCGGCTCTTCCCCACCCCCGCCTCGCCGTAGAGCGTGACCAGGTGCGGCCGCCCCTCCTCGACGGTGCGGCGATAGGTCGCGGTGAGCAGGTCGAGCTCGCGCCGGCGGCCGACCAGCGGAGCGCGCGTGCTCGACAGCGTGCCCTCGGTGAGCGGCTGCTCGGTCACGAGCTCGACGGCGTGCAGCGGCTCGGCCTTGCCACGCACCTCGAACGTCTTCGCCGGGCCGAAGTGGAAGTGGCGCGCGGCCTGCGCGGTGCGCTCGGCGACGAGCACCTGGCCCGGCTCGGCGGCCTGCTCGAGCCGCGCGGCGGCGTTGACGGCGTCCCCGGTGGCGAGCGCCTCGCCCGGCCGCGGGTCGATCACCGCCATGACCGATCCGGTGTTGACCCCCATCCGCAGCTCGAGCGCGACGCCGTAGCCCTCGGTCAGCGTCGTGTTGAGCTCGTGCAGCCGCGCGCGCATCCGCAGGGCGGCGCGCAACGCGCGGGCCGGGTCGTCCTCGTGCACGCGCGGGACCCCGAAGGCGGCCATGATCGCGTCGCCGATGAACTTCTCGACCGTGCCGCCCTCCGCCTCGATCTCGACGCGCATGGCGGCGAAGAAGGCGCCCGTGACCTCCTTGAGCCCCTCGGGATCGAGCCGCTCGCCGAGCGCGGTCGAGCCGGTGATGTCCGCGAACAGAACCGTGACGACCTTCAGCTCCTCGGTCGCTGCCGCGGGAAGCTCGACGATCGCCGCGCCACAGCTGTTGCAGAAGCTCGACTGATCGGGGTTCTCGCGCCCACAGCGCGCGCAGACCGGCACCGGGCAAGCCTACGTTCTGACGCGCGGGCGCGCCAAGGACGCAAGTTCTCGAACGAAGGTGCGTTGGCGCTCTCATGAGCCCGTCCCTCATCCGTGCCGTCCTGCTCGCCTGCGTCCTGCTGCTCGCCTCCGCCGCACCGGCCGCCGCGCAGCTGCCGGAGGTGCCGCAGCTGCCGGACGTGACGGGGACGACCCAGGCGCTCCCGGACGCCGTGATGTCCGACAACATCGAGTACCTCGGCTCGATCAAGCGGGACGTCGGGCTGACCACGGGCGCGAAGGTGATCGGCGACCGGATGTTCGTGACGTCCGGCAAGAACATCTCGATCTACGACATCTCGGACCCCGCGAAGCCGCGCAACCTCGGCGGGATGAAGGCGAACGTGGCGTGGGAGAACGAGGAGGTCCCGACCAACGGCAAGGTGCTCGCCGTGGCGAGCGACTTCTACTCGGTCGGCGTCCCGGAGTGCGTGGCGGCGGGCGCCGCGACCGGCTGCGTGCAGCTCTTCGACGTCCGCGACCCGGCCCACATCAGGCTCGTCGGCACGATCCCGGTCGCCAACCACACGGCCGAGTGCGCGCTCGACTGCCGATACTTCTTCGGGCGCGCGGGCACGATCATCGACGCGCGCGGCGTGCTCGACGGCCGCGCGCCGACGATCGTCGGCAACTGGATCGACGAGCTCAGGACACAGGGCGTCGACGAGAAGAGCTGCCACCACATCCGCGAGATCCGGCCGGGCATCCTGCTGACGGCCTGCCAGCCGTTCACGGCGATCTCGCTCCGCGCGGCCGACGGCGGCTCTCCCGAGCATCCGAAGGTCCTCTACACGGGTGCGGCCGCCAAGTTCGTGCACTCCGCGCGCTGGCCGCGCAGCGGTCACGACAAGTTCGTCCTGATCGGCGGCGAGCAGAACTTCACCGGGCGCTGCGAGCGCAACAACTCGGAGTTCTCGGTCTACGGGGCGAGCCGGGTCCTCAGCGGCGAGTCCAAGACCTTCGACGGCCCGCTCGACCAGGTCCCGCCCGCCGGCAACGGCGTCTACGCCGACGGCAAGCCGGTCGCCGGCGCGCTCGGCTGCTCCGTCCACTGGTTCCAGGAGCACAGGAGCTTCCGCAACGGCGGGCTCGTCGCGATCTCCGAGTACGAGGACGGCGTGCGCTTCCTGCAGGTCACCAAGGCGGGAAAGATCACCGAGCAGGGCTACTTCCTGTCGCTCGGCAGCTCCTCGTCGTCGCCGAAGTGGGCGGGCAAGGACGACGTCCTCTACTCGATCGACTACCAGCGCGGCATCGACGTCCTGCGCTGGACGGGCAAGCACTACGTCCCGGGCCGTGCGCGGCGCGACCGCGGCCGCGTCGCCGGCACGAACGGCGTGACCCCGCCGCCCGCGCCGACGAGGGCGCAGGCCGCCGCACGCGACGCGCTCGCCGCGAAGCTGCGCGCGACAGGCTGGTCGCCGCTGGTCTGCAGCCTGGTGGCGCAGAGCAGCTCCTGACGGCGAGCGTCAGGAGAGCTGCGACATCGCCGCCTGCCGGTCGGTGCGCGCCCGGCGCGCCTGCCGCAGCTCCTCGCGAAGCATCCGCGGCCAGTCACCGCCGATGAACGACGCGCGGTAGGAGACGCGCAGGCCGAAGCGGCGGTAGGGCGCGAAGAACCACGGCACCCTGATGTGCCAGGCCGACGACACCACCGTGATCTGGCGCGCGTCGCCGAGGGCGAGCAACAGCGGCAGCGAGCGCGAGGCGTTCTCGGCGGTGTTGCGCCCCGCGACCTCGAGCAGGGCCGGGGCCACGTGCTCATCCCAGGTCGCCTTCATCTGCTCGGCCTCCGACAGCCCTCCCGTCGAGGTGTAGCCCGTCAGCACCGCGGCGCGGACGGGCGTCCGGCGGGCGATGTCGAGCGCACGGCGCAGACGGGCGCGCGACTCGGCCGAGATGCGATGCTCCGGGCTGATGCCCGGCTCGCGATGGCCGAGCACCACCAGCACGTGCCCGCTCGTGAACTCCGGGCGCGGCGTGAGCAGGCTCGCGGCCTCGCGGTCGCAGATCACCGTCAGGCGCGGATGGTCGCGCAACAGCGACGCGGGGCAGTCCGCGCCGACCGGCTCCTCGAGCATCGCGCGCAGCGCCGGCGCCCTGTCGGCGCCGGTGGCCAGCACGATCAGCTCACGCACGCGGTACAGGGTTCCGAGCCCGACGGTCAGCGCCCGGACCGGGACGCGGGCGACGTCGCCGAAGGCGCTCGCGGCATCCAGCCGCGTGTCCGCGGCGGGCTCGACGATCCGCACCCCGGACGCGAACCGCGCCGGCGGCTCGTCCATCGCGACATGGCCGTCCCGCCCGAGACCGAGCACCGCAAGGTCGATCGGCGCGGCCTCGAGCACCGCTTCGTGGCGCGCGGCCTCCGCGGCGAGGTCGAGCGCGGACCCGTCGAGGCGGTGGACCGCCGCGAGCGGGATGCCGCGCAGCTGCTCGCACAGCCGCGCGCCGAGGCTGCGCGGATCCGCCGGCCCGAGCCCGGCGAACTCGTCGAGTTGCAGCATGGTCGCCCGCTCGCTGGGAAGGCGCCCGCGAGCCGCGTGGGCCCGCAGTGCCGCGTACATCGCGTCGGGTGCGCGCCCCGTCGGCAGCAGCAGGCGCGCGGCCGGGCGCGCGATGAGCCGATTGGCCACGAGCTCGGCCGCGAGCAGCCCTACGCGGGACGGGCCGGCCAGGACCAGGGGAGCGGGAGGCAGCGACGAAGTCACGGAAACCGACGCCATATGATGCCGTCGTGGATGTGACGACCATCCTCGCGGCTGCGATCGCCGGTGGATCAGGCGTCGGAGCCGGCTATCTCGGGATGCGCCAGCAGTCGCAGACGATGCGACTGCAGCTGAGCGCGGAACGCGACCGCGATCACGAGCAGCGGACCGAGACGCTGCTCGACGGGCGCGTCAAGGCCTACCACGAGCTGCTGGACGCCGAGCGGCGGCTGCGGCGCATGCTCGCGTCGCGAGACCCGCTGACCAGCCGCGAGTACGCGCGGTGGTGGGCCGAGTTCGAGGCCCTGCACCACCTCGTCGTGCTGACCGGCGCCAACGACGTGCGATCCCAGGCGGTCGTGCTCCGCGCGCTGTACGGGAGCATCGACGAGGATCGCCTGAGCTCGGGGACCGAGGAGCTCGCCGACGCGCTCAGGCTCGCCTTCCGGCGCCACGAGCCGGAGCTCGAGCGAGCGCGCGAGCGCCTGATCGCGGCGATGCGCGTCGACGTCGCCGCGGACGGCGGGACGCTCGAGGCCGACGCGTCCACTGAGCCGACCGGCGCCGCGTCGGCCCGGCGATACGGCTCCGTCGAACGCGCGGAGCTCGGCCTCGTCTCCACGAGCGACAAGGTCTCTGAGGAGGAGCTCCGGCGCGTGGCCGCTGCGGTCCAGAAGCAGATCGAGCGCGACTTCCGGCCCCGGTGGGGGCTCGCCGCGGCGCTGACCGTCTACGCGCAGCAGGACCAGGTTCCCGACGGCGCGTGGCCCGTCGTCGTCGCCGACGACATCGGCGCCCCCGAGATGGCCTCGTTTCACAGCGACGACGGCGAGACGCCGTTCACGATGATCACGGCGACCGACGGCTGGTCTCGGATGCTCAGCCACGACTGCCTCGAGATGCTGGTGTCGCCCTTCAACCGCTACGTGGTCGAGGTGCCCTCGCCGAAGCCCGACCAGGGCCGCGTGCTCCTGCTCGTGCAGGTGTGCGACCCGTGCGCGCCGGAGGAATGCGCGTACGAGATCGACGGCGTGACCGTCGCCGACTTCCACACCCCCGAATATCTGGCGCTGCTGGCGGGAGCGGGTGAGCCGGTCGACCACTCGGGCGCGCTGAAGGCGCCACTGGACGTCGCGCCGGGCGGATACCTCACCTGGTACGACCCGGCCACGCGCAGCGTCTGGCGCTACATGCGCGGAGCGGAGCCGGCCTTCGACGACCTGGGCATGTACGACGGCTTCAGCGCCGCCGCCGCCGCGCTCAAGGCGTCCCCGCCGGGCATCGGCTTCTTCGGCGGCACCTAGCCCCGCTCACCACCACTTGCTCTCGCGCGCGCGGTCGGTGCCGCCGGTCCGGTCGAGCGCGTCGAGCGCTGCCACGTCCTCCTCGGACAGCGTGAAGTCGAAGATCTGGGCGTTCTCCACGATCCGCTCCCGGTGCGTCGACTTCGGCAGGACGATCAGCTCGTGCTCGATGCACCAGCGCAGGAGGACCTGCGCCGGCGTGCGCCCGAGCCGTTCGGCGATGCCCGCGACGACCTCGTCGTCGAGGTGGCGACCGGTGCCGAGCGGGCTGTAGGCCTCGATCGCCACGCCGCGCTGCTCGCACGCCTCGAGCAGGTCGCGGCGGTACTCGAACGGGCTGAACTGGACCTGGTCGACGACCGGCGGCGCGTCGGCGACCTCGAGCACGGCGTCGATGTCGGCGACGCTGAAGTTGGAGACGCCGATCGAGCGGGCGTACCCCTCCTCGCGGGCACGTTGCATCCCGTCCCAGGCCCACGTCGGCCCGCCCTGCGGCCAGTGGATGATGTACAGGTCGACGGCGTCGACGCCGAGCCGCTCGAGGCTGCGCTGTGCCTCGGCCACCGGGTCCTTGCGGCCCGGGTGGAACTTCGTGGTGATGAAGATCTCGTCGCGGGGCACGCCGCTGTCGGCGATGGCCCGCCCGACGCTCCGCTCGTTCTCGTAAGCCTGCGCCGTGTCGACGTGGCGATAGCCCGCCTCGAGCGCCCAGCGCACCGCGTTCTCGGTCTCCGGCCCGTCCGGCACCTGCCATACGCCGAGCGCCAGCAGCGGGATCTCGTTGCCGTCCGCCAGGATCCGTGCCCGTCCGTCTGTCGTCAGCGCGCCTGCCATGAGGACCCCTTCGCGATCGAGTTCAGAGCCTCGATCGTAGGACGGCGACCTGAGGTAGTGTCGGGCGGTGAGACTGCGAGACGGCGCTCGCGTCGCGGTCATCGGCGCCGGGCCGTCCGGACTGGCCGCCGCGAAGCACGCGCTCGAGGCGGGCTTCGACGTCAGCGTCTTCGAGGCGAGCGATGCCCTCGGCGGCCAATGGCACAGCACCGCCGCGCACAGCGGCGTGTGGCCCGGGATGCGCACCAACACGAGCCGCGCGATGACCGCGTTCTCGGACTTCCCCGCGCCCGCCGACCATCCACTGCATCCGGCGGCCGAGCAGATCCACGCGTACCTGAAGGACTACGCGCAGGCGTTCGGCGTCGCCGAACGCATCCGCCTCGACACGCGTGTGGCGGACGTGCGCCCGGGCTGGACGGTCGACGGCGAGCCGTTCGACGGCGTCGTCGTCGCGTCGGGCCGCTTCCGCAAGCCGCGGCTCCCGCGTGGGATCGAGGCCTTCCGCGGCGAGCTGATCCACGCGTTCGACTACCCGGGAGCCGCGCCCCTGCGCGACCGCGCCGTGCTGGTCTACGGCAACGGCATCAGCGGTCTGGAGATCGCGTCCGACCTCGCGCCGCATGCGCAGGTCACCTCCGCGTTCCGCAAGCCGCGCTACGTGATCCAGAAGGTCGTCGGCGGCGTCTCCTCCGACTGGCAGTGGTACACGCAGTTCGGCGCGCTGGAGCGACGCCTGCTGCCGCGAGATGCGTGGGGCCGCCGGCAGCGGGAGCGCATCCTGCGCGTAGCGGGCAACCCCGCCGACTTCGGCGCGCCCGAGCCGAGCGAGGACCTCCTCGTCGCCGGCGTGTCGCTCTGCCAGGACTACCTGGCGCAGGTGCGCCACGGCAGCATCGCCTGCCGGCCGGGCATCGCGACCGTCGAAGGGCGCACCGTCACGTTCCCCGACGGCTCGACGCAGCCGGTCGACGCGATCGTCTGCGCGACGGGCTACGACCTCGACCTCCCGTACCTCTCCGCGTCGGTCCGCGAGCTGCTCGGACCGGGGCCGGCGCTCTACCAGCGGACCTTCCACCCCGAGCTGCCGGGCTTCGGCGTCATCGGCCAGTTCCTCGCACAGGGCCCGTACTTCCCGCTGCTCGAGCTGCAGGCGCGCTGGGTCGTCGCGGTCTGGAGCGGCGACGTCGCGCTGTCGGACGACACGCGGGCCGCCGATCCGCCGCCGCTCGACGCCCACAACGCGCTCGCGCTCACGCTCTCCGAGGAGCTCGGCGTCGCGCCGGACCCGCTCGACCGGCCCGAGCTGGGTGAGCCGCTGCTCTTCGGACCGATGCTGCCGCCGCGTTACCGGCTGTCCGGACCGGGCGCGCAGCCCGAGGCGTCGGCGCGGTTCGAGCAGCAGCTCGCCGCGTCCCCGCGCGCGCCCGTCGACCCAGCCGATGTCGAGGAGCTAGGGCGGCTCGATCGGCTCACCGAGCGGCTTTGAGCTTGCGCCGGCCGCCCGCCCGGTTGTCGGCGATGATCTGGCGGAACATCGCCTGGAGGGCCGCCTCGTTGACGGCCTCGCCCGCGTAGATCGCGACCGTTCGGGCGGTCTGGTTGTCGTGGCCCCCGGTGATGATCCCCTCGGGATCGGGCACGATGGCGCCGTCGTAGAGGAAGACGTTGACGTGGTCCTTGGTGGCGAGCGTCGATGTAGTCGTCGACGCGTGGATCCTTTGCGTAGCTCACGGTCCGACCTGCATGATGCGCACGATCTTCGTACCGCGCGCGCTCAGCACCGTAGGACCTCCGCGGATGCCGCCCACCACTCGCTCGATCGTCTCCGCGTTGCGCGTGCGATCTCCCCGGCGGTCGAAGGCGACGTCGCCGGTCAGGCTGCCGTGCAGCCGGGTCGCGAACAGCGCGTCGAGGACCGACGCGCGCGTCCCCTTCGAGCGCGCGATCGCCTGGCGGAGGACCTCGGCGGCCTGGGCCGCGTAGACGCTCGCGGCGTCCACCTCCAGTCCGGGCTGGGTCCGCGCGAAGCGCCGGACGAATCGCTCGCCCACCGGCGGGACGCGCTCGACCGGCAGCCCCGGAGCGGCGAGGAAGACGTGGCGCGCGGTGCGGCCCGCCGCCCTGACGAGGTCCGCGGGTGTACCGAACCCGTCCGAGGCGAGCAGGTCGACGGACGGTCCGAGCTCCGCGTGCAGATCCTTGACGAGCCGTCCTCCGTGGTTCGGGAGCAGCCCGCCGAGGAGCACGGCGTCCGCGCCGGTGGCCGCGATCCGCCGCGCGAGCCGGCGGTACGAACTGGCGGTCGGCGACCAGCGCGCCCGGCCGACGACGTCGACGCCGAGGCGCCGGGCGGCCCGCTCGCCCGCGTCGGCGATCAGCACGCTGTACCCGGCCAAGCCGTCGTCGAGCACGAACAGCCGGTGCCGGCCGCGGTCACGCGCGAACGCCACGAGCGCCGCGCCCTGCCGGTCGTCGGCCGGATAGACGCGGACGAAGTTCCGCACGCCCGTCGAGTACTCCGCATCGAAGAGGCCGGGTAGCGCCGGGTCCTGGATCCGGCGCGTGAGGTCGACGGCCGAGTTGAGCGGCGAGACCATCGGCACGGGGCCGCCCACCGCGCGGTTGAGCCACGGCAGGATCGACTCGGCGCAGCCCGAGTCCCACGTGCCGATCACGCCGACGACGTCGGCGTTCGCGCCATAGGCGCGGCCGTTCGCCACGCACGTCGCCTGGTCGGAGAAGCCGGTGCCCGGAAGCGCGTCGTTGCACGACTGGTAGGCCAGCCGGAAGCGGCCCGCGCGGAAGCCGTGCTCGCGCAGCGTCAGCGCGATGGCCTCGGCCATCTGCGTCGCGCCGAGGCCGGCGTCGCCGTGCACGGGCAGATCCGAGACGATCAGGACGTCGGCCCGTCCCCCGCCGCCGACGGGCGGATCGCAGCGGGACGCGGGCAGCGGCGTCACGCCCGCGACGCGGGCGCTCGAGGCGCTGCCGCCCCCGGTGACGGCCACCCAGAGCGAGCGTCCGTCGGCGGCCAGCGAGCGGGGCAGGCCGCCCAGGCGCAGGCGGCGCACGACGCGCATCGAGTCCGGATCCACCTGCGTGACCGTGCCGGCCACCGGGTTCGCGACCCAGACCGCCCGCGACGTCGCCACGACCGCCGCCGCGCCGGAGCCGACCGCGACCGATGCGGGGACCTCGTGACGGCGCGCGCGGACCCGCCAGAGCCGGCCGTCCCCCGACGTCGTCCCCCAGACGGCGCCATCGCCCACGGCGATGCCGCCGAGCCCGCCGGGGATGCGTGCGACGCGGTGCGGACGGGCGGTTCGCTCGTCGAGACGGTCGACGGAGCCGTCCTCGTCCGCCGCCCACACGCCCGCGCCTCCCGCGGCGATGGAGGAGGCGCGCAGCCCACGACTGCGCGCGGTCACGGTCGCCGTCGCGGGGTCGATGCGCCGGACCGACGTGTCGGGGCCGACCACCCACACCGCGTCGCGTGTGACCGCGACGCTGCCGGTGCCGCCCCGGTCGACCACGGGGCCTCCCGGCGTCAGCCGGACCGTGGCACTCGGCCGTGCCGTCGCGGGGTCGATGCGCGTGACGTCGCTGGTGATCGGAGTGCCCGCTGGGGATCCCGGCTGCGCCAGGGCGTCGACGACCCAGATCCCCGCCCCGCCGGCGGCGACGTCGACCGGCGTCGCGCCGGTGGTGAACGCCTCGACCTTGCCGGATCTCGTGTCGACCTGCAGCAGCGTGCGCGACTCGGCGTCGACGAGCAGCGCGCTGCGGTCCGAGACCGCGACGGCGTTCGGGGTGCGGCCCGCGGCGATGCGCCGGCGGACATGGCCGGTCGCCGCGTCGAGCTGCACCAGCTCGCCGCCGACGGCTCCCGTGGGCCGGGCGGGCGCGTTCTCCCCTCCGCCTGCGATCAGCAGTGCGGTTGCGATCGCCGCGACGAGCAGGAGCACACCGCCGCCGGCGACCAGCGCGGCGGCACGGGTCCGCGACCGCCGGCGGATGGACGCCCACGCCGTCGGCGGCGGAGCAAGCTCCGGATCCTGCCGCAGGATCGCGGCCTGGACCGCGCGCAGGCGCGGGCCCGGCTCGACGCCGAGCTCGTCGGCCAGCGCCTGGCGTCCCTCCTGGTAGGTGCGCAGCGCATCGCCCTGGCGCCCGGCGCGGTAGAGCGCCAGCATGAGCTGGCCGCGCAGCCGCTCGCGCGCGGGGTGCTCGGCGACGAGCCCCTCGAGCTCGCCGACGAGACGGTCGTGACGGCCGAGCGCCAGGTCCGCATCGATCCGGTCCTCGAGCGCGGCGAGCCGGCGCTGCTCCAAGCCGGTGATCTGCGCCTGGGCGAACTCCTCGTAGGCGAAGTCCGCCAGCGCCGGCCCGCGCCACAACGACAGCGCCTCGGCCAGCAGGGCACGTGCCCGCTCGGGATCGTTCTCGAGCGCGGCCGAGCCGCGCGCGGCGAGGTCTTCGAAGCGCTCGACGTCGAGACGGCCGCCGTCGAGCTCCAGGACGTAGGCGCGACCCAGCGTCCGCAGCATCTCGCCTTGACCGTCGCCGAGCGCCCGTCGCAGCTGCGCGACGTTGTTCTGCAGGACCTTGCCGGCGGTCGCGGGCGGCTGCGCTCCCCACAGCTCGTCGATCAGCCGGTCGACGGCGACCGGCTCGTCGTGGTGCAGGAGCAGGAGCGCAAGGACGCTCCGCTGGCGGCCCTCGCCGATCCGGAGGGGGCGATCGCCGTCGCGGACCTCGAGCGGTCCGAGCAGGTGGAAGTCCATGGCACGCGTGTCTGTCTCTTCGGCGCGACGCTACACCGCGCGGCCCGGTCGTGGGCGAGGAATGGGGGCGAATGGGCGACGTGTTCCCGCCGCGGCGGAGCGTGACGGCATCGGGCTGCACATCGCGGCCCCCGGTTCATCGAGGAGCTGCAATGCGCACTCGTTCCCGCCTCACCACCGCCGCGGCGCTCGCCGTCAGCACGGTGGCCATCGCCTCGCCCGCCCTGGCCGTGACGCCCTACCAGGACCTCCGCTCGGCCGACGCCAGGGACGCGGCCAGGATGAGCACGCCGAACTCGCGCTCCACCCAGGGCGTCCCCCAGACCGTGGTCATCCAGCCGTCGTCGACGAGCTTCGACTGGGAGTCGGCCGCTGTGGGTGCCGGCGCCGCGCTCGGCCTCTCGGCGATCTCGCTCGGCGGCATGGCCGGTCTGCGCCACCGTCGCTCGGCCGCGGGACCGTCCTCGTTCGCCCACTAAGCGGGCGACTCGCAGCGCCGGGCCCGGCGGGCTCGGCGCTGCGCTCGTTTCGCTGCAAGCCGCCTCGGAGAATCTTCTCCGCATGAATGCATGCGTGACCGCTGAGGAGACGAGATGACACGTGGCGAAGCACAACAGGTGATCGTCGGGTTCCTGATGGAGCGCGTTCGGGCCGACCACTACCCGAGCACGACGCAGATGTCCACGATCGAGCAGCTCATCCCGCGCGAGATGGTCCCCGAGTACCTGGACATCCTGATGGACAAGCTGGTGGAGGACGCTTGGCCGAGCATGGACATGCTGCGCCGGATCATGCGCGTCGCCGAGACCCTGCCGGTGTCCGAGCGGGGGTGACGACCTCGCGCTCGACCACCTCGGTGGGCTTGGTCGAGCTTTCAGCTGCAGTCTCGTCCTCGTCGTCCATGGAGAGGGATCCCTTGAACTCGCGGATCCCCTTGCCCATCGACTTGCCGAGCTCCGGCAGGCGCTTCGGCCCGAGGACGACCAGGGCGATCACCAGGACTATGGCGATCTC
>DATBDM010000108.1:0-10326 GCA_036269915.1 Solirubrobacteraceae bacterium | reverse complement strand
CCGAGCAGCACGTAGATGCCCTGGCCGTCCTCGAGCGCGACGATGTTGCGCGCGATGCTGCGCGCGTCCGAGGTGAGCCGGAGCCGCCCGACGGCGGCGCCCACCTCGAGGACCGACGCGTACATCGAGACCTGGCGCTCGATGTAGCCGGACATCAGCGCGGCGCACGCGGCGCTGCGGAAGGCCACCGCCTCGAGCTCGTAGAGCATGCGGATCTCGGCGTCGTCGGGGCCGTCGGGGACCCCGAGCCGGACCGCGGTGGCCAGGCGCGCAGCGGGATCCGCGAGCCCGGCGATCGCCTGCTCACGGTCGCGGCAGAAGCGCTCGACGGCACGGTCGTAGGCCGCGGTGAACAGCTCGTCGAGACCCTCGTAGTAGTAGAGGACCGCTCCGGAGGTCAGCCCCGCGGCGTCGGCGACGTCGCGCAGCTTGACGCTGGCCAGCCCCTTGCGCGCGACGAGCTTCGACGTGACGGCGACGAGCTCCCGCCTCCTCTGCACCTGATCACGCGGTCGCGCCACCCATCCCACCCTACTGGGCTTGACAGCGGCCGTCGTGTTCGGCGATCGTTCTTTGAAGTTCATTGAACGAAAGGACCTCTCGCCTGTGCGCCTCCTGCCCATCGCCGCTCTGCAGCTGCCGCCCGTGATCGGCGACCCCGAGGCGTCGCTCGCCCGCTTCGAGCGGCGCGTCCACACGGTGGTCGAGACCTTCGCCGACGTTCAGCTCATCGTCGCCCCGGAGCTGCACCTCTCGGGCGTGGGCGGGATCTTCGACGAGGAGCAGGGCTACGCCGAGCGTGTCGCCGTCGACATCCCGGGACCGCTCACGGATCGCCTCGGCACGCTCGCCCGCTCCGTCAGGCGCTGGCTCGTCCCGGGCTCGATCTACGAGCGGACCGACGAGGGCGTCGCCAACACCGCGGTGGCGATCTCCCCCGACGGCGAGCTGATCGCCGCGTACCGCAAGTGCTTCCCGTGGCAGCCCTACGAGACGTCCGTGCCCGGCACGCGGCTCGTCACCTTCGACGTCCCGCACGTCGGACGGGTCGGGCTGGCGATCTGCCACGACGGTGCGTTTCCCGAGGTGTTCCGCCAGCTCGCCTGGTCCGGCGCCGAGGTGGTGCTGCAACCGACGCTGACGACGACCAGCGATCGCGAGGCCGAGACGATCCTCGCGCGGGCCAACGCGATCGCCAACCAGCTCTACGTCGTGAACGTGAACGCGCCCGGGCCGATGGCGCTGGGGCGCAGCCTGATCGTCGATCCCGAGGGCCTCGTCCGCGTCGGCGCGGGCGCGGGCGAGGAGGTGCTGACCGACGTGCTCGACCTCGACGCCGTGACGCGCGTGCGCACCCGCGGGAGCTTCGGACTGAACCGGCTGCTCGAGCAGCTCGACGAGCTCGGGCCGCGGCTCGAGCTGCCCATGTACGGCGGCTACGTGGCCCGCCCGGGCGCGCTGGCGGAGGAGCCGTCATGAGCGCGACCGTGGAGGCGCCGCAGGGCGCAGGGCGACCTGACGCCGTCGCCGACAAGGGCCTGCGCCAGGGCGTCATCGGCCTGCTCGGCAGCACGGTGCTCGGCGTCGTCCAGACGGCGCCGGCCTACAGCGTCGCGGTGACGCTCGGGTTCCTCGTCGCCGCGGTCGCCGCGCAGTCGCCGGCCGCGCTGCTGCTCGGGTTCGTCCCGATCTTCTGCATGACCGTCGCCGAGCGCCAGCTGATCGCGCGCGAGCCCGACGCCGGCACGGTGTTCGTGTGGGTCGGGCGCTCGCTCGGCCCGCGCGCCGGCTGGATCGCCTCCTGGGCGCTGCTGGCGGCGACGTTCATCGCGCTCGCGAACCTGGCCAACATCACCGGCACCTACTTCTTCCTGCTGATCGGCGCCGACTCGGCGTCGACCACGGAGTGGGCGACGATCCTCGTCGGCTGCCTGTGGCTCGGGGTGTCGGTCTACCTCGGCGCGCGCGGCGTGCAGATCTCCTCGCGCGTGCAGATCGGCCTGCTGGCGGTCGGGCTCGCCGTGCTCGCGCTGTTCGTCGTCGTGGCCTTCGTGAAGGTCGCCGCCGGCACCGCCGGGCCGCAGGCGACCGGCCCGAGCCTGTCATGGCTCGACCCGACGCAGATCTCGGGCAGCGGCGCGCTGTCGGGCGGGTTGCTGCTGGCGATCTTCTTCTACTGGGGCTGGGACGGCCCGGCCGCGGTGGTCGAGGAGTCGCGCGGCGGCATCCACACGCCACGGCTGGCGCTCGTGCTGTCGGTGGTCGCCCTGCTCGGCTGCTACCTGGTGACGACGATCGCGATGCAGAGCTACGCGGGCGTCGGCACGCACGGCATCGGGCTCGGCAACCCCGACAACAGCTCCGACGTGCTCGCAGTAGTGGGCAACGACGTCCTCGGCTCCGGGCTCGGGCACCTGATGAGCCTGGCCGTGATGCTCTCGGCGGCGGCGGCGCTCACGGCATCTGTCGTCCCCACCGCGCGCTCGATGCTGTCGATGGGCGTCTACCGGGCGCTGCCGGAGCCCTTCGCCCGCGTCGACCGGCGCTCGGGCTCCCCGGTGTTCGCGACGCTGGCCGTCGGGGTGGCGGTGACGGGCGTGCTCGTCGTGCTCAGCATCGTCTCCAACAACGTGCTCGGCGACTCGATCTCGGCGCTGGTGCTGCTGATCGCCTTCTACTACACGCTGCTCGGCATCGGCTGCGTCTGGTACTTCCGTGCCGAGCTCGGCCGCAGCGCAGGCGACCTGCTGGCCAAGGGGGTCGCGCCGGCGGTCGGCGCGCTCGTCCTCGGCTGGGCGCTCTATCGCAACGGCAAGGACACCTACGCCAAGGACTACGGGCTGACGACGCTGCTCGGCGTCGGCGGCGTGTTCGTCATCGGCGTCGCGACGCTGCTGCTCGGGGTCGTCCTGATGGCCGTCTGGAACCTGCGCGCGCCGGCGTTCTTCCGCGGGGAGACGTTCACGCGCGAGTGGGCGCAGGCCCACGAGCCGGAGCTGGCGGAGGTGCGGGAGGGCTGACCGACCCCGGCGCGGCGCCGGGTTGCACCGTCGGGATCCCGCCCGTGGCCAGCAGCGCGACGAGGGCGACCAGGGCGAGGACCGCGACCGCGTCGCGCAGGCCGTCGATCCGCGCCTGGGCGTTCTCGTCCTCGATCGCGTTCGCGGTCGAGGAGGGCACGCCCGCCTGCTTCAGCGCCGCCTGGAGGTCGTCGTCGGAGACGAACGGGACGCCGCTCTCGAGCTGCGTCTGCGCGCTCGAGGTGACGCTCGCCGGGACGTCGGGGTTGTTCTTGATCCCGGTGAAGAACGACGCGGTGAGAGCCGAGATCAGCACCGCGCCGGCGAGCGCCGTGCCGATCGACGCTCCGAGCTGGGTTCCCGTGTTCTGCAGGCCGCCCACCTCGCCGCTCTGCTCGTCCGGCACCGCGGAGACGGTGACGCTCCCCAGTTGCGACGCCAGTGCCCCGATGCCCGCGCCGCACAGCAGCAGCGGCCCGCTCACGACCTCCGCGCCCGACCCGGCGTCGAGCAGGGCGAGCAGCAGCACGAGTCCCGCGAACATGGCCACGAACCCGAGCCGGATGACCCGGCGCGGCGAGACGTCGGGGAACAGCTTCGGGATGGCGGTGGCGAACACCAGCAGCGACAACGAGAGCGGCAGCAGCCGGACGCCCGTCGCGATCGCCGACAGGCCGAGCGCGATCGACAGGAACAGCGGCACCACGAAGAACAGCCCGGCCTGCACGAGGTAGAGGAAGAAGAACGAGGCGACCCCGTCGCGGAGCTGGACGTTGCGCAGCATCCGCGGGTCGATCAGCGCGCCGGCGCCGCGATCGATGCGCCGGCGCTCCCAGGCCGCGAACGCGGCGAGGACCGTGCCACCGCCGAGCACGAGCCAGATCACCGGGGAGAGCCCGAACCACGCGGGCGCGCCCGGGCTCGGCCTGACGAAGCCCCACGCGCCCGAGCGCAGGATGCCGAAGACGATCAGCCCGAGCCCGATCGCCGAGAGCGCGGTGCCGACGGGGTCGAGCCGGACGCCCTGCTGCGGCGGCGTGTCCTTGATCCGTCGCGCCAGCAGCAGGATCACGAGCACGATCAGCACCTCGCCGGCGAACACCCAGCGCCACGACCAGTAGGTCGTGAACGCGCCGCCGACGAGCGGGCCGAGCGCCGCGGCGATCGCGCCGGCCGCCGCGACGAGCCCGTACGCGCGCGGGCGCTCGGACCGGTCGAAGTTCGAGGCCACCAGCGCCACGATCGCCGGCATGATCAGCACCGCGCCGAGGCCCTCGAGCAGCGACCAGCCGATCATCAGCACGGTCAGGCTCTGTGAGAGCGACGTGGTCAGCGACCCGCAGGCGTAGATCACGCAGCCGATCGCGAAGGCGCGCTTGCGCCCGAGCAACTCGCCGAGCTTGCCGCCGGTGATCATCAGCGACGCCATCACGAGCGTGTAGAGCGTGATCGCCGTCTGGATCCCGGTGACCGTGGTCCCGACGTCCTTCGCCACGGTCGCGATCGCCGTGTTCATGACCGTCGTGTCCAGGGCCATGACGAACTGGCCCGCTGCGAGCGTCGCCAGGACGACGCCGGTCGATTTCATGGACGGACGCTACCGCTACGGGTAGCTGACCACGTTGCTCGGCCCCTGGATGTCCGGCGTGACCGGCGCGCCGGTGTCGTTGATCACGTGGTCGATCGTGCCCGCGTGGTTGAGCGACACCGTCAGCAGGTCGTGGAAGCGCACGCCCGGGCGCACCGGGACCTCGAAGGCGTGGCTCGCGTGCAGCGTCGGGTCGACGTTGGTGAAGATGTAGCTGCCCATCCCCCAGCCCTCGTGGTTCCGGACGCCGTCGCCGACCTTGTACGCCGCGTAGCCGAGGATGCCGTCGTGTTGCCAGGCCGCCTGATCCGGCGCGTCGTAGGGCATCTCGTTCTGGAAGAACACCGTGCGCCCGCGCTCGCCGTTCCAGATCACCTCGTTGCGCTGGTAGTGCTCGACGAAGAGGCCGGTCGCCGTGACGTCGTCGCCGTTGACGACGACGCCGGTGTCGGCGGTGTTCGACGTCCAGCCGACGCCAGCGCCGTGGTCCGCGCGCCAGGCCCAGATGTCGTCGAGGATCACGTCGTCGGCGTCGACCACGAGGCTCGTGCGGGCGCGCCCGGGATGCGGGCCGCCGATGCGGAAGAAGACGTCCTGGATGGCCGTCGGCTGCGACGCGCTGCGGTTGCCCGGCTTGCCGTCGACCTGCAGCAGCGCCGGCGACTCGACGGGGCCCGCGTCGATCATCAGGCCCGCGACGTCGACGCCGCGGGCATCGCTCACGACGATCGGCACGGCGCCGTCGCGCGCGGTCAGCGTCGCGACCCCGAGGCCGAGCACGACCGTGTCCGGGCGCTTCACGCGGATCGACCGGCTGACGTCGTAGACGCCCGGCGTGAACAGCAGGTCGCGCCCGCGCGCGAGCTGCGCGTTGATCTCCTGGACGGAGTCCGACGGGTGCGCGACGAAGAAGTCGCTCAGCGCCAGCGAGCGGCCGGCGGTCGGGCCGGCCTGCCAGGTCGTCCCGGCCGAGTCGGTCCGCGCGGTGGGCACGAACACACGCAGCCCATCGTCGCCCTGGTAGAGGAACGGCCTCTCGCGGCTCGCCGGCGTGGTGGCGAGCGTCGTGTAGGGCGGGCTCGGGAACGACTGCGGCGGCGCGCCGATCGTGCCCGAGAAGACCTGGTTCCAGACGCCGTTGCTCCAGCCACCCAGCGACGAGTCGCGCACGTAGAACTGCTGCTGGGAGCCGTTGACCACCGACCCGTTGAGCGCCGAGTCGCCGAGGTAGCCGCCGCTGGCGTACTGCGGGCCTGCGGTGCAGTAGTCCATGAACGTGGTGTTGCCGTTGACGTTCACCCGCCGCATCGGAGAGGCCTGCGAGACGGCCCAGAACTCGGTGTTGGCGCGGCATCCGCTGTTCCCGGTCACGTCGATCGTCAGGTTCGAGAGCGAGCGCCAGAAGTTGTTGAGCGCGAGGCAGCCGGAGTCGTCGCACTGGTTGAAGACGTTCACCGAGCCGTGGATCGTCACGTCGCGCGGGGAGGCGCCGAGGCCGGCGACCTCGGTGTAGTAGCCGACCTGGAAGATCAGCGGATGATCGGCCGTGCCGTAGCTGCCCGGCTTGAAGAGCAGCGCGTAGCGCTGGGTGCCGAACTGGTTGGAGACCTGCTGGGCGGCGATCGCGTCGACCTGCGCCTGGATCTCGCTCGTCGGCATGCTCGGGTCGAAGACCTTCACGTTCGGCCCGAGATCGGCCGCCCGCGCCACGCCACCCGCCGACAGCATCACCGCCAGCCCGACGCCGACCAGCACCGCCATCCACCGCATCGCCCGCATGGTCCACCCCCGTTCGCTCCGCCAGGGGCGATCGTACCGCTAGTCGGCCTGGTGCTCCTGGCGCCCTGTGATCGCGTCGGCGATCTTGGCGTGGATGCCGGGTACCGCACGATCCAGTGCGCGGAAGCTCTGCCGGGTCATCACGAGAACACGCATCGGCGAGGTCGCGCGGACCGTCGCGGTGCGCCGCTCCTCGTCGAGCAGCGCCAGCTCGCCGAAGAAGTCGCCCGGACCCATCTGGGCGATGACCGCATCGCCCTGGAGCACCTCCGCGGCGCCCTCGACGATCACGAAGAACTCGTGCCCGAACTCGCCCTGGCGGATGAGCACGCGACCGGCGGGGAAGTCGAGCTCGTCCACCTCGCGGGCGACGGCGTCGAGCTCGTGCTTGGAGAGGCCGCTGAAGAACGGCACGCCCTTGAGCTGTGCCTGGAGCATCACGACGACCGTACCCCGCCGATCCGTCGACCGACTGACCGAACGTTTAGTCGCACGCGCGGCCCGCGCACTGATAGGAATGACGGATGGACGCGAGCATCCTGCGGGCGATCCCGCTGTTCGCCGCAATGGACGAGGCCGATCTCCACCGCATCGCCACGTTCGCGTCGAGCGACAGCGCGTCGCCGGGGACGGTGCTCATGCGCGAGGGCGACTACTCGACCGAGCTCGTCGCGATCGAGGCGGGGACCGCCGAGGTCGTGCACGACGGCGAGACGGTGGCCACGCTCGGCCCGGGCGACGTCTTCGGCGAGATGGGCGTGCTCGAGAAGGAGCTGCGGACGGCGTCGGTGGTGGCCACCGACCACATGCGGCTGATCCGGCTCACGAACTGGGAGGTCGGACGGCTGCCGCCCGAGGTGCGCGGGCGACTGCGCGACGTGATCGCCGAGCGGCGCGATCACGACCGCGAGCGCGCCCACCCCGACGCGGGCTGACCCGGGGGCGGAGGCGCCGCCGTGAGGGTCTGCGCCCACTGCGGCGAGGAGAACCCGGACCGCTTCCCCCTCTGCGGCTTCTGCGGGACGCCGTTCCCCACCACTTCCGCGCAGGAGGTGCGCAAGGTCGTCACCGTCGTCTTCTCGGACCTCAAGGGATCCACCGACCTGGGCGAGCGGCTCGACTCGGAGGCGCTGCGCGAGGTGATGTCGCGCTACTTCGACGTCATGCGCGAGGCGCTCGAGGGCCACGGCGGCACGATCGAGAAGTACATCGGCGACGCGGTCATGGCCGTGTTCGGCCTGCCGACGCTGCACGAGGACGACGCGCTGCGCGGCGTGCGTGCCGCCGCCGCGATGCAGGCGGGCCTCGTCGCGCTCAACGACGAGCTCGATCGGCGCTGGGGCGTGCGGCTGCAGAATCGCACCGGCGTCAACACGGGCGAGGTCGTCGCGGGCGACCCGGCGGCCGGCCAGCGGCTCGTCACCGGCGACGCGGTCAACGTCGCCGCGCGGCTCGAGCAGGCGGCGCCGGCCAACGCGGTGCTGCTCGGCCCGCTCACCCAGCGCCTGGTCGAGGAGCACGTGGAGACCGAGCCGCTGGAGCCGCTCGAGCTCAAGGGCAAGGCCGAGCGGATGCCGGCCTTCCGGCTCCTCGCGCTGCGCCGTGAGCCGCGCCGGCCGCGGCATGCCCGCGCGCCGCTGGTCGGGCGCGAGGCCGAGATGGGCGCGCTCGAGGCGGCGCTGGGCGAGATCCGGAGCGACGGAGCGCGGCTGGTGACGCTGCTGGGGCCACCCGGCGTCGGCAAGTCGCGCCTCGCCGAGGAGTTCGCCACGAGCGCGCGGCGCGACGCGACGGTGCTGCGCTGCCGCTGTCTGTCCTACGGCCGCGGGATCACCTTCTGGCCGCTCGCCGAGCTCGTCCACGAGGCCGCCGGGATCGACGAGACGACGACGCCCGACCTCGCGCTGGTGCGGCTCGAGACGCTGACCGGCGACGACGAGCCGGTGACGCGCCGCGTCGCCGCGGCGATCGGGCTCTCGACGGAGCAGTTCCCGGTCGACGAGCTGTTCTGGGGCGCGCGCAAGCTGCTCGAGCGGCTCGCCCGCGAGCGCCCGCTGGTGCTGCTCGTCGAGGACCTGCACTCGGCCGAGCTGACGTTCCTCGACCTGCTCGAGCACGTCGTGACCTCGGCGGAGGCACCGCTGCTGGTCGTCGGGACGGCGCGTCACGACCTGCTCGAGCTGCGGCCCACGTGGTCCGACGGCCCGCGCGCCCGCCGGCTGACGATCGACGTGCTCTCGAGCGCGCAGACGGCCGAGGTCGTCGAGCGGCTGCTCGGGGACGCGTCGATCCCCGCGGTCGCGCGGCGCCGGATCGTCGACGCCGCCGACGGCAACCCGCTGTTCGCCGAGCAGCTGCTGAACATGATGATCGACGAGGGGCTGCTCTCCCGGCACGAGAACCGCTGGCTGGCCGCCGCCGACCTCGAGGCGCTCGAGATGCCGCCGTCGCTGCACGCGCTGCTGGCCGCGCGCCTGGACCAGCTCGGCGCCGAGCAGCGCGCCGTGCTCGAGCCCGCCTCGGTCGTCGGGCTCGAGTTCGAGGTCGCGGCCGTGCGCGCGCTCGCCGCCGAGGGCGTCGGCGCGGCGGTCGAGACCCAGCTGCCGGTGCTCTCGCGCAAGCAGCTCGTGCTGCCGATCGCCGCTCCCGAGCAGGATCCCGCCTACCGCTTCCGCCACGGCCTGGTCCGCGAAGCGGCGTACCACCGGCTGCTCAAGCGAGCCCGCGCCGACCTGCACGAGCGCTTCGCGGCATGGGCCGGCGAGCGCTACCAGGCCCGCGCCCGCGGCGACGAGCTCGACGAGATCCTCGGCTACCACCTGGAGCAGGCGTACCGCTACCTCGGCCAGCTCGGCCCGCTGGACGACCACGGGCACGCGCTCGGCGCGGCGGCCGCGTACCGGCTCGCCGCGGCCGGGCGCCGCGCCTTCGAGCGCGAGGACATGCCGGCCGCCGCGAACCTGCTGCGGCGCGCGGGCGCCCTGCTGGAACCGGGCGACCCGCGGCGCCGGACGCTGCTGCTCTCCCTCGGCGAGGCCTACACTGACATCGCCGAGTTCGCGCTCGCCGAGATCGCCCTCGAGGAGGCGGAGGCCGCCGGCGATCCGGCCGGCGCGGCGATCGCGGCGCTGCTGCGCGTGCTCGCCCGTGCCCAGGGCGGCGGCGGAGCCGAGTGGGGCGACCGGATCGTGCCCGCGGCCGGCACGGCCATCGCGGCGCTGGAGACGGCGGGCAACCGCGCCGCCGCGGCGACCGCGTGGCGCGCGATGGCCTGGGCGCACGGGACGACGGGGCGCTTCGGGCTCGCCGCCGAGGCGGCCGACCACGCGGTCGCGCACGCGATCGCCGCCGGCGACGACCGCCAGCGCCGGCGCGCCTCGGCCCAGTACGCGGTCGCCGCCGTCTACGGCCCGACCCCGGTGCCCGCCGCCATCACGCGCTGCCGCGAGATCATCGACCGCGCCCACGGCGACCGCCGCACCGAGGGCCTGGTGCGCAACCTGCTCGCCCGCCTGGTCGCGATGGACGGCGACGTGGCGGGCGCCCGCGAGCTCTACCGCGCCGCCCAGCGCACGCTGCGCGACGGCGGGCGCAGCACGGTCGCCGCGTCGACCTCGCTCGACACCTGCGGCGTCGAGATGCTCGCCGGCGATCCCGTCGCCGCCGAGCGCGAGCTGCGGCGTGACTTCGAGGCGCTCGAGGAGATGGGCGAGCGCTACCTGCGCTCGACGGTAGCGGGCGAGCTCGTGCGCGCGCTGATCGCCCAGGGACGCACGGAGGAGGCCGCGAGCTACAGCTCGGCCGCCGAGGAGATGGCGGCCGACGACGACGTCGCCTCACAGGCGCTGTGGCGCGCCGGACGCGCCCGCCTGCTCGTCCGCGCCGGTGAGACACAGCGGGCGGTGGGGCTCGCCGCCGACGCCGTCCGCCTGCTCGAGG
>DATBDM010000107.1:0-2122 GCA_036269915.1 Solirubrobacteraceae bacterium | reverse complement strand
GGTCAGCCACGGGTGGTCGGCCGACGCGTTGAGCGCGAGGTCCAGGCACACGTCCATGCCGTGCTCGCGAGCGGTCGCGCACAGCGAGCGGACGTCGTCCATCGTGCCGAGGTCGGGGTGGACGGCGTCGTGGCCGCCCTCCTTCGCGCCGATCGCGTACGGCGAGCCGGGATCGTCCGGGCCGGCCTCGAGCGCGTTGTTCGGGCCCTTGCGGTTCTTGCGTCCGATCGGGTGGATCGGGAGCAGGTAGAGCACGTCGAAGCCGTGCTCGGCGATCTGCGGGACGAGCTCCTCGACGGCCTTCAGCCCGCCCCACGAGCGCGGCACCAGCTCATACCAGGAGGAGAAGCGCGCGCGGACGCGGTCGACCTCGATCGCCTGCAGCTCGAGATGCGCGGCGCCGTGGCGCTCGCCGTTGCGGTCGACGGCGGCCAGCACGTCGGGCGCGAGTGCGGCGTCGAACTGCGCGGTCTCCTCGGCGTCGTCGTCGCGCAGGATGTCGAGCGCGCGCTCGAGCACCGTGCGGTCGGGGCCGCGCTCGGCGCGCGCGGCGGCGTCCTCGATCAGCAGCGCGCCCTCGGACAGCTCACCGCCGAGGTCGTGCTGGCCGGCGTTGATCTTGCGCTGCAGCTCGTCGCGCCACGTCGAGAAGACGTCGCTCCAGGCCTCGATGCTCCACTCCCAGCGGCCCGGCGTGTCGACGCGGAACGACCCCGCCCAGCGGACGCCGTTGTGATGCGCGTCGAGGGCGCGCATCGGCGACTCGGTCCAGCCGACGGCGGCGTTGGCCGGGCGGAAGCGCACGACGGCGCGTACGATCTCATGACCGTCGCGGAAGATGTCCGCCCCGACGTCCACCGTGTCGCCGACGCACCGCTTCGGCGCGTAGCGGCCGCAGTCGAGCAGCGGCTGCGGCTTGTTGATGTGGATGCGGGACTCAGGTTGGGAGGTGTCTGGCGCGGGCACTCCCTGCGCCAGTTATCCGCGAACGCCCTTCGATGAACCCTTCATTGCCACGATCCTCCGGGGTGCAGCTGCACCCGACCTCGCTTCCGGGCGGCCGCCTCGGTCGCGAGGCCTACGCCTTCGTCGACTGGCTCTCCGCCGCCGGCCAGTCCTCCTGGCAGATGCTGCCGCTCGGGCCCCCCGACCGCTACGGCTCGCCCTACAAGGCGAAGTCCGCCTTCGCGGCCTGGCCGGGACTGCTCGCCGAGCCGCGCGCGCCGGTGACCCACGAGGAGGCGAGCGCCTTCCGCGCGAAGGAGTCTTTCTGGGTCGACGCGTGGGCGCGCTTCGGCCCCGGGCGGGCGAACGAGCTGGTCGCCGACCAGGTCCGCTTCGACCGCGAGTGGGCCGCCCTGCGCCGCTACGCGGCCGACCGCGGTGTGCGGCTGATCGGCGACGTCCCGATCTACGTCGCCCCGGGCTCGGCCGATCAGCGCGCGCATCCGCGGCTGTTCCGCGACGACGCGGTCGCGGGCGTGCCGCCCGACGCCTTCACCGACAAGGGTCAGCTGTGGGGCAACCCGCTCTACGACTGGCCGGCGCTGCGCCGCGACGGCCACTACGCCTGGTGGTCGGAGCGCTTCCGCCGCACCTTCGAGCTCTACGACCTCGCCCGCATCGATCACTTCCGCGGCTTCGTCGCCTACTGGGCGGTGCCGCGCGGGGCACGCGACGCGCGCGGCGGGACGTGGAAGCGCGGCCCGGGCCGGGCCGTCTTCGACGCCGCCGGGACGGCGCTCGGCGGCGAGCTGCCGCTGATCGCCGAGGACCTCGGGGTGATCACCCCGGCGGTCGAGCGGCTGCGCGACGGCCTCGGCTATCCGGGGATGGTCGTCCTGCAGTTCGGCTTCGACGGCGATCCGAACAGCCCGCATCTGCCCGAGAACCATGTCGAGAACCGTGTCGTCTACACCGGCACGCACGACCACGACACGATCCGCGGCTGGTGGGACGGCCTCGACGCGGCGACCCGCGCGCGCGTGCAGGCGTCGATCGACGCCCACGGGGTCGCCGAGGACCAGCCCGAGTGGTCTCTGATCCGGCTCGCCTTCGCCTCCCCGGCGCGGCTGGCGATGGTGCAGGCCCAGGACGTGCTCGGGCTCGGCTCGGAGGCGCG
>DATBDM010000106.1:0-2397 GCA_036269915.1 Solirubrobacteraceae bacterium | reverse complement strand
TGGAACGGCTCGCTGACCTGCACCCCGCGCGCGGCGAGGGCGGCGCGGGTCGCGTCGATGTCGTAGACCGAGAGCTGCAGGCCCTCGAGCGAGCCGGGCGGGGCCGCCGTGACGCCCTCGCCGAAGATGATCGAGCAGCCGGAGCCCGGCGGCGTGAGCTGCACGACGCGGTAGCCGTCGTCCACGGTGAAGTCGGCGTCGAGCCGCCAGTCGAGCGACTCGTAGAACCGCTTGGCGCGGTCGACGTCCGAGACGGGCACGACCACCACCTCGAGCCGCATCTCGCCGGCCTTCACCGGCGGGCTGCCGGCCACGCTGCCGCTGCTCACGTCGACGCTGCTCATATGGGCCTCCATCGGTCGAACGGCGACATTCGCGCTCCTCCCGGGGCAAGTCAAGCGGGCGCCGAGCATCACCCGAATCGGGTGATGCTCACCCGCGCGTCGCGGGAGACGCTGGCTGATTGCCACCTTCACGGGAGGATCGACGATGGACATCGCCGCCCGAGCCGAGCTGCTGCACGAGACGTCCGAGCATCACGGCGCCTTCGAGGCCGTCGCCCCGCCGCACGACTGGTGGGACTGGTACGCGGCGTACATGGTCGCGCGGGAGGCGGGGAGCACTTCGGAGGGCGCCACCGAGGCCGCCGACCGCTACATGGCCGAGGTCAAGCACGTCGTCGTCGCGTCCGCCTGATCGCGGTGCGCCCGACACTCGACAGCCCGCTGGCAGCGCTCGACCGCGCGCCCGCCTGGCTGAACTCCGAGCCGCTCTCGGCCGAGGGCCTGCGCGGGCGCGTGGTCCTCGTGGACATCTGGACGTACTCCTGCGTCAACTGGCTGCGGACCCTCCCGTACCTGAGCGCGTGGGCGGAGCGCTATCGCGACGACGGGCTTGTCGTCGTCGGCGTGCACGCCCCTGAGTTCGGGTTCGAGCACGACCTCGGCAACGTCCGCCACGCGGCGGCCGAGCTGGGCGTCGGCTACCCGGTGGTCATCGACAATGACTTCGCGATCTGGCGGTCGCTCGAGAACCACTACTGGCCGGCGATCTACCTCGTCGATCGCGAGGGGCGGCTGCGCTACCACCACTTCGGCGAGGGCGCCTACGAGGAGACCGAGCAGGCCATCCAGCAGTTGCTCGGCGTCGACGAGGCGACCGCGAGCGTCGACGCCGGCGGCCTCGCCGAGGCGGCGGACTGGGACGGGCTGCGCTCACCCGAGACCTACCTGGGCGCCGCCCGCGGCGAGCGCCGCGGCGACGTGGCCGCCGCCGGGCTCGCGCTCAACGAATGGACCCTCTCCGGCGACTGGGTGGTGGGCGACGAGGCGGCCGTGCTCCGCACGCGCGGCGGCTCGCTCGCGTACCGCTTCGAGGCGCGCGATCTCAACCTCGTCCTCACTCCGCCGGACTCCGGCGGCCCGGTCCGCTTCACGGTGACCGTCGACGGACAGCCGCCCGGCGACGACCGCGGGCTCGACGTCGACGCGGCGGGCGAGGGCGCCGTCGACGAGCCGCGGATGTACCAGCTCATCCGGCGGCGGGGCGGCGACGCCCGGCGCACCTTCGAGATCACGTTCCTCGACCCCGGCGTGCGCGCCTACGTCTTCACCTTCGGGTAGTACAGGCCGTCGCGAGTACGTGCGAACACTCCCCGAGCCCTACCCGTCGGCGATCCGCGCTGGGATCCTGCGCGGATGACCTTCATCGAGACCGTCGCCGAGGAGGACGCGACCGGGCCGCTGGCCGCGGTGTACGCCTCCGATCGCGCGACCTTCGGCCACATCCCCAACTTCACGCGCGCGTTCTCTCTGCGCCCCGAGGTCTACGACGCCTGGCGGGCGCTCAACGGCGCGGTCAAGGCGGGCATGGATCCGCGGCGCTACGAGCTCGTCACGCTCGCCGCCGCACGCCACCTGCGCTCGAGCTATTGCATGCTCGCCCACGGCAAGGTGCTGGCCGACGGCCACATGCCGGCGGACGTGGTGCGCGCCGTCGCGATCGACCACCGCCATGCCGGCCTCGACGCCGTCGACGTCGCGATCATGGACCTCGCCGAGAAGGTGGCTCAGGACGCCACGTCGGTCACGCAGGCCGACGTCGATCGTCTCCGCGCGCTCGGGCTCAGCGACACGGAGATCCTCGACGTCGTGCTCGCCGCCTCGGCGCGCTGCTTCTTCTCCAGCGTCCTCGACGGCCTCGGCGCGCAGCCCGACCCGCGGTTCGCGGCGATGGAGCCGGCGCTGCGCGAGACGCTCACCGTGGGGCGGCCGATAGCGGAGGCGTAGCCTCCAGCAGCGCCTGCAGCTGCGGCGGCCGGTAGGAGGCGTCGGCCTCGTAGCGCTCGCGCGCGCTCGGCGCGATCGAGCCGCCGTCGCAGGTCAGCTCGCGGTCATA
>DATBDM010000105.1:0-5591 GCA_036269915.1 Solirubrobacteraceae bacterium | reverse complement strand
CCTGTCGACCCTGGCCTGGGCCAACCACGCCGTGCCGTACACCGTCGGCCAGGCGTTCGACCTGCTGCCGGCCGTGCTGTTCCTGCACGTCTTCCTCGCGTTCCCGGACGGGCGCCTGCGCCGCGGCTTCGAGCGCTCGCTAGTCGCCGCGGGCTACGTGGTCGCCTTCGGGCTCGAGCTGGTCGGGATGGCGCTCGGCGGCTTCGGACCGGACAACCTGCTCGAGGTCACCGCCGAACCGGAGCTGGCGGGCGTGCTGCTACAGGTGCAGCTGGTCGCGCTGAGCGCGCTGGCGCTCGCCGGCATCGCGGTGCTCGTGTCCCGGCGGCGCAGCGCGAGGCGGCCGCCGCGCCGCGCCGTCGCGCTGATGTTCGACGCCTTCGCCCTCGCGCTGGTGATGATCGCCGTGCTGTTCGGGCTCGGCGCCTTCGACGGACCCGGGTTCGAGACCGTCAGGCGAGTCACCTTCTTCGCCATCGGCCTCGCACCGATAGCCTTCCTGATCGCGCTGCTGAGCGCACGGCTGGCGCGCTCGGCGGTCGGCGACCTCGTCGTCGAGCTGGACCGTGAGCCGGCGCCCGGCGGGCTGCGCGACGCGCTCGCCCGCGCGCTGCACGACCCGACGCTCGCGCTCGCCTACTGGCTGCCGCAGTTCCGCAGCTGGGTCGACGACCGCGGCCGCGCCGTACCCGTGCCGCGCGCCGGCCGGGGCCGCTCGGTCCGGCTGATCCACCGCGACGGCGAGCGCGTCGCCGCCCTGGTGCACGATCCGGCGCTCGACGACGAGCCCGAGCTGCTCGACGCCGTCAGCGCGGCGGCCGGCATCGCCGTCGAGAACGACCGCCTGCACGCGGAGCTCCAGGCCCGGCTCGAGGAGCTGCGCGGCTCGCGCGGACGCGTGATCGAGGCCGGGCAGCGCGAGCGCGCGCGCCTCGAGCGCGACCTGCACGACGGCGCCCAGCAGCGCCTCGTCGCCGCCTCGCTGGAGCTGACGCTGCTCGAGCGCCGCTTCGCGGCCGATCCAGCCGCCGGCGCCCGGCTCGCCCTCGCGCGCGGCCAGATCGCCATGTCGCTGGACGAGCTGCGCCGGATCGCGCGCGGCCTGCACCCGGCGGTCGTGACCGGGCACGGGCTCGCGGTCGCGCTCGAGTCGCTGGCCGCGGCCGGGCCCGTCCCGGTGCGCCTCGACGTCCGCGTCGACGAGCGCCTGCCCGAGCGGGTCGAGGTCGCCGCCTACTACCTCGTCTCCGAGTGCCTCGCGAACATCGGGCGCCACGCCCACGCCGGCGGAGCGACGATCGCCGTGGCGCGTGAGGGCGAGCAGATCGTGGTCGAGGTGACCGACGACGGGTGCGGCGGCGCCGACACCGAGGCCGGGACGGGTCTGCGCGGGTTGGCCGACCGCGTCGAGGCGCTCGGCGGGCGCCTGCGGGTCTGGAGCGCGCGCGGCGGCGGGACGCGGGTGCGCGCGGAGCTGCCGTGCGCGCGGTGATCGCCGAGGACAGCGTGCTGCTGCGCGAAGGCGTCGCGCGGATCCTCGACGACGCGGGCGTCGAGGTCGTCGGCCAGTGCGCGACGGCGGAGGAGCTGCTGCGCAAGGTCCGCGGCGCCGACCCCGATGTGGCGATCATCGACATCCGGCTGCCGCCGACCCACAACGACGAGGGCATGCGCGCCGCCCTGGAGATCCGCGAGGCGCACCCGTCGGTCGGCGTGCTCGTGCTCTCGCAGTACGTCGAGCTCGGTCTCGCGCTGAAGCTGCTCGCCGAGTCGGCTGACGGCGCGGGCTACCTGCTCAAGGACCGGATCACCGACGTCGACGAGTTCGTCGCGTCGGTTCGGCGCGTGGCCTCCGGCGGCTCCGCGCTCGACCCGTCGATCGTCTCCACGCTGCTCGCCCGCCAGCGCCACGACGATCCGATCGGCCGCCTCACGCCACGCGAGCGCGAGGTGCTCGAGCTGATGGCCACGGGCAGCTCCAACCAGGGGATCGCCGAACGGCTGGTGATCACCCAGCGTGCCGTCGAGAAGTACGTCTCGAGCATCTTCGGCAAGCTCGGGCTGCCGTCGAGCCCGAGCGAGTCGCGGCGCGTGCTCGCCGTGCTGCTGTTCCTCCGCTCCTGAGCGGACACCAGAAACCCGCCCCCCGATCCGCCTGCGCCCCGGCTATCGGCGGCGCGGCGTGGATGAGACGGTCGATGCATGAAGACCCAGGTGATCCAGGACGAGCAGGCGGCGCCCGCGCCGCAGAGGACGGGTTCGACGGTGGCGATCGTGTTCGGCGCGATCGGGGTGGCGATCGCCCTGGTGCTGCTCGTCGGCGCGGGCTTCGGGTTGTGGGCGCTCGGTCAGCGCGACGCCGACGGCTTCTACACCGCGGGCCCGGAGCGCCTCGCGACCCCCACCAGCGCGCTGGCCACCAACGACCTCGACGTCGACGCCGGCGCGCCCTCGTGGGTCTTCGACGACGCCTTCGCCACCGTGCGGCTCGGCGCGACGTCCGCCAAACCGGTGTTCGTGGGGATCGGCCCGACGGCCGCCGTGACCCGCTACCTCGCCGGCGCGCGTCACGCGCAGATCACCGACGTCGACGTGGATCCGTTCCGCGTGACCTCGCACGTGACGGGCGGGCCCGGGAGGCTCGCGCCGCCGGGCGCCCAGAGCTTCTGGCGGGCGCGGGCGAGCGGGGCGGGCACGCGCACGCTGACCTGGGACGTCGAGTCCGGGAACTGGTCGGCGGTCGTCATGAACGCCGACGGCTCGCCCGGCGTCGTCGCGCAGACGAGCGTCGGCGCCGAGGTGCCCTCGCTCAAGTGGGTCGCGATCGGGACGCTGATCGCGGGCGTGCTGTTCGGCATCGGCGGCGGCCTGCTCCTGTGGGTCGGGACGCGCCGGCCGAGGACGGCCGCGTGACGCGCCGCGCGGCTGTAGCCGCCGCCGTGGTGCTCGCCACCGCGGCCGCAGCAGCGCCGGCGCAGGCGGCGAAGGCGCCGAAGCTGCGGGCGGCGCTCGACGGCATCGTCGCCGGCGGCGCGCCCGGCGCGATCATGGTGGTCCACTCCCGCGGCCGGACGCTGCGGCTGGCGAGCGGCCTGGCCGACCGCGACGCCCGCACGCCGATGCGCCCGGGGATGCACGTCCGGATCGCCAGCGTGACCAAGACCTACACGGCGGCGGTGGTGCTCCAGCTCGTCGGCGAGCACAAGCTGCGCCTGGGCGACAGCGTCCAGCGCTGGCTCCCCGGCCTGGTCCCCAACGGCGGCAACATCACCGTCCGCCAGCTCCTCGGGCACACCTCGGGGCTGGGCGACTTCGAGTTCGACCCACGGGTGCTCGCGCCGTACCTCGGCGGCGACCTCGGCTACAAGTGGCCGCCGCGGAAGCTCGCCGAGATCGGCGCCGAGCAGCCGTTGTTCTTCCCGCCCGGCCAGGACATCGCCTACTCGAACACCAACTACGTGCTGCTCGGCCTGATCGTCGAGCGGGTGACCGGCCACTCGTTCGGGCGCGAGCTGCGCCAGCGGCTCATCCGGCCGCTCGGGCTGCACGAGACGACATTCCCGACCGAGTCGGCACTGCCGAGCCCGTTCGCGCACGGCTACCGCGTGTTCGACCAGCCGCCGGCCGTCGACATCACCGGGCTGTACCCGTACGCGTGGGCCGCGGGCGCGATCGTCTCCACCGACGAGGACGTCGCGCGCTTCTTCCGGGCGCTGCTGTCGGGCCGGGTGATCGGCCCGCGGCTGCTGGAGAAGATGCAGCAGGGCCGCCTCGAGCATCAGGTCGACTTCCCGGGCCAGCGCTACGGGCTCGGGCTGATCAGCTTCCCGCTCGGTTGCGGCAAGGCCTGGGGCCACAACGGCGACATCCCCGGCTATGTCACGTACGCGTTCTCGACCCGCGACGGCCGCCGCCAGATGGTCCTGACCATCAACCAGGACGCGCTGTCGCTGCCGCGCGAGGCGGCCCAGGCCCTCGGCATCGCGCTCAAGCGCGGGTTCTGTGGTGGCTAGGCCGGATCGGCGGCGATGCGGCCGCTGCGCACCGCCGCGACGAGCGCCGCGTGGTCGCGCTCGTTGCGGTCGGCGTAGGCCTCGGCGAAGCGGACGAGCGCGCGCTCGAGGTGATCGCCCCGGCCGAGGTAGCCGGCGATCGCCGAGCGGTCGCCCGATCGCGCATGGGCGCGGGCGAGCGTCCAGCCGCAGACGCGCGCGAAGTCCACGAGCCCGCGCGCCGGCATCGAGTCGATCGGCGGCGTCCCCTTCGCGTTCCAGAGCTGACGCACGTAGTAGTCGCGCGGCCGCTCCCCGGGCGTGGTCGCGTCGCGCAGCCAGCCGAGCAGGATGTCGCTCGCCGACTGCATCAGCCGCTGCCCCTCGACGACCCGCCGGCCCTCGTTGGCGAAGTCGCTGCGACCCGCGAACGGCTCGAGCGCCGAGCGCGTGCTCTCCTTGATCTGCAGGAACAGCGGATCGTCGTCGCCCTGGCCCATCAGCAGCGCGATCCAGTCGCGCGTCCCGACGCTGCCGACGCCGACGACCTTGCGCGCGAAGTCGACCGGCCGGTAGCCGTCGAGCAGATGCTCCCGATCGGGCGCGAGCGTGTCGCGATAGGCGGCGAGCAGCTTCAGCAGCCGGTCCTCGGCCTCGGCGCGCTCGCCGTTGGGAAGGAGATCGCGTAGGGGCACGATGAGCGGCGGCGCGGCGGCGATCCGCGGTGAGCCGTCGACGGACTCGGCGAGCTTGGCGAACGCGCGCACGTTGTCCTTGGCCTCTGCCTTGCCGATCTCGCGGTCGAGCTTCGCCCGGCGCGCCTTGCTCAGCTCGGGCGCCCAGCGGTCGACGTCCTGCTCGACGTCGAGCTTGGCGTACCAGACGTCGAGCGTCCGCATGCGCGCGAAGTCGCGCATCGCACCCTGGTACTCGCGCACCGCGCCTCCGATCGCCTCCGTGCGGCGGTTGCGGTCGAGGCCGCGCTCGCGCCCGCCGACCGCGACGCTCGCCACGAGCCGCTTGAGATCCCACTCCCACGCGCCGGGCAGCGTCTCGTCGAAGTCGTTGAGGTCGAAGATCATGCGCCGGTCGGGCCCCGCGAAGCCGCCGAAGTTGCCTGCGTGCGCGTCCCCGCAGAGCTGCACGCGCAGGCCGGTGGCCGGGGTGTGCGCGAGATCGGCCGCCATCACCGCTGCGGCGCCGCGGAAGAACGCCCACGGTGACGCGGCCATGCGGCCGTGGCGCAGCGGGACCAGCTCCGGCAGGCGGTCGGCCGCCTGCGCCTCGATGATCCGCAGCGGGTCGCGACGGGTGTCGTCGAGCTCGAGGCGCGCGTGTGACGACCGCGGGACGTGGGCGCGGGCCGCCGTGCCGCGCCGGGCGGCCTGCGCGGGCGCCTCGGGCCCGCCGACGATCACGAGGGCGCGGGTGCAGGCCCGGCGGGCGAGATGTCCTCCATCGTCGCCGGCGCGGCCGGCGGCTCCGTGCCGCCCATGTCCATCCGGAACGGCGGGTAGCGGTCGGTCATCAGCGTCGAGTAGGCGACCACGCGCAGGACCCAGCGGTTCATGCCCATCACGAAGTCGAAGATCGGGCGCG
>DATBDM010000104.1:0-30698 GCA_036269915.1 Solirubrobacteraceae bacterium | reverse complement strand
CGCAGCCGGCTTGCTGCGACTCGGCCACCGGATCCCCGACCCGCTCTTGCCGACGAAATCCCAACCGCTGCAAGCGACACCGGAGCCGACCTGACCCGTCGACGGATGACGGGGAGCTTCGAACACCCGCCTCGTTCGGCTCTGCCCGCTTTCTGCGCCAGTGAACTCCGCAATGCCCGAGCCAGCAGATCGAGGTCGGTTCCTCTCGTTCGAGGCGGGTTGGCCTGCGGTTTGGAGCCCCCGACCGGCGCCAGGTGCGGGCGCGCGCATGGACGTGACGGCTGACGCGACGCACGTGGTTCCCCCGGCGGCAGGCCAGACGAGCCTCCTCCCTGCCTCCTGCGCTCAGCAGGGACGAGAGTCCCGGGCCTTCCTTCGCGCGGAAAGTAGGACGCTCGCTTCCGTCCAATTCGCAAGCCGCGGACGCGACGGAACCGCGCGGTGGTGCCACTCGCGCCCCAGACCGTCGAGGCGATCGGTGCACATCTGCTCGTGCATGGGCACCGCGATGGGGCGACGCTCGTGTCACTACTCGGGTACGCCGGCCTAGACGGAGGAGGCGCTCGCGCGCGAGCTCCCATGAACCGGAAGATCGCGCTGCCGAACCAGAGCCGACACCCGGACTCGAACCGGGGACCCCTTCATTACGAGTGAAGTGCTCTACCAGCTGAGCTATGTCGGCGAGCTGCGGCGAAAAGCCTAGCGGCTGCGCCACGTCCCGTCGCCGCGGCAGGCGCCGGCGCCCGCGGGGGTGCAGGTGAGGTAGACGCGGCCCGTCTTGGGGCGGCGCGTGGTGCGGAAGGTGCGGCCCGTGGTGGCGTGCGTGGCGACCCGGTAGCCCTCCGCGCTGACCCGCGTCAGCCGCAGGCCGGGCGCGTCGCGCAGCGACGGCGCGAGCACCGCCAGCCGCTCCACCGTCACGCCCGCGTAGCTGCCGTGGTCGGCACGCCACGTCTCGATCGCGGCGACCGCGGCGCGGTTGCTGCGCTGGGCCTCCGTGTCGGAGATCCGGCCGTGGCCGGCCGAGGCCCCCACGGCCGCGCCGAGCGGCAGCGCCAGGAGGATCGCGGCGGTGGTGGGCGCCAGGCGGCTCGGCATAGGAGCCACAACGGCAGCGGCGCCCAGAACTTGAGTCGAGGTCAGCGGTCGTACATCTGCCGAAAACCGCCCGACGCCGTTGTAGGGCGGGGCGCGCGCACCTACGCTCGATCTCCACAACTTCGGCGATACGAGAGACGGACTGACGATATGCGGCGGCCACGGAAGGTCGGCGATCCGGGTGACCCCGCGGATCGTCTGCGGCTGGCGCCGCCACCCTCGATCCTGCTCGTCGACGCCGACGAGCGCGAGCGCGAGATGCTCCGCGACGCGCTGCTCGAGGGCAGCGGCCCGTTCGAGCTCGAGGCCGTGTCCGGCGCCGACGCGTTGGACGAGCGCCTGCGCGACGGCGGCCACGTCCCGAACCTCGTCGTCGTCGACCTCGATCGCGACGACGCCCGTCCCTTCGCGTCGATCGAGCGGCTCAAGCGCGACGGCCGGCTGCGGCGGATCCCGGTGATCGCGCTGACCGGCCTGCGCGACCCCGATCCGGCGCTCGTCGCGCGCGCCTACGAGACCGGCGTCAACACCGTGCTGCCCAAGCCCGTCACCTTCCTCGCGCTCGTGCGCCTGGTGAAGGTCGTGACGGCCTACTGGCTGGAAGCGGCGATCCTGCCGTGGGAGGACGCGGCGTGAGCCAGGAGCCCACCATCGTCCTCGCCGCGCTGCTCGACGACGCCCGCCACGAGCGGCTGCACGCCGCGCTCTGCGGCGACCGCACGGACTACGAGATCCACCGCGTGACGACGCTCGAGGCGGTGCGCGCCGCTGTGCTCGACCACGGCCACGACGCCTACGTCGTCGCCGACCTCGAGGGCGCCGAGGCGGTCCTCGACGCCGACCCCCACGCGCCGGTCCTCCTGCTTGCCACCGCGAGCACGCACGACCTCGCCGCCGACGTCGCGGCCTCCGCGGCCGGCGTCGCCGAGTACCTCGTGGACCCGGAGCCGGCCGCGCTCGAGCGCGCGGTGCGCTACGCGCTCGTGCACCAGTGCGCCGTGCGCGCGCTCGCGGAGTCCGAGGAGCGCCACGCGCTCGCCCACCAGGGCTCGGGTGACGGCCTCTGGGACTGGGACGTCAGCGCCGACCGCCTGTACGCGTCGCCGCGCTGGAAGGCGATGCTCGGCTACGCCCCCGCCGACGTCACCGACGCGCCGGGCGAGTGGCTCGGCCGCGTCCACGCCGACGATCGTGCGTCGCTCTCGCAGGCGATCGAGGCCCATCTCGCGGGCACGAGCCGCCACTTCGAGCACGAGCACCGGATGGAGCACCGCGACGGCGGCTACCGCTGGGTCCTCGCGCGCGGCATCGCCGTGCGCGACCGGCTCGGACGCGCGACCCGCGTCGTCGGCAGCCTCACCGACACGACCGACCGCAAGACCGCCGAGCAGCGCCTGCAGCAGGACGCGCTCCACGACGCGCTCACCGGGCTGCCCAACCGCGTGCTGTTCCTGGACCGGCTCGACCAGGCGATCCGCCGCGCCCAGCGCAAGGGCTCCGAGGCCTGCGCCGCCGTGCTGTTCCTCGACCTCGACCGCTTCAAGGTCGTCAACGACTCGCTCGGCCACCTCGTCGGCGACCGGCTGCTGATCGCCGTCGCGCAGCGCCTCGAGGGCGCGCTGCGCCCGACGGACACGGTCGCGCGCATCGGCGGCGACGAGTTCACGCTGCTGCTCGCCGACGTGACCGACGCGCACGAGGCGGCGGTCGTCGCCGACCGCGTGCACGCGGCGCTCTCGACGCCTTTCGAGCTCGGCGGCCGCGAGCTGTTCGTCGACGCGTCGATCGGCATCGCGCTCGCCCGCCCCGACGCCGCGCCGGAGGACATCGTCCGCGACGCCGACGTCGCCATGTACCGCGCGAAGGCCGACGGCAGCGGCGGCCACGCCGTGTTCGACGCGGCCATGCACGCCCAGGTGCTGCGGCGCCTGGACATCGAGGGCGAGCTGCGCCGGGCGATCGAGACGCGCGCGCTGCAGGTCGCCTACCAGCCGATCGTGCAGACCGCGTCCGGCCGGATCGCCGGCTTTGAGGCGCTGTGTCGCTGGCCCGACGGCCGCGGCGGCTTCCACGAGCCCGCCGACTTCGTGCCGATCGCCGAGGAGACCGGGCTGATCGTCCCGCTGGGCGCCTGGGTGCTGCGCGCGGCGTGCGTGCAGCTCGCCGAATGGCGGCGGCTGCCGCAGGGCGCCGGCCTGACGATGGGCGTCAACGTCTCGCGCCGCCAGCTCACCGATCCGGGCTTCGAGGACCTGCTCGACGACGCGCTCGGCACGGCCGCGCTCGAGCCCGCGGCGCTGCGGCTGGAGATCTCCGAGATCGAGCTCTCACGCGACCCGGACGGGCTGCGCAGCCGGCTCGTGCACGTGCTCGAGGCGCACGGCGTGCGCACGCACATCGACGACTTCGGCACGGGGGCGTCGTCGTTGCGGCTGCTGCACGACTTCCCGGGCGACGCGGTCAAGATCCACCGCGGGCTCGTCATCGGCATGGGCCACGACGCGGGCGCCTTCGAGATCGTCAAGGCGCTCGCGGGACTCGCGCACAACCTCGGGCTGGAGGTCATCGCGGAGGGCGTCGAGCGCGAGGAGCAGCTCGACCACCTGGCGCGGCTCGGCTGCGAGTTCGCGCAGGGCTTCCACCTGGCCGCGCCGCTGTCGCCGAGCGGCGCCGCCGCGCTGCTGCGCGACGGCGTCCTCAGCGTGTCCGGCTAGGACTCGCGGCGGGTCTCGGCGGGCGTGTCGCCCGTGTGCTCGAAGCGGCCGCCCTGGTTCTCGCGCTCGTCGACGCGACCCTGGTCGTACTCACTCCGATCGCCCTCGCCGCCGGCGGGGGTGGACCCGGCCGGCTCGTGGGCGCGGCCGCCCTCGCGTTCGGTCGAGGCGACGCCGTCGTTGCGCTCCATCGCAGGCGCGAAGTGCTCGCGCTCGTGATCCTCGACGAGCTCGTCGTCGGCGAGACCGCGCTGGTGCATGTCGGCCTTCTGCTCGTGCAGCTGCGCCTCGGAGCGCTGCCGCTCGGCCTCGGCCTGGGCCATGCGCGCCTTCTGCTCGGCCTTCTCGGCCTCGCGCTCGCGCTGACTGGCCACCTCCTGGTGCTCGGTCGCCACACGATCACGACGCTGGCCGAGCTCACGCTCGCGCGCCTTCACCTGCGCCTGGCGGCGCATGCGGGGCAGCATGACGGCCAGGGCGATGAGGATCAGGACGACCACGACGATCACGACGATCAATCCGGTGGACATCGTCTCTCTCCCTCAAGTCGGGGTCTTGGTTGCGGCCAAGCCTTCCCGGAGCGGCCATGCCGTCAAACTCCGCCGCATGCCCCTCGCGTTCGACCTGCAGTCGCACTCCGTCCACTCCGACGGCGCCCTTCCCGCCGCCGACGTCGTCGCCCGCGCCGCGGCGGCGGGGGTCGAGCTGCTCGCGCTGACCGACCACGACACCGTCGACGGTGTGCCCGAGGCGGTGCAGGCCGCACGCGATCACGGCATCCGCCTCTCCCCCGCGTCGGAGCTGTCCGCGGTGCACGGCGGCCACGAGGACCTCCACGTGCTCGGCTACGGGCTCGACGTGACCGACGCCGACCTGCTGACCACGCTCGAGGACTTCCGCGGCGACCGCGCACGGCGCATCGAGGCGATGGCCGACCGGCTGCGCGAGCTCGGCTTCGAGCTCGACGACAGCCCGCTGCGCGCGCGTCGCGACGCCGGCAAGCCTGTCGGCCGGCCTCATCTCGCCGACGCCGTGCTCGCGCACCCAGCGAACCGTGACCGCCTGCGCGAGGAGGGCATCGAGGGCCGCGCGCAGCTGTTCCCGCCCTACCTCGTCCCGGGCGCCGTCGCCTACGTCGCCCGCTCGCGCCCGACGGTCACCGAGGCGATCGAGGTCATCCATCGCGCCGGCGGCGTGGCCGTGTGGGCGCACCCGTTCTGGGACCTCGACTCGCCGCAGGAGGCGCTCGACGCGATCGACGCGTTCGCCGCCGCCGGCCTCGACGGCATCGAGGTCTTCTATCCCACCCACGACGCCGCGCAGACCCGCTTCCTGCACGGGGCGGCGACCGAGCGCGGCCTGTTGACCACGGGGTCGGCGGACTTCCACGGACCGGAGCACGACACGTTCGCCCGCTTCCGGGCGTTCGAGCTCTACGGCCTGGAGCCGAACCTGGGCCCGATCAGCTGACGCGGTCGGGCCGCGTGTAGACGTTCACGCGCCCGCCGCGCGCGAAGCCGCACAGCGTCAGGCCGCGGTCGTCGGCGAGCGTGACCGCGAGCGAGGTCGGCGCGCCGACGCCGACGAGCACCGGCGCACCCGCGACCGCGGCCTTCTGCACGAGCTCGAAGGAGAGCCGGCCCGAGACGCAGAGCACGTTCGGGTGCAGCGGGACGCGCCCCTCGCGCAGCGCCCAGCCGACGACCTTGTCCATCGCGTTGTGGCGCCCGACGTCCTCGCGCACGCACAGCAGCTCGCCGGCGCCGTCGAACAGCCCGGTCGCGTGCAGCCCGCCCGTGCGGGCGAAGGTCGGCTGGCGCAGCCGGTCGGGCAGCGCGGCGAGCAGCGCGCGGTCGAGCACCGGGCCGTGCGCGAGCGGCTCCGCGTGCACGGCGACCTCCTCGAGCGCGCCCTTGCCGCAGACCCCGCACGAGGACGACGTGAAGAACGAGCGCGCGTCGGGCGCACGCAGCAGCGGTCCGGCGACCTCGATCGTGTTCGCGGCCAGGTCGGCGGGCGGCGCCGCCTCCCGCGGGCCGTCGATCAGGCCCTCGCCGTGCAGGAACCCGAGCGCGAGCTCCTCGTCGTGACCCGGCGTGCGCATGGTCACGGCGAGCGGCGCGCCGTCGACGCGGATCTCCAGCGGCTCCTCGACCGCGACCTCGTCCTCGAGGCCGGGCCCCCGCACAGTGGCGTAGGCGCCGCGCAGGCGCACCTCGGTCATGGCCCGAGCAGCGACTCGACGCGGTAGGCGAGCGCCTCGCACGCCAGCTCGTAGCCGACGTTGAGCGCGAGGCGGGCGCGCGTGTCCTCGACGAGATCGACCGCCGTCCGGAGATCCTGCGCGGAGCGCCCGCTCGCGTCGGCGGCGAGCGCCTCCGTGCGGTCCGCGTTGTGGGCCAGCTCGGGCGCGCCGGCGGCGACGCAGGCGAGGTCGCGGTACCAGAGTCCGGCGAGCTGCAGCGCGTGGTCGAGCGCGGCGGTCTCCGCGCGGCGCTCGGCGCGGCGGGCGCGCTCGGTGTACTCGGTGGTGCGGCGCTTGTGCTCCTTCTTGGGCAGGTAGGCGAGCTCGTCGGCGAGCGCTGCCTCGACCTCCTCGCGTGCCTTCGCCCCGAGCGCGCGCGCCTGCTCGAGCAGCGGCTTCCAGGACTGCTCGGCCGCGGTCGCGCCGTGCAGCGGAGCCCGCGCGAACGCCTCGGCGCGGGCGCGCAGCGCGGGGCCGTCGCCGAGGCCCAGCGCGAGCGCGCGCTGGCCGTCGCCGAGCGAGAGGCGCGCGCAGGCGAGCGCGGCGTCGGGCGCGACGCCGCGGGACTGGAGGCGCTGGGCGAGCTGCTCGCTCGAGGGCGGGTCGAAGCGCACGGGCTGGCAGCGCGACGCGATCGTCGGCAGCACCTGCGTGAGCCGGTCGGTGAGCAGGAGCAGCACGACGTAGTGCGGCGGCTCCTCGAGCGTCTTCAGCAGCGCGTTGGCGGCCTCGTCGTTCATCGTGTCGGCGCGCTCGAGCACGAACACCCGGTGGCGCGCCTCGAACGGCGTGCGCGACGCGGCCGACACGACGGCCTCGTCGACGTCGCGGCGCAGCATCTCGTGCGCGCCGCTCGGCGCGATCCAGCTCAGGTCGGGATGCGAGCCGTGCTCGACGCGGGCGCGGACGCCGTCCGGGTCGGCGGCGCCGCGGGCGAGCAGCGCCGCCGCGAACGCCCGCGCCGCCGTGCGCTTGCCGCTGCCGGCCGGGCCGTGCAGCAGGTAGGCGTGCGCGGGCTGTGCGGCGCCGTCGAGGGCCGCGCCGAGCACCGCGGCGGCGTGCGGGTGGGCATCGAGGGCAAGGGCGGCCACGGCGCCCATCCTAGATAGCGTGGCGGGCGTGGACCGCGGCCGACTGATCACCGTCGAGGGGCTCGACGGTGCGGGGAAGACGACGCTCGTCGCCGGGCTCGCCGCGGCGCTCGCCGATCGCGGACGCCCCGTGCGGATGCTGCGCGAGCCGGGCGGCGTCGAGCTGTCCGAGCGCATCCGCGAGCTCGTCCGCGATCCTGCGCACCCGACCGCCCCGCGCGCCGAGGCGCTGCTGTTCGCCGCCGCCCGCGCGCAGCTCGTGGCCGAGCTGATCGAGCCGCTGCTCGCCGCCGGCGAGTGGGTGCTGCTCGATCGCTTCGTCGACTCCTCGCTCGCCTACCAGGGTGCGGGCCGCGCGCTCGGCATCGAGGACGTGCGCGCGATCAACGCGTTCGCCACCGGCGGCCTCGAGCCCGATCGAACGATCCTGCTGCGGATCGACGCGCGCGACGGCCTCGCGCGCACGACGCGCCGCGCCGGCGCCGCCGACCGGCTCGAACGCGAGGACGAGCGCTTCTTCGCGGCGGCCGGGGACGCGTACGACGCGCTCGCGGCCGCCGAGCCGGACCGGATCGCGGTCGTCGACGCGGCGGCCCCGCCGGAGCGGGTGCTCGCCGCGGCGCTCAGCGCGCTTCAGCCGTTGCTGGCGTAACCGAGCTCCGGCCCCCTCGGCGGAGAGCACCTTCGCCGCAGGCATCCCAGCCGAGCCCGCAACTACATTGCGCCGAGCCATGCCCACGGAGGCGCTCAATGTCGTGCCGGTCGAACACGAAGCGCGTGTCGTCTACCGCGTCGTTGCCACCGCCGATCGCGAGAGCTCAGAACTCGTCGACTCGTTCAAGTCAAGCCAGATGCTCGGCCTGCCGCCCCGCCAAGGGTCGCCGGAAGCGCGGTTCAATCTGATCCACAGCGGTATCTCCTGCTTCCGAACTCGCCGCCAAGCCGAGAAACAGGCTTTGCGATGGGGACTTGGGGACTATGTCGCTGAGGTTCAATTGCAGCCCGGCGCCGGCATCTGCTTGGCCGAATGGGGGAGCCGTGGCCACATGACAATCTGGGCCGACGCTGTCAAGCTACGCGACATGACGGTCGATATCATGGCCGTACGACAGGAGACGTAATGGACTTCATGATTTTCGATAGCGCGGGCAACGCCGTGGAGTCCTTTGCTTCTGACCGCGAGGCCATCCGGGCGCTGGTCTCGATGACCGAAGCTGAGCCCGAGGCGGCGATGCATCTGGCCATCCTGGTCTTCGATGACGAGGGTGACGCGGTGGGGGATCCGTTGACCGTGGCTGATGTGCGGCCTGATGCGGTGACCCGACTCGTCATGTCCGAGACAAGCTGGGAGTTGCGCGGGAACTTGACCGTGATGCGTCGCTGGAGCGACGCTGCCGCAGCTTCTGCGCCGCGCGAAGTGCTCGGCGCTTGCTAAGTCTCTTGAGGGCCTGCCGGACGAGTTGAGAAGGTCACGCGCCACTCCTCGTCTGTTTGGCCGTTGATGCTCAGGCGCCACTCGTAGCGGCTATTCGGTACGAACTGTTGCGGCGGGAGGTTGATGGCGAGCGGGACGTTGAGAGGCGCCCCTCGCTTTATGCCGGGTGGCCGACCGATCTCGAACCGGGCTTCGAATGCGAGGGGCTGTTCGCCCTCGTCTGATTGGGACACGAGAACCAGTGCCCCATCAGCGTCAAGGCATTCGACGCGGAGTTGGTGCTCCTCGTTGGCGCGGTCCCAGGGAACCTCGATGAGCATTGCCAGCGCGAAAGGCGTCGGCTGCGGGCCGGTGATGTTCCACCCGCCGCCGAGCAGGTAAAGCTTGCCATCGGCGACCTGAGCCGAGTCGGCGAGTAGCAACGTGGCCCGCATGGCTGACGCAGCGTAGCCGCGGCAGGGGTCAGAAGGAGGGTCCCTCCCGCAGGCCCGTGGCTCAGTGCGATATCGCAGAGTCGAAGCTCGCTCGCTTCAGCCCTTGTTCGCGTAACCCTCCGGGTGCGCCTGGTGCCAGGCCCAGGCGTCGGCGATCATCGTCTCCAGGCCGCGCTCGGGCGCCCAGCCGAGCTCCGTGCGCGCCAGGTCGGCGGCGGCGACGAGCGCGGCGGGATCGCCGGGGCGGCGGTCCTCCTCGACGGCCGGGATCTCCTTGCCGGTGACGGCCCGCGCGGTCTCGATGACCTGTTTGACCGAGTAGCCGTGCCCCGTGCCGAGGTTGATGACCCGGTGGCGCCCCGCGGTGTTGGTCTCGAGCGCGAGCCGGTGCGCGACGGCGAGGTCGTCGACGTGGATGTAGTCGCGCACGGCGGTCCCGTCCTCGGTCGGGTAGTCGGTCCCGAAGACCTTGACGTGGTCGGTCTGTCCGGCGGCCGCGCGCAACACCAGGGGGATGAGATGCGTTTCGGGCTCATGGTCCTCCCCGTAGCGCCCGCTCGAGCCGGCGACGTTGAAGTAGCGCAGCGAGGTCGCCGCGAGCCCGTGCGCGCGGCTCTCGTCGGCGATCATCCGGTCGACGGCGAGCTTGGAGTTGCCGTAGGCGTTGACCGGGTTGGTCGGGAGGTCCTCGCGCATCGGGACGACGTCGGGCTCGCCGTAGGTCGCGCAGGTCGAGGAGAACACGAGGTTGGAGATGCCGGCGTCGCGCATGGCGTCGAGCAGGTTCAGCGTGCCGACGAAGTTGCCGCGGTGGTATCGCTCCGGATGGGCCACGGACTCGGCCACCAGGGCGAGCGCCGCGAAGTGCAGGACGCCGTCGAAGCCCTCGGCGACCGCGTCGCGCGTGGCGGCCTCGTCGAGCAGGTCGACCTGGACGAAGCGAGCGCCGTCCGGGACCGCCTCGCGGTGGCCGCGCTGGAGGTGATCGAGCACGACGACCTCGTGGCCGCCCGCGATGAGGTGGTTCGCGACGACCGAGCCGATGTAGCCGGCGCCGCCGGTGACGAGGAGCTTCATGGGGCGGGCATGATGGCAGCCGTTCGTACAATGGAAAGGGTGCGCGTGCGCTCCCTCCGTCCCGTCCTGGGACTCGCGCTGGCCCTCTTCGTGACCGGGCCGGCGGTGGTTTCCGCCCAGGCCCAGACGCCGCCCCCATCGACCCCGACCCCGGAGCCGACGGCGACGCCTTCCGTCACGCCTACGCCGACGGCCACTCCGACGCCGACGCCCACACCGACGCCGAAGCCGAAGACCAAGGCGATCCGCAAGGTCTACAAGGACTTCAACCAGGACGGCGTGATCACCGCGTGCGACTACTCGGTGAAGCTGCTCAAGAACACGCTGAAGACCATCACCCCGCAGCGCGACGCCGACTACCCCGACTTCCGCCAGCAGGTCAACGCCGCGATCAAGGCCCACAACAAGGGCCGCTGCGACAAGCCCAAGCCGACTCCGACGCCGACCGCCAGCCCGACGCCGTCCGGTGGGAGCGGCCCGCCGCCCAGCTCGGGCGGCTCGCCGCCGGCCCCCACTCCGGCTCCCGCTCCGGCGCCCGCCCCGGCTGCCCCGGTGCCCGCACCGTCGGGCCCCGGGAAGCTGCCGAAGGTGCCCAAGGGCCCCAGCAACGGCAAGGCGGTCCCGCCGCCCGCCTCGACGGCCGTCCCCCCGACGGCGACCCCGGCGCCGGTCCCGCCCGCGGCGACCGCGCCGCAGGAGTCGCAGATCGTGGTCGGCCACGGGCAGGACAAGGGCTCGCTGACGGTGCCGTTGATCCTCGCGGCGATCGTGCTCGCCGGCCTCGCCGCGGCAGGTTCGTCGGCGCTGCTCGGCACCCGCGTCCCGCGCTTCGCCGGCATGGGTCAGGCCTGGCGCGAGGCGGCCTATCGGACCTCCGGAACCTGGGGAGACTTCACGGACTGGCTGCACCTCGGCCGCTGATCTTCCGCTCGGAGCGGGGTCGACCTCCGAGCCGGTGCACGAAGGCCTGCATTCCGTCCGACCCGAGGCGGAGCATGCCCTCCCCCGACGCACCACGTTTTGACCGCCGCAGCCCACGCGGCAACACTTGAGAAGGAGCCCGTAGCCATGGAGCAGACGCCACAGACCACACTCACGCCAGAGCCGCGTGCCGGCGAGGCGTTGACGGTCAAGCGGCTGTTCACGCAGCCCGGCGTCCACCCCTTCGACATGGTCGAGTGGGAGTCGCGTACGGCGGCCGTGGGCAAGTTCCGCCAGGACGACGTCGAGTTCCCCGTGACGTGGTCGCAGAACGCGACCAACATCGTCGCCCAGAAGTACTTCCGCGGCCAGCTCGACTCGCCGACCCGCGAGCGCTCGGTCAAGCAGATGATCTCGCGCGTGTCAGGCACGATCGCCGACTGGGGTCGTGAGCGCGGCTACTTCGCCACCGTCGAGGACGGCGACGCCTTCGAGGCCGAGCTGACCTACATCCTGCTCAACCAGATCGCGGCGTTCAACAGCCCCGTGTGGTTCAACGTCGGCTTCGAGGAGCAGCCGCAGTGCTCGGCCTGCTTCATCCTCTCGGTCGAGGACAACATGGAGTCGATCCTCGACTGGAACACGCGCGAGGGTCGCATCTTCCGCGGCGGCTCGGGCTCGGGCATCAACCTCTCGAAGATCCGCGGGTCGATGGAGCCGCTGGCCAAGGGCGGCACCGCGTCCGGGCCCGTCTCCTTCATGCGCGGGGCGGACTCGTGGGCCGGCACGATCAAGTCCGGCGGCAAGACGCGCCGCGCCGCGAAGATGGTCGTGCTCGACGTCGACCACCCCGACATCCGCGACTTCATCTGGTGCAAGGCCAAGGAGGAGGACAAGGCGGCCGCGCTGCGCGACGCCGGGTTCGACATGTCGATCGACGGTGACGGCTTCACCTCGATCCAGTACCAGAACGCCAACAACTCGGTCCGCGTCACGGACGAGTTCATGCACGCCGTCGAGAACGACGAGGACTGGCACCTGATCGCGCGCAACACGGGCGAGCCGGTCGGCGAGCCGGTGTCCGCGCGCGAGCTGATGCGCGAGATCTCCGAGGCCGCGTGGCGCTGCGCCGATCCGGGCGTCCAGTACGACACGACGATCAACCAGTGGCACACGTCGCCGAACTCGGGCCGCATCAACGCGTCCAACCCGTGCTCGGAGTACATGCACGTCGACGACTCGGCGTGCAACCTCGCCTCGCTGAACCTGATGAAGTTCCGCCGGCCGGACGGGACGTTCGACACGCGGACGTTCTCGCACGCGGTCGACGTGATGCTGCTCGCGCAGGAGATCGTCGTCGGCCCGTCGAGCTACCCGACGGAGGAGATCGGCCGCAACGCGCGCGCCTTCCGCCAGCTCGGGCTCGGCTACGCCAACCTCGGCGCGTTCCTGATGGCCAACGGCCACGCCTACGACTCCGACGAGGGCCGCGGCGCCGCCGCCGCGATCACCGCGCTGATGACCGGGCGCGCGTACCTGCAGTCGGCGAAGGTCGCCGCCGCGATCGGCCCGTACGACCGCTACGCGGAGAACCGCGAGGCGCACAACAACGTCATGCGCATGCACCGCGACGCGTCCTACGCGATCCCGGACCGCGCCTGCGAGGACACGCCGCTGCTCGCCGCCGCGCGCGAGTCCTGGAACGAGGCGGTCGCGCTCGGCGAGCTCTACGGCTACCGCAACGCGCAGGCGACGGTGCTCGCCCCGACCGGGACGATCTCCTTCCTGATGGACTGCGACACGACCGGCATCGAGCCGGACTTCTCGCTGGTCAAGTACAAGGAGCTCGTCGGCGGCGGGACGATGACGATCGCCAACCGCACGGTGCCGATGGCGCTGCGCACCCTGGGCTACGACGAGGAGCAGGTCGCCCAGATCGAGAAGCACGTGTCGGAGACCGGCACGATCCTGGGCGCGCCGGGCCTCGCCGACGAGCACCTCGAGGTGTTCGACGTCGCGGTCGGCTCCCGCGCGATCTCGCACGCGGGCCACATCAAGATGATGGGCGCCGTCCAGCCGTTCCTCTCGGGCGCCATCTCCAAGACCGTGAACATGCCCCAGACGGCGACCGTCGAGGACATCGCCGAGGCCTACGTCCAGGCCTGGAAGCTCGGCGTCAAGGCGCTGGCGATCTACCGCGACGGCTCCAAGACCGCCCAGGCGCTGCGCACCGACGCGCAGGAGGTCAAGGAGGTCAAGAGCAAGGCCGAGCTGGCGATCTCCGCCGGCGAGGAGATCTTCACCCAGTCCGAGGTCGACGCGCTGCTGGCCGGCGCGGTGGCCGAGGCGACGGCGAAGCTCAAGGGCGAGGTCGGGCCCGCGCGCAAGAAGATGCCGCGCGAGCGCCAGTCGATCACCCACAAGTTCTCGCTCGGCGGCCACGAGGGCTACATCACCGCCGGCATGTACGAGGACGGGACGGTCGGGGAGATCTTCCTGACCGACATCGGCAAGGAGGGCTCGACCCTCCGCGGCATGATGAACTCGTTCGCGACGGCGATCTCGATCGCGCTCCAGTACGGCGTGCCGCTCGACACGCTGGTGCGCAAGTTCGCCTACATGCGCTTCGAGCCGGAAGGGATCACCACCAACCCGGAGATCCCGTTCGCGAAGTCGATGCCCGACTACATCATGCGCTGGCTGGCGTCGCGGTTCCTCGACGCCGACACGCAGGAGGAGCTCGGCATCCTGACCCCGCAGGTGCGCGCGAAGCGCTCCGGCGAGGACGTCGCGGCGGCCGCCGCCGGCGACACGGCGAAGCCGGCCAACGGCGGCGCGACCGCCGCGCTGCCCGCCGCCCCCGAGGCGCCGGTGCGACCGGGCGACGTGCAGCCCGCCGCGGCGGCGATGACCGACACCCCGCCGGTGATCCCGGCGCGCATGGTCGGCCTCGACCTCGGCCCGGCGTGCCAGAACTGCGGCGGCATGATGCAGCGCACGGGCTCGTGCTACACGTGCTCGAGCTGCGGCAACAACACCGGCTGCGGCTGATCCGCAACTGGCATAGCGCCTGCACGAATTCGGGCGCCCGGTTGCTTGAACCGGGCGCCCATTTTCGTCTGTCGGTCGACGGTCAGCGCGACATGGTCAAGGCGCAGCGGGCCGCGTGCTGGGCGCCAAAGCCCTCTAGGCGCGGCGCGAGATCCGAAAGACGGGGTGCAGTGGCGCGATCCGGCGCAGCTCCTCGTCTGGCGCATCGGCGCCGACACCCTGAAAGAAGGCCCCGACCTCCCACGCCCATTTCTTCAGGTACGCGCGGAGAAGCAGCAGCTTCTCGCCGTCGGGAAGCTCGGTGGCGGTGAACTCCTCGATCCTGCGGCCCTTCCGCAGGCGGCCTTCACCACTCGCTCGGAGGTTGCGCACCCACTGCGTCTCGCCGCGCGGCGCCACGATGTACCGCTCGCCCTCGTAGTTGAGGGGATTGACCGGTGTGCGCCGCCACTCGCCGCTCTTTCGCCCGCGCACCTCCAGCACGCGAGAGCCCACAAGGCTCACGCCCAGCCGCGTCAGTCCCGCGACGAGGGGGTTGAAGACGTGCTTCGTGAACCATCCGGGGCGCTGGTAGTCGGTCGCCATCGGCTCACATTGTGAGCGATCGGACTCCGCAAGGGAACTGCGGCGTCGATCTCGGCGCGCTCTACGATCGGCCGCGTGAGCGAGGACCTGCGAGCACGCTGGAGCCGGCCGATCCCGAACGAGGCGCTCACGCGCGCGCTCGTTCCCGATCCGGACGCGCCCTGGTCGGTCATCGTGCACTTCGCGAGCACGCTCGACGGCTACGAGATCGCCGGCGCCTCCCCCACGGAGCTGATGGCCTTCGCCCGACCGATCCACGCGGCCTTCGTCGAGCGGGGCGAGCTGCCCGGAGACCTCACCACGCTGCGTGTCGCGCTGTTCGCCGAGCAGCGCCGCGACCACTTCTCCGACAGCGCGTCGCTGCCGGAGACGATGCGCTACATCCACGCGCTCGTCGAAGCGATCCGCCGGCAGCTCATCGCCTGACGACGCATACTCGCCGACATGCTCGAGCTGCGACCGTCCTGCGAATGCTGTGACCGCGACCTGCCTCCCGACTCGCCGGACGCGCGGATCTGCACCTACGAGTGCACGTTCTGCGCGGACTGCGTCGAGCACCGGCTCCACGGCGTCTGCCCGAACTGCGGCGGCGGGTTCGAGCGCCGGCCGATCCGGCCGCCGGCGAGGCTCGCGAAGGACGCGGCGTCGACGGTGCGCGTCCACCAGCCGGAGGGCTGCGACGCGGTAGGGCGGTGACCGGCAGGACCAAGAGCCGCTTCACGGCGCTGGAATCTCGCCCATCGCGAATCGGCTTTCTAGCGTTGGGCTCTTTCTGAGAGCGCTCTCATCCTGGCGGGCCCTCCTGTCGGCAGTCCGACCGCACGCGCGCCGGTTCGTGGTCGAGCGGCCGGACCCGGCGTAGCGTCCCGGAGGTGCCCGCGGCTGGGGAGCCCGGGCCGGGACGGGAGGTCGGGATGTCCAGGGTCGTGCGGGTTCTTGCGGGCGTGGCGGTCGTGCTCCTGTTGGCCGGCGGCGATGCACTGGCGAAGACGATCGCCGGGACGCCCCGGTTCCACCACGCCCTGAATGCCAAGCAGATCCACCGGATCGCCCGGGCGAACCGCGTCATCGTCGTGCTAAGGACCCAGCGGCGCGGACGGCTCGCCACCGCGGCCGGCGTCCGGGCACGCGCCCGCGTGGTCCGGCGCCAGCAGCGGCCACTGGTCGCGAGCGTCGCGCGCGCGGGCGGCGCGGTGACCCATCGGTACACCACGCTGAACGCGTTCTCGGCACGGGTCTCGAACGCCGAGCGAGCGCGGCTGCGATCCGACTCGTCCGTGGCCGCCGTGCTTCCCGACGGGCTCGTGACCATGCCGCAACCCGACACGAGCCCCGCCTCGTCGTCCTCGCCGGGACCCGGCAATCCGACGACGCCGTACTCGAAGCGCTGCCCGGCCGACCCGGCCCAGCCCATCCTCGAGCCCGAGGCGCTGCAGACGATGCACGCCGCCTACGACGACCCGTCGACCCCGCAGGCCCAGAACCTGGCCACCGGCAAGGGCGTCAAGGTCGCGTACTTCGCCGACGGCATCGACACCAACAACCCCGACTTCATCCGGGCCGACGGCTCGCACGTCTTCATCGACTACCGCGACTTCACCGGTGAGGGTCCGAACGCGCCGACCGGCGGCGCCGAGGCCTTCGGCGACGCGACGGACATCGCCGCGCAGGGCCGGCAGGTCTACGACGTCGCCGACTTCGTCAACCCGAAGCACGCGCTGCCGAAGGGGTGCAACATCCGGGTCCGCGGGGTGGCGCCCGGCGCGTCGCTGATCGGCATGAAGGTCTTCGGCGCGGTCTCGTCGGCCTACACCTCCGTGATCATCCAGGGCATGGACTGGGCGGTCACGCAGGATCACGCGGACGTCATCAGCGAGTCCTTCGGCGACTTCACCATGCCGGACACCGCGCGCGACACGATCAAGCAGTTCAACGACGCGGCCGCCCGCTCCGGCGTCGTCGTCTCGCAGGGTTCGAGCGACTCGGGCGCGACCGCCGGGCCTTCGTCACCGGCCACCGATCCGCTCGTGCTCGACTCGGGCGGCAACACGAACATGCGCAACTACGCGCAGACCACGTCCTACGCGTTCCAGTTCTCCAACGGCACCTACCTCGACGACAACATCTCGTCGGTCGCCGGCGGCGGCTTCAGCCAGAACGCCTCGACGCCTGACTTCGTCAGCCCGGCCGAGGCCGACTGGGCGCTGTGCACGCCGAACCCCGCGCTCTACGAGGAGTGCACGGACTTCAAGGGCGCGCCGGCGCAGCTCGAGCAGTTCGGGGGCACGAGCCAGTCGACGCCGCTCACGGCGGGCACCGCGGCGCTGATGATCGAGGGGTACCGCACCACCCACGGTGGCCGGACGCCGGCACCCGCGCTGATCAAGCGGATCCTCCAGAGCACGGCCAACGACCTCGGCTTCCCGAGCGAGGAGCAGGGAGCCGGTGAGGTGGACGCGCTGAAGGCGGTGCAGGAGGCCATGGCCGTCGACGGCGGCCGGCCGACCGGTCACGGGCTGCTGTTCGACCGGCCCAAGCTGACGATCGCCGGCCCGGCGGGCTCCTCCGACAGCGAGTCCGTCTCGGTCACGAACACCGGCACGGCCGCGCAGACGGTCGAGGCCCGCGGGCGAGCGCTCACCCGACAGGTCTCCGACGTCCGCAAGGACGTCACGCTGGGCACGGCGCCGACGTTCACCGACCAGTTCGGCAGCGAGCGGCCCTACGTGACGACGACGTTCCACGTGCCGGCGAACGTCGACCGTCTCGTCGCCTACGACGCCTGGCCCGGCCCGGACGCCCGCGTGGGGCTGACGCTGATCGACCCCACCGGCGCGTACGCGGCCTATACGCGGCCGCAGGGCGACGGCAACCACACGCAGGTGGACGTGCGCAAGCCCACCGCCGGCACGTGGACGGCGATCGTCTTCCTACGCGACGGCACCTACAGCGGGCCCGTGCACCTGGAGTTCGCGACCCAGCGATTCGGCGGCGTGGACAGCGTGACGCCGTCCAGCCTCAGGCTGGGGCCCGGGGAGACCGGCCACATCCAGCTGCGCACCCGGCTGCCGGGCAGCCCGGGTGACAGCGCGCACGACCTCGTCGTGTCCGACAGCTCGGGCGACCAGACCGTCATCCCGGTGGTGCTGCGGTCGCTCGTCCCGGTCGACGGACACGGCGGCACGTTCGCGGGGACGATCTACGGCGGCAACGGGCGGGAGTTCGTCGCCCAGGAGAACACGTTCGCGTTCGACGTCCCGAAGGGCCGGCAGTCGTTGTCGGTGTCGCTCACGTTCCCGGACGACCCGAACACGGAGCTGATCGGGACGCTCGTGGACCCCGACGGCAACCTGCTCGGCTCACAGAGCACGCGCCACTCCCCGCTGAGGGGGCCGGACACGTTCACGCATGGGTTGCGGGCGACGGCGCTGTCCCCGAAGCCGGGCCGGTGGACGTTCGTGGTCACCGTGGCCAGCCCCGTCGGCGGCCAGACGCTCACGGCGCCATATCGGGGCGCCGTCTCGTTCGACGCGCCCGCCATCACCGCGCGCGGCCTGCCGCACAGCGACAAGGTCCGCGCGGGCACCCCGATCACCGCGACCATCGCCGTGCGCAACGACGGGCCGGGCACGGAGGACGTCTTCGCCGACCCGCGGCGCAACGGGGCCGAGACCGATCCGCTGCTCTCGATCGATCAGGCGACCGGCATCCCGCTGCCCATTCCCGGCGACCAGCCGACGCCGGAGTTCGTCGTCCCGACCCAGACCGACGCGCTGCTGGGCGTCGCGCGTGCCGACCGCCCGATCCTGCTGGAGATGGGGTTCTTCGTGATCGGCGAGGGCGACCCGGACATCATCGGCCAGAGTCAGGGCGATACGGCGACCGCGTCGTACTCCGCGGACGAGGTGGCCAACGGCCCGTGGGGGCTCGCGCCCGCGATGCGCGGCCCGTTCGACACCGCCCAGTCGGGCACCGCCGACACCGGGATGCTCGCCCACACGCAGGCGTTCGACCGTGACGCCGCCTCGTCCACGGGCGACCTGTGGCGGCAGACCGTCGAGCCGAACGCGCCGGACTACACGCCGCTGACGCTGGCACCGGGCCGGTCCGGCCGGATCACCGTGACCTTCACGCCGCAGGGCCGGCGCGGGTCGCAGGTGCAGGGGACGCTGTACGTGGACGACTTCGGCCTGCGTCTGCTCACCGGCAACGAGCAGGTGGCGTTCCCGTACAGCTACCGGATCAGGTAGCGCCGCGCGTGCCCGTGCGGCCCTCCGGGACCGCACGGTCACCGCCGAGGACGTGCAGCAGGACGTCCACGATGTGCCGCGTCCGGGCGGCGGCGAAGCCCGGATCGTCGACGCCGATCCCCTGCCGGCGCAGCAGCGTCCCGCGGTGGGCGACCGGCATGTAGGCGAGCGCGACGAGGCACATGACGACCTCTCCCGGGTCGAAGTCGCGCAGGCCGTGTCGCGCGCGGGCGGCGTGCAGGTCGGCGAAGGCATCCTCCATGACGGTCGATCCCGGCTCGATCCGCCGCAGCCGCTCGCCGCCGGCGAGCGCCTCGCGCTCGAACAGGTCGACGAAGGAAGGCCGGGCGCGCAGGAACTCCACGTAGCCGCCGACCGAGCCGGCGAGCACCGTCTCGAGCGGCTCATGCGGGCCATCCGCCGCGGCCCACGCCCTCAGCGGCGCGAAGGCGGGCTCGAGCGCGGCGGTGCGGTCCGCGTACAGGCGCTCGAGCACGGCGTCGTAGAGCTGCTCCTTGGAGCCGAAGCAGTAGCTCGGCGTCCCGCGCGAGACGCCCGCAGCGGTGCCGATGTCGGCGAGGCTCGTGGCGTCGTAGCCGCGGCGCGCGAAGAGCTCCTCGGCGGCATCGAGCACCTTCCGCCGGGTGCGATCGGCGTCGCGGATCACCCCCGCGCCACGCGGTAGCGGACGTGCGTGGCGGCCGGCGAGGCGACCGTCTCGGCGATCTCGAGCCGCGGGTCCCCGACGCCGTCGAGCAGCCGCTCGCCGGCGCCCAGCACGACCGGGATGATGTGCAGGAACAGCTCGTCGAGCAGCCCCGCGGCGAGGTACTGGTTGACCGTGCTCGCGCCGCCGGCGATCTGCACGTCCTGCTCGCCCGCGGCCGCGCGCGCCTGGTCGAGGGCGGACTCGATCCCGTCGGTGACGAAGTGAAACGTCGTGCCGCCCTCCATCGCGAGCGGCGCGCGCTCGTGGTGCGAGAGCACGAAGACCGGGGCGTGGAACGGCGGGTCCCCGCCCCACCAGCCGCGCCACTGCTCGTCCCACGCGCCGTCGTCGCCCCCGCCGCCGAACATCTTGCGGCCCATCACGTAGGCGCCGGTGCCGGTCATCGAGCGCGCGGCGACGTCGGCGTCGACGCCGGCCTGCCCGCCCTCGCGGCCGTGCTGCTCATTCCAGCTGTCGGTCGCGAACGCCCACTCGTGCAGGCGCATTCCGCCGACGCCGAGAGGGTCGTCGAGGCTCTGGTTCGGCCCGGCGACGTAGCCGTCGAGCGAGATCGAGATCTGACTTCTGACGATGGGCATGCCCTAACGACCGCGCGGCGGCCGCGGACTCATCGCTCGTCGTCCTCGCGATCCTCGGCGTCCTCGGCCGCCCAGCGCATCCGCTCGATCAGCTGGGCGGCGTAGTGCTCGCTCTCGAGCAGCCCTGCCGCGACGTGCTCGCTCAGCATGACCTCGGCCGGCTCGCCGGCCCGTGTCTCGGACAGCAACTGGATCTTCGCCATGGCTCACGGTCCTCCCTGGTCGGGATCGACGGGTGACGCTCCATCGTGGCACATCGCCGTTCGCGCGCGCGCCTTGCTCATGAGGGAGCGGTTCGGCCATCCGGACCAACGCCGATCGCGCATTTTGCGACGTTCGTCTATGGCATCCGTCGCCCGGAGGGCCGATATTTCCGGCCATGACCAGGTTGCCCGCCGCCATCGCCGCCGTGGCGCTGCCGTCCGAGCGCGATCTCGACCTGGTCTTCGCCGCGGTCGACTGGGCGCTGGAGGAGGCGCGCGCCCGCGGCGCCGAGCTGGTCGTGTTCCCCGAGTGTGCGCTCGGCGGCTACCTGCGCGAGCCCGACGCGGACGAGCCCGCGGGCCCGGTCCTCCCGCCGGCGCTGGAGCCCGACGGTCCCGAGATCCGCCGGCTGATCGAGGCCGCGGGCGACACGGTGGTCTGCATGGGCTACACCGAGGCCGGCCCGAACGGCCCGTACACGTCGGCGGTCTGCGTCAGCGGCGACGGCATCCACGGCCACCATCGCAAGGTCCACCTGCCGCCCGCCGAGCGCTTCGCCTACAGCCCCGGCGACGGCTTCGCCGCGTTCGACACGCCGGTCGGCCGGCTCGGGATGCTGCTCTGCTACGACAAGCTCTTCCCCGAGGCCGCCCGTGCGCTCGCGCTCGACGGCGCCGGGACGATCGCCTGCCTGTCGGCTTGGCCGATGGACCGCCACCACCCCGCGCGGACCCCGGCGCTCGACAAGCAGGCCCGGCACTTCGACGCGCTCGACGTCGCGCGCGCGGTCGAGAACCAGGTCGTCTGGGTCTCCACCAACCAGACGGGACGGCTCGGGCCGCTGCGCTTCTTCGGCCACGCGAAGGTCGTCGACCCCGACGGCGCGGTGCGCGCACACACGGGCACCGACGCCGGCGTCGCCGTCGCGCGGATCGACCCCGACGCGGTCGAGGTCTCGCGCGCGTTCATCGATCACCTCGGCGACCGCCGCCCGGCGTCCTACGGGCCGCCGGCCGCCGAGTCCGTGCGTCAGCAGCGCTACTCCGGGTAGAGCGGAGGTCATGTGCGGCATCGTGGCCTCGCACGGAGGCGCTGACCCGGCCGCGCTCGAGCGCATGCTCGAGCGTGTCGCCCATCGCGGACCCGACGACACCGGCTCGATCGAGGTCGGCGACGCCTGGCTCGGCCACCGGCGGCTCTCGATCGTCGACCTCGACGCCGGCCGGCAACCGCTCGAGCACCCGGAGGGCGGGTTCTGGCTCGTCGGCAACGGCGAGATCTACAACCACGAGCACGTCCGCGCCCGGCTCGGCGGCCCCGAGGCGCTGACCGACTCCGACAACGAGGTCGCGCTGCTGCTGCTCGACGCGCACGGGCCCGAGTCGCTCGCCCGGCTCAACGGCATGTTCGCGGTCGTGGCCGCCGCCGAGGACGGCCGGTTCATCGCCGCCCGCGATCCCGTCGGCATCAAGCCCCTCTACTGGGCGCGGCGCGCAGGCGCGGTGCGCTTTGCGTCGGAGATGCACGCGTTCGACCCCGACTGGCAGCCGTACGTCGAGCCGTTCCCGCCGGGCTGCGCGTGGACGCCGACGGGCGGCCTGGTCCGGTTCGCCGGCGCGATCCCCGAGAACACGCTCGAGGCGCCCGCGCCCGAGGACTGGGCGCGCGGGACCCGCGCGGCGCTGATCGCCTCGGTCGAGCGCCAGCTGATGGGCGACGTGCCGGTCGGTGCGTTCCTCTCCGGCGGGCTGGACTCGAGCCTCGTCGCCGCAATCGCCGCCCGCGCCTACGCACGCCGCGGCGAGCGGCTGCAGACCTTCGCCGTCGGCACCGAGGACTCACCCGACCTCGCCGCCGCGCGCCTGGTCGCCGAGCACATCGGCTCCGAGCACCACGAGCGCATCTACACCGCGCAGGACGCGCACGACGTGCTGCCCACCGTCGTGCGCTCGATCGAGTCCTTCGATCCCGGCCTCGTCCGCAGCGCGGTCCCGAACTTCCTGCTCGCCGAGATGACCGTCCGCCACGTCAAGGTCGTGCTGACCGGCGAGGGCGCCGACGAGCTCTTCGCCGGCTACGACTACCTGCGCGACTTCCCCGAGGCCGGCGACCTGCACGCCGAGCTCGAGCGGACGGTGCGCGCGCTGCACAACCTCAACCTGCAGCGCTGCGACCGCGTGACGATGGCGCACGGCCTCGAGGCGCGCGTCCCGTTCCTCGACCGCGAGATGATCACCTGGGGCATGCGCCTGCCGCCCGAGGCCAAGCTCGCCGGGCCCGGCGTGCCCGAGAAGAAGCTGCTGCGCGAGGCGTTCGACGGCTGGCTGCCGAAGGCGCTGCTGTGGCGCGAGAAGGCCGAGTTCGGCGACGGGAGCGGGGCGCGCGACGTCATGAGCGAGGTCGTGTCCGCTGACATCGGCGACGCGGAGTTCGAGGCCGAGCGCGGCGCGGTCGAGCCGCCGCTGCGCACCAAGGAGGAGCTGGCGTATCACCGCATCTTCCGGGCGCATCTCCCCGGCGTCCGCGCCGAGGTCGCGCTGAGCCGGTTCGCCCGCGCCTGACTGATCGGTTAGCAGCCTCTTGCAGTGCATAGCCGCGTGGGCCTAGTGTCGGCACGTTCGACCCGCGTTCGTCACCTTGGTCCTGCTCTCCGCGCTGGCGCTTCCCACCCGCGCGGCGGCACGTGACGCCGTCCCCGGCCGCCTGATCGTCAGTTTCAAGACCGCCGTCTCGCGCACCGCCGCGCGTGACGCCCTCGACCGCGCCGGCGCCCGCGTCGTGCGCGAGCTCTCCGGCATCCGGGCCTTCACCGTCCGCCCGCGCGGCGATCGTTCGCGCGCGTCGCTCGGACGCGCGCTGCGCCGACTGGCGAACGTCCGCTACGCGGAGCACGACTTCTACCTGCGCACGTCCGCGACGGTCCCTGACGACCCGCTGTTCGCGGCCCAGTACGGGCTCCCGACGGACCCGGGCATCGCCGCGACGAACGCGTGGGACCACCGCACAAAGTGCGGCCGCGTCGCGACGCTCGACAGCGGCGCGCAGCTCGACCATCCGGACCTCAAGGGCAACTTCTGGCACAACCCGGACGAGATCAAGGGCAACAACAAGGACGACGACCACAACGGCTACGTCGACGACTACTACGGCGTCGACATCTACGACGGGTCGGGCGGCGGCGCGGACGCCGACGGTCACGGAACGCATGTCGCGGGCATCCTCGGCGGCCGCGGGAACAACGCGCTCGGCGTGGCCGGCGTCTGCTGGCAGGCGCAGATCATGCCGATCCGCTTCATGAACGCCAACGGCCGCGGCTCGACCACCGACGCCGTCGCGGGCATCGAGTACGCCATCAAGGAGCACGCGAAGGTCGTCAACTGCTCGTTCGGCTCCTCGAGCAAGTCCTCGGCGCTGTCGGACGCGGTGGGCGACGCCAAGGGCAAGGGCGTCCTGCTCGTGGTGGCCGCCGGCAACGACGGCGACTCGATCGACAAGACGCCCGAGTACCCCGCGTCCTACACCTACGCGAACATCCTCACGGTCGCCGCGACGACCGACGCGGACAAGCTCGCGAGCTTCTCGAACTTCGGCTCGAAGTCGGTCGACCTCGCCGCCCCCGGCGACGACATCTGGTCGACCTACCTCGGGTCGGGCTACAAGCAGCTCAGCGGGACCTCGATGGCGGCGCCGTTCGTGGCCGGCGCCGCCGCGATGCTGCGCGCGAAGGACTCCGACCTCGACTACTCGGACGTCAAGAGCACGCTCAAGAAGACCGTCGACAAGCTGCCTGCGCTCAGCGGCAAGACCGTGACGGGTGGACGGATCAACCTCGGACGAGCGCTCGGGAGCGTGGGATGACCTCAGTGCTGTATCGCCTCGGGGGCGCGTGCGTGCGCCATCGCTGGATCGTGCTCGCGGTCTGGCTCGTGATCTTCGTCGCTCTCGCCGGCTGGGCCCGTTCCGCCGGCACGAACGTCAACGACAACCTGACGCTGCCGGGATCGAACTCGCAGCGGGCCACCAACGTGCTCGACGCGCACTTCGCCTCGCAGGCGAACGGCGTCATTCCCGTGGCGATGCTGGCCCCGTCCGGCACGAAGATCACCGACTCGCGGTTCGCGAAGCCGATCGCGGACACGGTCAAGGCGCTCAAGGCCGACCCGGGCGTCCGCGGCGCGACGAGCCCGCTGTCCACGCAAGGGAAGTCGCTGCTCAACAAGGACAAGACGATCGGCTACATCGCGCTGCGCCTGCGCCTGAGCCCGAATCAACTGACGCTCGACGACGCGAACCGGATCGTCGACGCGGCGCAGCCCGCGAAGGCCGCGGGACTGAAGCCGGCGTTCGGCGGCTACCTCGGCCAGAAGGTCTCCAAGCCCGAGACCCACTCGAGCGAGGTGATCGGCATCGGCGCGGCGATCCTCGTGCTGCTGTTCACCTTCGGGACCGCGGTGGCGATGGCGCTGCCGATCACGACCGCGCTCCTCGGCCTCGTCTGCGGCCTCTCGATCGTCACCCTGCTCAGCCACGTCGCCGAGGTGCCGACCGTGGCGCCGACGCTCGCGACGATGATCGGGCTCGGCGTCGGGATCGACTACGCGCTGTTCATCGTCACCCGCCACCAGGCGCAGCGGCGAGGCGGCATGGACACGCGGGAGTCGATTGCGCGCGCGGTCGCGACCTCGGGCGGCGCGATCCTCTTCGCCGGAGGCACGGTCATCATCGCCCTGCTCTCGCTGGCGGTGGTCGGCATCCCGTTGGTGACCACGCTCGGCTACACGTCGGCGCTGGTCGTCGCGGTCGCCGTCACCGGCGCGATCACCATGCTGCCCGCGCTGCTCGCGGTGGTCGGCGACGGCATCGACCGGCTCGCGCTGCCGCACCACGACCACGCGGCCGACGACCATCCGCACGGCTGGGCGCGCTGGGGCCGCGCCGTGGCGGCCCGGCCGTGGCCCTGCCTCGTCGGCGCGGTCGTGATCCTCGGGCTGCTCGCCCTGCCCGTGCTCGACCTGACCCTCGGCCAGCAGGACAACGGGGCGCTGCCCACCGACACCAACTCGCGCCAGTCCTACGACACCATGACCAAGGGCTTCGGCGTCGGCTCCAACGGCGCGCTGCTGATCAGCGTCAACCTCACGCAGAAGCCCGCCAAGGCCGATCAGTCCAACCTCGACAAGCTGAACTCGTCCGAGCAGTCCGACAAGCAGAAGGCCAACAAGCAGGCCGACGCCAAGCAGGCGCAGCTCGCGCAGCAGCTCGAGGCCGAGGGCCTGCCACCCGACCAGGCCGACCAGCAGGCGGCGGCGCAGGTCAAGCCGCAGCGCGACAAGCAGCTCAACAAGATCACGCAGTCCTCCGACGCCAAGCGCAAGCAGCTCGACCAGACCGCGACCGACCCGCGCCTGCAGACGCTGCGCAACGACATCAAGAAGGCGCCCGACGTCCATTCGGTCACCGAGCCGCTGGTCAACGGCAAGGGCACCGCGGCCGTGCTGACCGTGACCCCCTCGTCGGCACCGTCGGATCAGGCGACCGAGCAGCTCGTGCGCACCCTGCGCGACACGACCATCCCGAAGGCGACCAAGGGCGCGTCCATGAGCGCGGCCGTCGGCGGCACGACCGCCGGCTACGTCGACCTCGCCGACGAGATCTCGAGCCGGCTCGTGCTGACGATCGCCGTCGTCGTCGCGCTCAGCTTCTTCCTGCTGCTGATCGCGTTCCGCTCGATCCTGATCCCGCTGACCGCGGGGCTCATGAACCTGATCTCGATCGGTGCGGCGTTCGGCGTCGTGACCGCGGTGTTCGAGAAGGGCTGGGGCGCGAGCCTGATCGGCCTCGACGGCGAGGTGCCGATCGTCTCCTACGTCCCGTTGATGATGTTCGCGATCCTCTTCGGCCTCTCGATGGACTACGAGGTCTTCCTGATGACGCACATCCGGGAGCGCTGGCTGGAGCACCATGACAACAAGCAGGCGGTGATCGACGGCGTGGCCAACACCGGGCGCGTGATCACCTCGGCGGCCCTGATCATGGTCAGCGTCTTCTTCGCCTTCGTGATCAACGGCGACCCGACCGTCAAGCAGTTCGGCGTCGGGATGGGCGTGGCCGTCGCCGTCGACGCGACGCTCGTGCGCTGCCTGCTCGTGCCCGCGGTGATGGTCGTCATCGGCCGCGCGAACTGGTGGTTCCCGCGCTGGCTGGAATGGGTCCCGAACCTGTCGATCGAAGGCGAAGAGTGGTTCGACGAGCGCGACCGGGCGGCCAAGGAGCGCCAAGCGGAGGAGGCGGTGCACGCCTGACGCCCGTGGCGGGTAGGCCTCCCCCATGTTCGGAGCCGTGCGGCGCCTGCCGTTCCTCAAGGTCCTCGCCGTCGTGCAGCTCGCGCTGCTCGCACGCCGCCACATGCGTGCGCTGTCACCCGTGGAGCGGCGGCGCATGGCCGAGCTCGCGCGCAGGGGGCGGACGCTGAGCCCCGCCGAGAAGGCCGAGCTGCGCGATCTGGCGTCGAGGCTCGAGCCGCGGGCCTTCGCCGGCGCGGTCGCGGACGCGTTCTCGCCGTTCCCGCTGCCCAAGCGGGTCACGCGCGGGCCGAAGCGCAAGCGCTGAGGGACTCCTCAGCGCATACCAAGCGGCTTCTCAGGAAACTCCAAGGCTACGCGCCGATCCTGAACAGCGATGACCGCTCCCGCCGCCGACCCACACCGCATCCTCGTCGTCGACGACGAGCCGAACATCGTCGACGTCGTCTCGATGGCGCTCCGCTTCCAGGGCTTCGCCGTCGAGGGCGCCGGCACCGGCCGGGAGGCGCTCGAGCGCGTCGCGAGCTTCAAGCCGCACCTGATGGTGCTCGACGTGATGCTCCCGGACATGGAAGGCTTCGACGTCGCCCGCCGGCTGGGCGCCGAGCGCGCGCAGGTCCCGATCGTCTTCCTCACCGCGCGCGACGCCACCGAGGACAAGATCCGCGGGCTGACCACGGGCGGCGACGACTACGTCACCAAGCCGTTCAGCCTCGAGGAGCTCGTCGCCCGCATCCGCACGATCCTGCGCCGCGCCGGCCTGTCGGAGCCCGACTCCAACCGGCTCTCCTTCGAGGACCTCGAGCTCGACGAGGACACGCGCGAGGTCACCCGCGCCGGCGAGCACGTCGAGCTGACCGGGACCGAGTACCGGCTGCTGCGCTACCTGATGCTCAACCCCCGCCGGGTGCTCACGCGCGCGCAGCTGCTCGACCACGTCTGGGACTACGACTTCGGCGGCGACGCGCGCGTGCTCGAGACCTACATCTCCTACCTGCGCAAGAAGCTCGACGGCAACGGGCCCGCGCTGATCCACACCGTTCGCGGCGTCGGCTATGCGCTGAGGGCACCGAGGAGCTGAGATGTCGCTGCGCGCCCGGCTGATCGCCGGGCTGCTCGTCCTCGCCGCGGTGGGCCTCGTGGTGCTCGCCGGCGTGACCTACGCCGAGCAGCGCTCGTTCATGCTGCAGCGGATCGACCAGCAGGCCGCGACCGCGGTCCCGATCCTCGGCCACGCGTTCGACGACCAGAGCTCGCCGCTGCCCGGCGGCGGGCAGCCGGACGACGGCGACCGCGGCGGGCCGACGGTCAGCCTGCCGCCCGGCACCTACGGCGAGCAGCGCAGCCCGACCGGCAAGCGGATCGGCACGCCGGTGGTGCTCTCCTATGGCCAGGCGAGCACCGCACGCCCGAAGCTGCCCCGCACGCTGCCGGCGGGCGACGCCGTCACCGTCGGCTCGACGAGCGGCGACGTCCGCTATCGCGCGCTCGCGCTGCCCATCCCGCGACACGCCGGCACGATCGTCGTCGCGATCCCGCTGACCGAGACCGACCAGACGCTCAACCGACTGCTGCTCGTCGAGGGCCTCGTCATCGCCGCCGTCCTGCTCGCGCTGGGCGCGGGCGCATGGTGGCTCGTGCGGCTCGGGCTGCGCCCGCTCGACCGCATGGGCACGACGGCCGGCGCGATCGCCGCCGGCGACCTCTCGCGCCGCATCACGCCCGCCACCCAGCGCACCGAGGTCGGCCGGCTCGGACTCGCGCTCAACGCGATGCTCGCGCGCCTGGAGGAGGCGTTCGCCCGCAGGCAGGCGTCCGAGGACCGGCTGCGCCGCTTCCTCGCCGACGCCTCGCACGAGCTGCGCACGCCGCTCGCGTCGATCCGCGGCTACGCCGAGCTGTTCCGGATCGGCGCCGCGCGCAGCCCGGAGGACACCGAGAAGGCGATGCAGCGGATCGAGCAGGAGGCGGCGCGCATGGGCGTGCTCGTCGAGGACCTGCTCACGCTCGCGCGCCTCGACGAGGAGCCCGACACGCGCCGCGAGCTCGCCGACCTCGCCGAGATCGCGCGCGAGACCACCGACGACGCGCGCGCGACCGCCCCCGACCGGGCGATCGAGGTCGGCGCCGCGGCGCCGGCGCTCGTCCACGCCGACCCCGACCGCCTGCGCCAGGTCGTCGGCAACCTGATGCGCAACGCGCTCGTCCACACGCCCGCGGGCACGCCGGTCGACGTCGGCGTCGTCACGGAGGGGGCCTGGGTCGAGCTCAGCGTGCGCGACCACGGGCCCGGGCTGCCCGACGAGGACCCCGACGCGCTGTTCGAGCGCTTCTGGCGCGCCGAGGGCGGCCGCGAGCGCGGGCGCGCGGGCGCCGGGCTCGGCCTCGCGATCGTGGCCGGGATCGTGCACGCCCACGGCGGCTCGGTGACGGCCTCCAACGCGCCCGACGGCGGCGCGCGCTTCGTGGTGCGGCTCCCCGCCGCCCACTCCCAGGAAGAGCTCAGGGTGGACCCAGCGGCGTCCCACCCTGCCGCCCGAAGTTAGAGGGCATGACCGCAACGCTCCCCCTGCCGGCCCCCCGCCCCGAGCGGGACGCGGTGACGGCGCCCCCGCAGGTCGAGGTGGTGGTGCCGGTACACGAGGAGGAGGGCGCGCTGGCGGCCTCGATCCACCGGCTGCACCGCTTCCTCTCCACGAGCTTCCCGTTCAGCTGGCGGATCGTGATCGCCGACAACGCGAGCGCCGACCGCACCCCGGCGATCGCCGCCGAGCTCGCCGGGTCGCTGCCGCGCGTCGAGGTGCTCCGACTGCCCGAGAAGGGGCGCGGCCGCGCGCTGCGCGCCGCCTGGAGCGCGAGCGACGCGACCGTCCTCGCCTACATGGACGTCGACCTCTCGACCGACCTGCGCGCGCTGCTGCCGCTCGTCGCCCCGCTCCTCTCCGGGCACTCGGACCTCGCGATCGGCACGCGCCTCGCCCCCGGCGCGCGCGTCACCCGCGGCCCCAAGCGCGAGCTGATCTCGCGCGGCTACAACCGCATCCTGCACGCGACGCTCGGCGCGCGCTTCTCCGACGCCCAGTGCGGCTTCAAGGCCGGTCGCGCCGACGTGCTGCGGCGGCTGCTGCCGCGCGTGCGCGACGACGGTTGGTTCTTCGACACCGAGCTGCTCGTGCTCGCCCAGCGCTCGGGCCTGCGCATCCATGAGGTCCCGGTCGACTGGATCGACGACCCGGACTCGCGGGTGCGCCTCGTGCGCACCGCGTGCGACGACCTGCGCGGCGTCGCCCGGCTCGCCCTCGGCGGGCAGGTGTGGCGCTTCGCGCTCGTCGGCGTCGCCTCGACGCTCGCCTACGCGGTGCTCTACCTCGCGCTGCGCACCCCGCTGGGCGCGCAGGCGGCCAACGCGCTCGCGCTCGCGGTCACGGCCGTCGCCAACACGGCCGCCAACCGCCGGCTCACCTTCGGGGTGCGCGGCCGCGAGGGGCTGGGCCGCCACCACGCGGCCGGCCTGTTCGTCTTCGCGCTCGGCCTGTTGCTGACGGCCTGCGCGGTCGCGCTGCTGCACGGGGCCGCGCCGGGCGCCTCGCACGCCACCGAGCTCGCCGTCCTGCTGCTCGCCAGCGCCGCCGCGACGGCGCTGCGCTACGTCGCGCTGCGCTTCTGGGTGTTCGCCCGGGCGGGGTGAGGGGAACACATCAGGACATGGCTCTCAACGTCGGACTCTACGTGCGTCTCGAAGCGGCGATGGGCAAGGAGGACGCAGTGGCGGACTTCCTGCGCTCGGCCCAGTCACTGGTCGAGCAGGAGCCGGACACCCTCGTCTGGTACGCGCTCCAGATCGGACCGTCCACGTTCGCGATCCTCGACGCCTTCGAGGACGACAGCGGCCGCCAGGCCCATCTCAACGGCGCCGTCGCGCAGGGCCTCGGCGACAACGCCGATCTGTTCGCCAAGCCGCCGGAGATCCACGAGATCGACGT
>DATBDM010000103.1:0-8177 GCA_036269915.1 Solirubrobacteraceae bacterium | reverse complement strand
ACGACGACGACGACGACAGCGACGACGACGACAGCGACGACGACGACGACAGCGACGACGACGACAGCGACGACGACGACGACAGCGACGACGACGACGACAGCGACGACGACGACGACAGCGACGACGACGACGACAGCGACGACGACGACGACGACAGCGACGACGACGACGACAGCGACGACGACGACGACGACAGCGATGACGACAGCGGCAGCGACGCGGGTGTCGCCGACAGCGCCGGGGGCGTCGCGAGCCGCCACCACGGCGCGAGCCACGCTCCCGAACCGCACCACGCGACGCCCGAGCGTTCGGGGAATGCCGGGCCGGCGATCGACCACTACCCGGGCGACGGCGCGCCGCGCGAACGGATCGCGGGCTGGATGGCGACCGAGGCCCGCAAGCGCGGCATCCCGTCGGAGCTGCCCGTGATGGCCTCACTCGTCGAGTCCGGCATGCGCAACATCGGCTACGGCGACGCAGACTCCGAGGGCTTCTTCCAGATGCGCATGAGCATCTGGAACCAGGGTGATTACGCGGGCTACTCCGATCACCCCGAACGCCAGCTCGACTGGTTCCTCGACCATGCGGTCGCCGTGAAGCAGCAGCGCATCGCCCAGGGGCTGCCGGTGAACGACCCGCGCCACTACGGCGACTGGATCGCGGACGTGGAACGGCCGGCCGCGCAGTATCGCTACCGCTATCAGCTGCAGCTCTCGGCGGCACGCGATCTGCTCGAGCGCGCAGGCGGAGGCGCCGACCGGGGCCACGCCGCCCGGGCCGCGGTCCAGCGGTTGAGCGTCATCGACCCGGAGGACGCGCGCCGCGCCCGCGGCGGTTGATCGGGCAGGTCAGTTGTCGGGCGCGTCGTCGCTGGGGTCGTCGGACCGGGAGTCGCCCACGCCGCTGTCGCGATGCGGCCTCGTCGCCGGCGCGAGCGTCGCCACGGGCGCCGGCGTCGCCGCCGGGGTGGGCGACCCGCCGGAGGTGATCGTGCCCGCGCGATAGCCCGCCGCGCTGAGCTCGGTGAGCGCAGCGTCGATGGCGCCCTCCCCGGCTCCCACGCTCCCCATCGCCGCGTCCGTCGCCGTCGAGTCGCCGCCCGGCGCCGTCGCGGCCACCCGACCGTAGGCGGCCGCGGTCTGGTCGATCGCGGCGGCGAGGCGCTGGTTGGCGTGCCGGTCGGCCGGGCTCAGGTCGAGCGTGCGCAGGACGCGGGCCGCGTCGCCGTAGTCGCGCGCCAGGGCGAGGGCCGCGCGCCGCCGGGGTTGCGGCGCCGATGCAGCGGCGAGCGTGGTGCCGTGCGCGCTCGCCTGCCGGCGGAGCTCGTCCAGGACCCCGTTGAGCCTGCCGGCATACGCCTGACTCGCCCCCAGCGGGTACGTCGTGGCGCCGCCCAGCTCGAGCGTGCCCGCGACGGCGTCGCACGCCCGCTCGAACGTGCCGCGCGCGGGTCCCTCGCAGACCACCGCCGCCACACCCGCCGTGGTCGGCACCACGAAGATGGTGGCGCTCTGGCTCGAGCCGGGCCGGCGCAGGCCGCGGTAGCGCCAGGCCTGGATGCCCTGGCGCGGGAGGAGCACCCGCGTTCGTGCCGGGACGTCGCTCACGGTCACGCCGTTCTCCTGCAGCAACGCCGGCGGCAGCAGGCTCGCATTGGCCGCCGTGGCGCCCGCCAGCCGCCCTGCGGTGATGGTCTGGGACGTTCGGTCCGCGCGCGCGATCGCGACGGCATCGGACACGGGGAGCCCGGCGTCGACCCGGGGCGTCGTCCTGCTCCAGCCCGCGGGCGCCGCGACCCGGATCGCTCCGTTGCCCACGGCGGTCGTGGCCGCGCCGGTCGGAGACGAGGCACGATGCGCACCGCCTCCCGCCGCCGCCGCGACGCCGGCCAGCAGCACCCCGACGGCGAGGACGAGGCGCATCGCCCGCGGGACGTGCCGGGTGCTCGGCTCGCGCGGCCGAGCCCGCGGCTCCGTGGGCAGCGTCCGTGGTGCGACCGTCGTGGCCGGCGCGGGATCGGGATCCATCGGCGCGGTCGGCGCCGTCGGCACCGCGCCGACGGTCGCGTACGACGCCGCCCGCGACCGCGCCGCCCGGGCCGGCGTGCGGCCGTGCGCCTCTCCCCCCAACCCGGCGGCGCGACCCCAGCGGGGTCCCAGCACGTCGATGAGGATGCCCTCGAGCTCCTCCCACGCGTCTGCGGCGAAACGCGTCCGCTCCGCCGGGTCCTTCGCGACCAGGCGCTCGACCCAGCGCGAGAGGGCCGGGTCGACGTCCGGCACGAGCGAGCTCACCGGTGGGATCGGGTCGTTGATCTGGCGCATGAGCACCGCCATCGGGACCTCCGTGTCGTGGAACGGGGTCCGGCCGACGAGCAGCTCGAACACCATGACCCCGACCGAGTAGAGGTCGCTCCACGGCCCGATCTCCTGCCCCATCGCCCGCTCCGGCGCCATGTAGCGGGGCGTGCCGAGCGTCGTGCCGGTCGCCGTCAGGTTCAGCGAGGCCTGCGTCACGCTCGTGGCCTTGGCGATGCCGAAGTCGGCGATCTTCACCGAGCCGCGCGGCGCCACCATGATGTTCTCGGGCTTGATGTCGCGGTGCACGATGCCGTGCTCCTCCGCATGGGCGAGGCCACCGAGGACGCCGTCGAGCACCCCGCCGATCTGCGCCAGCGACAACCGGCCGACGTACTGCCGCAGTGAGCCGCCGGCCACGTACTCCATGGCGATGTACGGCCTGGCGTGATCCTCGAAGTACTCGTGGACCGTGACGATGTTGGGGTGGCTGAGAGATCCCGCCAGGCGCGCCTCCGCGAGGAAGCGCCGGGCGAGCTCGGGGTCGGACCCCTCGAACACGCGGAGCTCCTTGAGCGCCACGTCGCGATCGAGGTCCGCCTGGCGGGCCAGGTAGACGCTGGCCATCCCTCCTTCGCCGATGGCGCGCACGATCTCGTAGCGGCCGACCCTGCGGCCTGCCGGCGTCATGGCGCCATCCTCGCCGCCGCGAGCGAGGGCTCTGAGCGGGAGCGCCTATGGACCGAGCCGCCGTGCCTATTGCGACGACCGCGAGACGGCGGTTCAGTGCAAGGAGTTCGCGAGCAGAGCTCCTGCGGCGCCTGACGCGAACCCTCCCCCCGCCGCCCGCGCCCTCTCCCCCGGGGCGCGGGCGGCGCCCTCCCTCCGAGGCCGGCTCCCCGATGCGACGCACGCGACACCGATCGCTCCCCTTCCTCGTGGCCGCCGCGCTGCTCGTGTCCGCCTTCGCGCCCGGCGGGACGCTCGGATCGGCGCGTGCGACCGTTCCCGCCGGCGGCTGGATCCCCCGCGACCCGGGGACGAGCCGCCGCCCGGGGGGCTGGCAGGCCGTGCAGTGGAACTTCGACGGACCCTTCGGCGTCGGCGCGCCCCGCGCGTGGGCGAACCTGCAGCGGGCGGGGCATCCCGGTGGTCGCGGCGCGACCGTCGCGGTCCTCGACACCGGTATCGCCTACCGCGACCACGGCCCCTTCCGCCGTTCGCCCGACTTCGGGACCCAGGAGTTCACGCGAGGCTATGACTTCGTCGACGGCGATCGGTCGCCAGATGACGAGAACGGCCATGGGACGCACGTCGCGGGCACGATCGGCGAGCGGACCGGCAACGCGATCGGGGTGACCGGCCTCGCGTACGGAGTGAAGCTCATGCCGGTCCGGGTCCTCGATGCGACGGGCGCGGGCGACCTCGCGCCGATCGCCGCGGGGATCCGCTACGCCGTGCGTCACGGCGCCGACGTCCTCAACCTCTCCTTCGACTTCCCGCCCTCCACGGCCGGGGTCCAGCTTCGCCCCATGCTCGCGGCGCTGCGCTACGCGCACCACCGCGGCGCGCTCGTGGTGGCCTCGGCGGGCAACACGGGCGCAGCTGCGGTGGGATACCCGGCGCGGGCGCCGCACGTGGTCGCGGTCGGCGCCATCACCGAACACGGTTGCGTCGCCTCGTACTCGAACCGGGGCGCCGGGCTGGACATCGTCGCCCCCGGGGGCGGCATGGACGAACCCACCCCGGGAGATCCGCGGTGCGATCCCGGCAGCGCCGGCCGCAACATCGTGCAGATGACGTTCGGCCGCTCGCGGCGCACCTTCGGGCTTCCCAGCGACTGGGCCGGCACGTCGATGGCCGCGCCGCACGTCAGCGCCGCCGCGGCCCTGGTCATCGCCTCGGGGGTGCTCGGTCCGCATCCGGCACCGGACGTCGTCGCGGCCCGCCTCGAGGCCACCGCGAGGCCGCTCGGCCCGGCGCTCAGCTACGGTGCCGGCCTCGTCGACGCGGCGGCCGCCACGGACCCCGGCGACCCTCGCCGGTAGCTACGGGTTCGAGGCGCGAATGAACGTGAGCACGGCGCGGACGCGCCGGTGCTCGAGCGTCGTCGGACCGAGGCCGAGCTTGTGGAAGATGCTCCTGACGTGCTTCTCGACCGCGGCGTCGGTGACGAAGAGCGACTCGGCGATGCCGTGGTTGGACTTGCCCTCGGCCATCTCGGAGAGCACGTCGCGCTCACGCGGCGTCAGGCTGTCGAGCGGCCCCCCGCCCCGGCGCCGCAGCATGCGGCCGACCACGACAGGGTCGAGCGCGGTGCCGCCGTCGGCGACACGCTTGACCGCGTCGACGAACGACGTGACGTCGCCGACGCGCTCCTTGAGCAGGTAGCCGACGCCGTCGGGGTGCTCGCCGATCAGATCGAGCGCGAGCGACTCCTCGAAGAACTGCGACAGGACCAGGATCCCCGTCTCGTCGGACCCGTCACGCAGCTCGAGCGCGGCGCGCAGCCCGTCGTCCTCCCGGCGCGGCGGCATCTGCACGTCGACGACCGCGACGTCGGGCCGGTGCGCGCGGGCCTTGCGCAGGAAGTCGACGGCGTCGCCCGACTCCGCGACCACGTCCAGTCCCGCCTCCGCGAGGATCCGCGAGATTCCCGCGCGAAACAGGACGTCGTCCTCGCCGATCACAACGCGGACGGGCACGTCATCAACCCTACCCCAGCTCAGGATCGCCCGCGAGCATCCCGCCGAGCGGCGAGTCGGGGAGATCGTCCTTGGGCACGAAGCCGACGGCACCCAGGTCCCGAGCGTCCTCGAAGGTCGTCGCATCGCGGTCCGAGGAGACGAGGACGATGCGCGGTCGCCAGGGGAGCGTCGCGAGCTGCCGGGCGAGCGCCAGGCCGTTGCCGTCCGGCAGCCCGACGTCCACGAGGAAGGCGTCGGGGCGCAGATCGGCGGCGGCTGCCGCCGCCGCAGCGACCGTGCCGACCTCGCCGACCACGGTCATGTCGAGCGACGTGAGCATGCGAGCCGCGACGCTGCGAAAGCGTGCGTCGTCGTCGACCACGAGCACCGAGACTGGCACGGCCTGGATCCTCGCACGCGCGAGGCCGCCGGAAGGTAGTGCTAGCCGGAGACATCGACTCTTGCTCGGGGGTCTGGCCGGGCGTCGCGGTCACCGCCAGAGTCCTCGACACCATGCTCGCTGAACGCACCCACCCCCGCCGTACCAGGAGCTGACCGCCATGGAGCTCCGACATCTCCGATACTTCGTCGCAGTGGCGGAAGAGCTGCACTTCCGCCGTGCCGCCGAGCGGCTGTACGTCGCGCAGCCCGCCGTCAGCGAGCAGGTCCGCAAGCTCGAGGGAGAGCTCGGCGTGCGCCTGTTCGACCGCACGCACCGGAGCGTGTCGCTGACGCAGGCCGGGACGGCGCTCCTCGAGGAGGCCCGCCGCGTCCTGCGCCAGGCGGAGATCGCTCAGATGGCCGCGCGAAACGCCGGCAAGGGCACCGCCGAGTGGCTCCGGATCGGTCATCTCCCGGACTTCATGCCCAGCAGCGTCGCACGCGCCCTGCGGATGATCGGCACCGGCGGCTCGCAGGTACAGGTCCGCCTCGAGACCGGCCCGGCGCTGCGGCTGATCGGCCAGCTTCGCGCCCAGCAGCTCGACGCCGTCATCGTCGGCCTGCCCGCCCCGACCAACGGCCTGCGTGTGACGCGGATCGGCAGCGAGCGCGCGGTCGCGGCGCTTCCGGCCGGGCATCCGCACGCGTCGTCGGAGTCCATCTCGCTGAGCCGGCTGGCGCCCGAGCGAGTGATCGTCCTGCCGCGCGACAGCAACCCGGCGTTCCACAGCGCGGTCGTCTCGATCTGCCGCGACGCCGGACTCTCCCCGACGCTCGTCGAGGTCGCCGAGGCGCGGACCGAGCACGCGCTGCTCGCGGTCGCCGCCGGCCCCGGTCTGGCCCTGGTCCCGGCGTCCACGGCCGAGCGGCACGTCGTCCCGGGGATCCGCTTCGTCCCCGTCGATCACGATGAGCCGGCCTTCGAGAGCGCGCTGCTGACCCTTCCCGGCAGCAACGACGAGCTGGCCACCGCACGCTTCGTGCGCGCGGTCGCGCACGCGAGCCGGAAGACACCGGCCCCCGCGCGGCCGGCCCTGCGGCTCGCCGCCTGACGGCGGCTCAGACGGCCCGGAGGGCGACGAGCGCTGCCCGGAGCCCCCGGGCAGCGACGTAGGCCCACGCGCCGCCGCATCCCGTGCGGCGTGCCCCGAGGCTGGCCAGCATCACGGGCGGGTGCAGATGCGCGGCGTACGCCGCGCCGAGCAGCAGGGCGACGATCGTCAGCGCCAACGCGCAGACGAGCGCGTCGCTTGTGTCCTCTGCATGGCGTCGGGCGAGCAACATGGCGTCCCTCGAAGCTACGGCCCACGGAGGCACCCGCGAGAGGCCTGGCCCACCGGACGATCGCCGCCCGCGATCGTCCTCGAACGTCGCGACCCAAGCATGCGGGCATGATCGAAATGGGGCCCGGCCGCTGATATGCAGCTGCTTTCGAACGAGTGGGAGTCGTTGTCGCGACGGGCCGCCGGGCCGCCAGCCTCTGAAGCGTGATCGTTCCCGACCGCCGAGGTATCCCGTGTCCCGACGTCTCCTTCCCCTGATCCCCGCGCTGCTCGCGCTGGCACTCCCGGCCGCCGCGCTCGCCGGCGAGGACCCCGACTCGCCAAGCGGCGACGACGGCTCGTCCACGCTGCACGCCGCCCAGAGCTGCAAGCCTGGGCACCCGGTCAAGGCGTGGGTGACCGGCGACAACATCGACCGCGTCGCCTTCTTCGTCAATGGCGAGCTCGTCAACACCGATCGCCAGGCGGGCTCCGCCGGGCGGTATCGCCTGTCGATGAGCTGCTCGCGCCTCGACGTCGGCGCGAACACCGCGCGCGCGGCCGTCTCCTACACCTCGGGCTCGAGCCCGTCCGGCACGACGCTGCGCTTCAGCGTCACCCGGCTGCGCCAGGCGTCTCCGCGGTTCACCGGTTGAGACTGACCCGCCTCGCGCCGGTGGCGCTCGCCGTGATCGTCTCGATCGCGGCGGCGCCGCCGGCGCTTGCGCGCCCGGCCGCCGGCGTCCGGCTCTCGAACGAGCGCACGTCCACGCGCTGGGCCGGCGCCGCCACGCACGCCACCGCGTACGCCACCCCGTCGCGAACCGGACGAGAGGTCGGCCACCTGCGCTTCCTGACCGAGGACGGGTTCCCGGAGGTGTACGTCCTGCTCGAGAGCCGCCGCGACCCGGGAGGCACGACATGGGTCCGGATCCGGCTCCCGCAACGGCCCAACAACGTGACCGGCTGGGTCCGGCGCGGCTCGCTCGGTCCGTTCCACCTCGTCCATACCCGCCTGGTCGTGCGCCGGGCCACGCTGCGCGTGACGCTGTACGACCACGGCAAGCGCCGGTTCCGCGCGCCCGTGGGCATGGGGAAGCCGGGGACCCCGACGCCGAGCGGCCACTTCTGGATCCGCGAGAAGTTCCACGTCAGCGGCAACTCGCTGTACGGCACGCGCGCGATGGGGACCTCCGCGTACTCCGACGTGCTGACCGACTGGCCCGGCGGCGGGGTGATCGGCCTGCACGGGACCAGCGAGCCCGGCCTCATTCCTGGACGGCCTTCGCACGGCTGCATCCGGCTGCGCAACCGCGACGTCGAGCGGCTCTACTCGCTCACGCCGATCGGCACCCCGCTGCGGATCCGGTGACGGGCTAGACCGAGAGCCGCACGGTGGCCCCGCGCTCGGCAGGGACCAGCTCGAGCTTGCGCGTGAGCTGGCGGGCCACCCAGAGGCCGGCGCCTTCGGTGTGCCCCTGCCGGGG
>DATBDM010000102.1:0-12156 GCA_036269915.1 Solirubrobacteraceae bacterium | reverse complement strand
GCCCTTCACGCCCGTCATGGAAACGGTGCGCGGATTGCTGATCGGCGCCCCGACCCCCCAGCACAGCGCGGTGCTCGCCGTCGCCTGGAGCGCCGGCATCGGGCTGGGCGGTTACCTGTGGGCCAAGCGGCTGTTCAACCGCGACCCGAAGCCGTGATGCTGCCGCCGACAGCCCGCTCGCTGGGAGAAAACCGGCCGCGACCGTCGAGCGATTCTGGTTAAATCCGGACCTAGGTCGTGGCTTTGCAGGTCACGGCTCCAGTGCCGGAACGTCAGGCGGTCAGGGTTCGTCGTCACGGACCACGGCTCCTCTCAGAGCGACGAGTTGAGAAGGGGTCCTCGACATGACGGACGGATCGCCTCGCGATTGTTCAGACCGCACGGTTCTCGCGTGCGAGGTCGAGCCCGAACGGGAGGTCGTGCGCGTGCGCCCGGCCGGCGAGTTGGACATGGCCACCGTCCGCGTACTCGAGGGCCAGATCCAGCAACTGCGCCGAGCCGGGTTTCGGCGCATGATCGTCGACTTGAGCAAGCTCGAGTTCATGGACGCCGCAGGGCTGAGGCTGATCCTCGCGCTCGACGCCGAGGCGCGTCAGGACGGGTTTTCGATCGCCTTCGTCCCGGGACCTCCTTCGGTGATGCGCGTGTTCGAGGTCACCCGCACGGCAGGACGAATCAACTTCACAGAGCCCTGACCAGCGGCGCTATGGTTGGGAGCGCAGCAGCCGCTCGTGGGTTCTGGCTCTTCCTCCGCTTGCCTGTGGTTCGTCTCAGAGGGAGACAGAGAGGGGATCGGTCATGGCCGACACCCAAGGCGCACAGCGCGAGCTGGGCGGGTCGAACATCCTGAACGCGGTGTCGAACGCGATGGTCTCGTTGCACAAAGAGCAGTTCGGGCGGGGGCCGACCCGCGCGCGCTCGAACTTCGCGGGCAGCGACACGTTGGTCTGCCTCCTCGAGGATGCGCTGTTACCCGCGGAGCACGCCATGGTCCAGATGGGCGACAAGCAGCGCGTCATCGAGTCGCGCAGTTACCTGCAGACCGCCACGACCACTGAGTTCGTCGAGACGATCGAGGAGCTCGTGCACCGCAAGGTGCGTGCCTTCGCCAGCGCCGTCGATCCCGAGGCGAACGTCGTCTGGGAGATCTTCACGTTCGAGGCCATCGACGTGAGCGGCGACGGCCACGGGCCCGTGACGACCTGACGCCAGGCGGGTGTGCGTTCAGGGCCGGGGCGCCCATTCGCGCCGCAGGATCGCGTAGGTGCGCACCGTGGTCCACTCGCCCTTGAACGGCGAAGGCCTCACCGTCCGCGGAGCCCGTCGAGCGCGTCGAGGATGAGGTCGAGGCCGAAGAGGAACTCCGCGGCGTAGTCGTAGCCCGACTCGGCGACGTGGCCGCCGACGACCTCGACGAGGTTCGGGTAGTCCGCCAGCACGTCCTGGTAGGCGTTCATCTGCCGCTGCGCCTCGGCCGCGAAGTCCTCGGGCGTGTCGGAGGACATGTCGGTCTCCTGGAGCGCGAAGCCGTAGATGTAGGCGTCCTGGACGGAGTACGCGTGCACGGTCATCTCCAGCGAGAAGCCGGCCGCGCGCAGGCACGCGAGCACCGCCTCGTGGAGCCTGAGGTTCGCGGTGCCGTGGCTCGTGCGCCCCTCCATGTGGCCGACCGCCCAGCGGTGGCGGTTGAGCGCCTCGCGGGTCGAGACGGCTCGCCGGCGCATCGCCGTCTTCCAGTCGAGCTCGAGCGACGGCGGCTCGATCTCACCGAAGACGATGTCGATCATCCCGTCGACGAGCGCGACCTTGTTGGGCACATGGTGGTAGAGCGACATCGCGGCCACGCCGAGCTCCTCGGCGAGCTTGCGCATCGACAACCACTCGATCCCATGACGATCGGCGAGCCTCACGGCCGTCTGGAGCACGCGCTCGGTGCTCAGCGGCGCTCGGGTCTCGGTGGCGGATTCGGGTCTGCTCATCGCGGCGGTTCGGTTTACCCCACTAGCGGCTTCTTACAGTGTAAGGCACAGTTGCCTTACAGCGTAAGAAACCCTATCGGGGAGGCCTCAGATGCAGTCTCACAACCTCGCAGCGCGCGCCGGTCGATGGAGCGCCACGCACCGGAAGGCGGCCATCATCGGCTGGTTCGCGTTCGTCGTCCTCGCCGTCCTCGCCGGCGGGAGGATCGGCCAGAACGACCTCGACCAGTCGGCGCGCGGCAGCGGCGAGTCCAAGCGCGGCGACATGATCGTCCGGGCCGCCGGCTTCCCCGAGCAGGCCGGCGAGCAGGTGCTCGTGCAGGGCAAGGGCTCGGTCAGGGCCGGCGATCCTGCGATGACGGCCGCGGTGAGCGACGTCGTCAGGCGCCTGCAGCGGATCGACGGCGTCACGGACATCGAGAGCCCGCTCGATCCCGCCGCCCGCGCGAACACCGTCTCCGCGGACGGCCGCTCGGTCGTCGTGAACTTCGCGATGCGCGGGTCGGAGAAGCGCGTCGAGACGCTCGTCGAGCAGCCGCTCGCCGCCGTGGCCGCCGCCCGTCTCGCTCATCCCGACGTGCGGGTCGAGCAGTTCGGCAAGGTCTCCGCGGCCAGGGCGATCAAGGCGCAGGACGCGAGGGACGGCAAGCGCTCGCAGCTGATCTCCACCGCCCTCATCCTGGTCATCCTGCTGGTCGCGTTCGGGTCGATCGTGGCCGCCGGTCTCCCGCTCGTGCTCGGCGCCACCGCAGTCGCGGGCACGGTCGGCCTGCTCGGCCCGGTCAGTCAGCTCTACGCCCTTCCCGCCGACGTGGCCGAGCTCGTGGTCATCATCGGCCTCGCCGTCGGCGTGGACTACGCCATGTTCTACTCGCGCCGCGTGATGGAGGAGCGCGACCGCGGCCGCTCGGTCGAGGCGGCGGTGGAGTTCGCTGCCGCGACCTCGGGCCGCGCGGTGCTCGTCTCCGGCACGACCGTGCTGATCGCGATGGCCGGGCTGCTCTTCGCGGGCAACCCGGTCTTCGTGGGCTTCGGGATCGGCACGATGCTCGTCGTCGCCGTCGCCATGCTCGGGTCGCTGACCTTCCTGCCCGCGATGCTCGCGTTCCTGGGCCGCAAGCGCTGGCTCGAGAAGGGCCGCGTTCCCTTTGTCGCCAAGCGCCGCCATGCCGCCAAGGGCGAGTCGCGTGTCTGGAACGCCATCCTCACGCGCGTCCTCCGGCGCCCGCTGATCTCGTCGGTGCTCGCCGGCGGCCTGCTCGCCGCCCTGTGCGTCCCCGCACTCGGCATGCAGTTCAAGGACCCGGGCTTCGACGGCTACTCGCGCAGCCAGCCCGTCATCCGGACCCACGACCGGTTGCAGGCGGCCTTCCCCGGCGGTGCGGTCCCGGCCACGATCGTCGTCAAGGCCCGGGACGTCACGACATCGCCGGTCCAATCCGCGATCCGGCAGCTGCACGACCGGGCGCTGGCCAGCGGCCGGCTGTCCGAGCCCTCGCACGTCGAGATCAGCCCCGACAGGACCGTGGCCGTCGTCGGCCTCTCGGTCGAGGGCGGCGGCACCGACGCCGCGTCCGAGCGCTCGCTGCAGGTGCTGCGCTCCGAGGTCGTCCCGGCCACCGTCGGCCGGCTCGGAGGCGCCGAGATCGCCGTGACCGGGATGACGGCCGGCTCGAAGGACTTCGTCGACGCCATGACCTCGCGCGCGCCGCTCGTGTTCGCGTTCGTGCTCGTGCTCGCGTTCATCCTGCTGCTGGTCACGTTCCGGTCGATCGTCGTGCCGATCAAGGCGATCTTCCTCAACCTGCTGTCGGTCGGCGCCGCCTACGGCGTCCTCGTGCTCGTCTTCCAGGACGGCCACGGCGAGAGGCTGCTCGACTTCCAGTCGGTCGGCGGCATCGCCCCGTGGATCCCGCTGTTCCTCTTCGTGATCCTCTTCGGCCTCTCGATGGACTACCACGTGTTCATCCTGAGCCGCGTCCGCGAAGCCGTGAGCCGGGGGATGAGCAACGACGACGCGGTCGCCCACGGCCTCAGGAGCACCGCCGGCGTCGTGAGCAGCGCGGCGCTCGTCATGGTCGCCGTGTTCGGCTCCTTCGCGCTCGGCAGCGACCAGCTGGCCAAGCAGATCGGCGTGGGCCTCGCCGCCGCGATCCTGATCGACGCGACGATCGTCCGCGCCGTCCTGCTCCCGGCCACGATGAAGCTGCTCGGCGAGCGCAACTGGTACCTGCCCCGGCGCCTCGGCTGGCTGCCGAGGCTCGCGCCCGAGGCGACAGCGGTTGCGGCCTGACCCGTAGTGCTGTTATATTCATAATAGTTATGAACCAGCAACCACTCTCCCGCGACCGCCGGATCGGCATCCTGCTGATCAGCTGCATGAGCCTGCTCATCGTCGGGCTCGACATCACCGCGGTGAACGTGGCGCTCCCCTCCATCGCGGGGGATCTCCACGCCGGCGTCGCGGGACTGCAGTGGACGGTCAGCGCCTACACGGTCGTGATGGCGAGCCTGCTGATGTTCTCGGGGTCGATGGCCGACCGGATCGGCCGCCGGCGGACCTTCGTCATGGGCCTCGCCGTGTTCTCGACGGCGTCGCTGCTCTGCAGCCTGGCGCCGACGGTCGAGCTGCTCGTGCTCTTCCGCGTGCTCCAGGGTGTCGGCGCCTCGATGCTCAACCCGGTCGCGATGTCGATCATCACCAACACCTTCACCGAGCCGCGCGAACGGGCGCAGGCGGTGGGCGTGTGGGGCGCCGGGTTCGGCATCTCGCTGGCGTTCGGGCCGATCGTGGGCGGCGGGCTCGTCTCCTCGGTCGGCTGGCCCTGGATCTTCCTGATCAACGTCCCGCTGGGGCTCACCGCGATCGCCCTGACGCTCCGCTACATCCCGGAGTCGCGGGCGCCGCGGCCGCGACGGTTCGATCCCGTCGGCCAGCTCCTCGTCACCGTCCTGCTGGGCTCCGTCACCTACGGCATCATCGAGGCCCCGACCGGGGGCTGGTCGTCCCCCGCCATCGTCGCCGCGTTCTCGGCGGCGGCCGCCGCGCTCCTCGGGCTCGCGCTCTACGAGCCCCGCCGCGATGACCCGCTCGTCGACGTGCGGTTCTTCCGCTCCGTCCCGTTCTCGTCCGCCATCGCGATCTCGGTGGCCGCGTTCGCCGCGTTCGGCGGGTTCCTCTTCCTCAACACGCTCTACCTCCAGGAGGTCCGCGGGCTCTCGCCGGTGCAGGCCGGTCTCGCCACGGTGCCGATGGCCCTCGTGCTGGTGGCGATCTCACCCCTGTCGGGGCGCATCGTCGGCCGTCGCGGACCGCGCCTGCCCCTGCTCATCGCCGGCGTCTGCCTCGCCGCCGCGTGCGCGATGCTCGGCGGGATCGAGCCCGGGACGTCGCTCGAGTCGCTGGTCGCGACCTACGTGGTCTTCGGGATCGGCCTCGGGTTCGTCAACGCGCCGATCACGAACGCGGCCGTGTCCGGCATGCCGCGCGCCCAGGCGGGCGTCGCCGCCGCGATCGCCACCACCTCCCGGCAGTTCGGCCAGACGCTCGGCGTCGCCGTCGTCGGGGCGATCGTGGCCTCGCACGGCGGAGCGCCGGGTCAGGGCGATCTGTCCTCGGCGAGTCACCCCGGCTGGTGGACGCTGACGGCCTTCGGCGCCGTGGTGCTCGTGCTCGGCCTCGTGGCCACGAGCGGCCGGGCGACCGCGTCGGCGCGCCGGACGGCGGCCGCGCTCAACCCGGAGGCGCTCGCCGCATAGGCTGAGGCGGCATGAGCGAACCCCCGGAGAGCCTGCCCCGAGAGGTCTGGATGCTCATGTCCGATCTCGTGCTCGAGAACACGAGACGGCGCGAGGTCTCCGACGCGCTCGGGATGAGCTTCGGCCGCGCGCGGGCGATCCGCCGGCTCGCGCGCGGACCGCTGTCGATGGGCGAGCTCGCCACCGCGCTCGGGATCGATCCTCCGAACGCGACGGTGCTGGTCGACGACCTCGAGGACCAGGGCCTGGTGCGCCGGCGCGCGCACCCGACCGACCGGCGGGCCAAGCTGGTCGAGGCGACGCGGAGGGGGAAGACCCTGGCGCGGCGGGCCGACGACATCCTCGCCACGCCCCCTGCGGCGCTCGGCGCGCTCGCCGGCGACGACCTCGAAGCGCTCCAGCGGATCCTCACGCGCGTCGCCTCGGGCGACTAGCGAGCCGGAGCGCCCGCCCACTACGGTCTCATCCGTGCCGCTCGTCCTGCTCTCCGCCGCCTACTGGGCGGCGATCGTCATCACGTGCCCACTGTTCTTCACGGGTCTGCTCCTCGTCTGGGCGCTCACGGCGTGGTGGGACCGCCGGCGCGTGCTCGTCCATCTCTACTCGTGCTTCTGGGCGACCTTCTTCGTCTACGTCAACCCGCGCTGGACGCTCGCCGTCACCGGCCGCGAGCGGCTGCCGTGGCGCGGTGGCGCGGTGCTCGTCGCCAACCACAGCTCGCTGATCGACATACTCGTGCTGTTCGGGCTCTACCGGCCGTACAAGTGGGTGTCCAAGAGCGAGAACTTCAAGATCCCGTTCATCGGCTGGGGGATGACGCTGAACGGCTACGTGCCGCTCGTGCGCGGCGACCGGACGTCGGTGATCGCGATGTTCGAGCACTGCGCGCGGCTCATCCGCGCCGGCTCGGCGGTGATGCTGTTCCCCGAGGGCACGCGCTCGCGCGACGGGCGCCTGCAGGCCTTCAAGGACGGAGCCTTCGAGCTCGCCGTCGAGCACCGCGTGCCGCTGATCCCGATCGCCGTACACGGCACCGGCCGGGCGCTGGCCAAAGGCAGCCTCGTCCTGCGCGAGCACGTCCACGCGAAGGTCGAGGTGCTCGAGCCGCTCGACCCCGCCGCCTTCGGCTCGGTCGCCGCGCTGCGCGACGAGGCCCGTCGCCGGATCGCCGCCGCGCTGGGCTGACCGACGAGCCTCAGGCGTACACCTTCGGCGCGTCGGCCTTCTCGTCGATGCCCTCGACCGCGTGCCCCTCGAGCGAGACGTTGGGCAGGATCCGGTCGAGCCAGCGCGGCAGCGACCAGGCGCGGTCGCCGAGCAGCGTCACCACGGCGGGCGCGATCACGAGCCGGACGATCAGCACGTCGATGAGGATCGCCAGGCCGAGCCCGAGGCCCATCATCTTCCCGATCACGTCGGGCTGCGTCACGAAGCCGAGGAACACCGCGGCCATGATCAGGCCGGCGAAGAGGATCACCTTGCCGATCCGCGCCATGCCGTTGATCACGCTCTCCCTCGGGCCGTCGCCCTCGTTGTAGGCCTCGTGGATGCGCGAGAGCAGGAAGACGTTGTAGTCCATGCTCAGCCCGAACAGGATCGCGAACAGCATCACGGGGATGAACGACACGACCGGCACGCCGGAGTCGACTCCGAGCAGGCTCGCGCCGACGCCCTCCTGGAAGACGGCCACGACCACGCCGTAGGCGGCGCCGACCGAGAGCAGGTTGAAGGCCGCCGAGACGAGTGGGATCCACAGCGAGCGGAAGGCGGCGATCAGCAGCAGCACCGACAGGCCGATGACGACCGCGATGAACAGCGGCAGGCGCGAGGCGACCTTGTCCGAGAAGTCCTCGAAGCCGGCCGTCTGCCCGCCCACGTAGACCCTCAGCGGGGTCCCCTGGACCGCGCCGGGGATGACATCCTCGCGCAGCCGCGTGAGCAGGTCGCTGGTGCGGGCGTCCTGCGGCGCCGTGGTCGGCACCGCGAAGATCGTCGCCATCGCTCCGTCGCGGCTCGGCGCGGGCGGCGCGACGCTCGCCATGCCCGGGGTGGCGGCGATCGCCGAGCGCAGCTTCGCGAGCTCCTGCGGGGTCGAGCCCTTCGGCGTCGCGACCGCGACCAGGAACGGGCCGTTGGAGCCCGGCCCGAAGGCCGCGCTGAGGCGGTCGTAGGCGACGCGCTGGGTCTTCGAGGCGGGCTGGTTGCCGTCGTCGGGCTGGCCGAGGCGCAGCTGCGTGACCGGCGCCGCGAAGACGAGCAGCACGAGCACGCCGGCGGCGATCGAGAGCAGCGGGCGCGCGGTGACGATCTCGCCCCAGCGGCCGAAGGCGGCGGACGGGCGGACGTGCTCGGGCTTCTTCGGGCGCAGCCGCTTCGCGAAGGCGCCCATCATGATCGGGAGGATCGTGAGCGCGGAGACGACCACCGCGCCGACCCCGATCGCGGCGCCGACGCCGAGCTTGCCGATCAGCGGGATGCCGATGACGAGCAGGCCGGCGATCGCCACCATCACGATCACGCCGGCGGCGACCACCGACGCGCCGGACGTCGCGGCCGACTTCGCGGACGCGTCGCGGACCGAGTCGCCGGCCGCGAGCTGCTCGCGGAAGCGGCCGATGATCAGCAGGGAGTAGTCGATGCCGGCGCCGAGCCCGAGCATCACCGCGATCGTCGTCGCGAACTGCGGCAGGCCGAGCGGCTTGGCGAGCGCGGCGAGCAGGATCTGGCCGACCATCACGCCGAGCAGCGCGCCGACGAGCGTCGCCGCCATCGAGGCGAGCGAGCGGAAGAGGACCGTGAGCAGGATGATCGCGACGGCGACGCCGATCAGCTCGCCGATCGGCGCGCTCTGCTCGGAGGCGACGTCGACCGCGACGCCGCGCGCGGCGACCTGGACGCCGCCCTGCTCGGCGGTGTGGGCGGCGTCGAGCAGCTTCTGGCCGTCCGCCTTGTCGATGTCCTGGGGCTCGATCCGGTAGCGGACGTCGACCGAGGTCAGGCGGCCGTCGCGCGAGATGGTCCCACCCCTGGCGAACGGGTCCGGCACCTGGGCGACGCCCGGCAGCGTGCGCACCTTCGCCAGCGCGCCGTCGATCGCGGCGCGCGGCTTGGCGTCGGTGATCTTCCCCGAGGCGACGCTGAACACGAGGGTCGAGTCCGCGCCCGCGAAGGCGGGGCTGTGGGCCTTGAAGAGGTCGAGCGCCTGCTGGGACTCGGTGCCCGGAATCGAGAAGTCATCGGCCGCCTGCCCGCCGGCGCCGGCGATGGCGCCGAGGATCAGGATGACCGCGATCGCGGCGAGGAGACTGCGCTTCCAGTGCTGGGTGATGGTGCGCGCGAGCCGCGCGAGCAGGGACGACATGCCGCCCAAGCTACGGCGTTCGGGGCAATTAGAAAGTGTGGCTATCCGCCCCTTACCACGGAACCTCACCGAATCGGTCCGTATACGTCCCGGTCGGGCCGCCGGCGCCGACCTGCGCCATCGCGACGATGGCGTCGGTCCCCTCCGCACGGTCTGCGGCCCGCGGTGACCGTTGAAGTCGGTGCCCGTGTAGCCCGGGTCGACGGCGTTCACGAGCATCTCCGGCAGCGCCCTCGCGTACTGCGTCGTCCGAGCACGTTGGTGTCGAGCACGCGCGCGAGGTACCCGGCGTCGAAGCCGTCGACGTCGACCATGCCTCGTCGGCGGCAGCCTGCCCGCGCTCCGGGTCGCGCGCGGCGACAAGCGGTCGGTGGTGCCTGAGACTGCCAGGACCAGCTTCGCGCTGTTGCGCTGCGCCATCATGCGAGGTGTGGACGAAGCCGATCTCGCCGCCTGCCTGCGCTCCTGGCGCGACCGCCTCGATCCGGTCGAGGTCGGGCTCGCCGCGGGCCGGCTGCGGCGCGCGCCGGGACTGCGCCGCGAGGAGCTCGCGATGCTCGCCGGGCTCTCCGTCGACTACCTCGCGCGGCTCGAGCAGGGCCGCGCGTCGAACCCGTCGCCGTCGGTCGTGGCGGCGCTCGCCCGCGCGCTGCGGCTGAGCGACGCCGAGCGCGACCACCTGCACCGCGTGGCCGGCCTGGCCCCGCCCGGCGCCGGGCACATGAGCCGCCACCTCACCCCGGGCGTGCAGCGCGTCCTCGACCGGCTCGCCGACGTTCCCGTCGTCGTCGTGGACCCCTCGTGGGAGATCGTCGCGGCCAACGGGATGGCCCAGGCACTCACCGGCGTCGACCCGACCGCGCCGCCGCGCGAGCGCAACATCGCCTGGCGGCTGTTCACCGGCGGGGGCTCGCGCTTCGACCACAGCGATCAGGAGCGCGCCGCGCTCGAGGAGGAGGCGGTCGCGGACCTCCACGAGGCCACCGGCCGCTATGGCGAGGACCCGTCGCTGCGCGCGCTCGTCGCGGATCTGCGCGCCGCCAGCCCGCGCTTCGCGGAGCTGTGGGAGCGGCGCCCGGTCGCGCGTCGCTCGGGCGACCGCAAGTCGATCGTGCATCCCGAGGTCGGCCGCCTCACGCTCGACTGCGACATGCTCATGGTGATGGGCTCCGACCTGCGGCTGATCGTCTACACCGCCGCGCCGGGGTCTCCGGACGCCGACGCGCTCGCGCTGCTCGGCGCGATCGGCACGCAGTCGTTCAGCGGGTCGTGAGCGCCCCGGGGCCACGCAGCGACCGCACGTCCTCGTAGGCGAGCGGGGCGCCGCAGCGGTCGCACATCAGGTGCGCGTCGGGATGCCCGCCGCAGTCGCGGTGCTCGAGGACCCGCGGCGGCCCCTCGGGGCCGGCGTAGTGCTCGTCGCCCCAGCGCAGCAGGTGTGCGAGCACCGGCCACAGCTCGCGGCCCTTCTCGGTCGCGCGGTACTCGTGACGGACCGGTCGCTGCTGGTAGGGGACGCGCTCGAGCACGCCCTCCTCGACCAGGCGCTGCAGGCGCGCGGTGAGCACCGAGCGGGTGATGCCGAGCGCGTCGAGCAGGTCGTCGAAGCGGTGCACGCCCAGGAACACGCTCCGCAGGATCAGCAGTGACCAGCGCTCGCCCACGATCTCCAGCGAGCGCGCGATCGAGCACACCTGCGTGTCGTACTCGCGCTTGAGCATGCCTGGAGGATAGGCCATCGCGAGGGGTGAGTAGCTTCAAGCGACTGAGCTGCTACGGTCCGGCGCCATGCAGCGATCAGAGCGTCCCTGGCTGGTCTTCGCCGTGGTCTGCGCGGGCACGTTCGTCGCCCAGCTCGACCTCTTCATCGTCAACATCGCCTTCCCGTCGATCCAGGAGGCGTTCCCGGGCGCGACGACGTCGTCGCTGGCGTGGGTGCTCGACGCGTACGCGATCGTCTTCGCCGCCTGCCTCGTCCCCGCCGGGCGGCTGACCGACCTGCTCGGGCGCCGCCGCGGGTACCTCGGCGGCCTCGCGCTGTTCGCCCTCGCCTCGATCGTCTGCGCCGCAGCCCCGAGCCTCGCCGTGCTGATCGCCGGCCGCGTCGTGCAGGCCGTCGGCGCCGCCGCGATGGTGCCCTCCGCGCTCGCGCTGCTCCTGCCCGCCTTCCCGCCCGAGAAGCGCACGCTGGCGATCGGCGCCTGGTCGTCGGTCGGCGCCGCCGCCGCGGCCAGCGGCCCGCCGCTCGGCGGCCTGCTGGTGGAGGCGAGCTGGCGCTGGATCTTCCTCGTCAACGTCCCCGTGGCGGTCGTCACGCTGATCGCCGGGGCGCGCGTGCTGCCCGAGATCCGGCATCCCGAGGGCGGCCTGCCCGATCTCGCGGGCGTGCTGCTGCTGATCGGTGCTGTCGGCGGGCTCGTGCTCGGCATCGTCGAGGGTCCGAGCTGGGGCTGGGGGAGCGACCGCGTGCTCGGCTGCTTCGCCGCCGCGCTCGTGCTCGGCGCGCTGTTCCTGCGCCGCTGCGCGCGGCATCCGGTCCCGGTGCTCGAGCTGGCATTGCTGCGCGAGCGCTCCTTCGCCGCGGCCAACGTCGTGATGCTGCTGTTCATGACCGCCTTCGGCGCGATGCTGCTCACCGGCGTCCTGTTCCTCACGCAGGTGTGGCATCACTCGAGCCTGCGCGCAGGCTTCGAGCTCGCCGTCGGTCCGGGGACCGTCGTCGGCGTCTCGTTCGCGTCGCGCCGGCTCGTCGAGCGCATCGGCCCACGTGCGGTCGTCGCGCTCGGGGCGCTGTGCTTCGTCGCCGCGTCGCTCTGGTGGCGGCTGCGCCTCGGCGCGACGCCGGACTACGCGGCCGCCTACCTGCCGGCGATGTTCCTCTCGGGCACCGGCGTCGGCCTGACGCAGCCGACGCTGTTCGGCGTGGCGGCGGCCGCGCTGGCACCCGAGCGGCTGTCGACCGGGACCGCGATCGTGAACATGTCGCGCCAGATCGGCATGGCGATCGGTGTCGCCGTCGTCATCGCGATCGTCGGCGCCGGGTCGGCGCCGCTCGCG
>DATBDM010000101.1:0-2843 GCA_036269915.1 Solirubrobacteraceae bacterium | reverse complement strand
AGGGCGCCTACGGGCTCTACCAGGGCGACGGCGTCGCACGCGATGACTACCCGGACCGGATCGTCATCTTCCGCGACACGCTGCGCCGCGACTTCGGGCACGACCCGGACGAGCTGCGCGACCAGGTCACCCGCACGGTGCGCCACGAGCTCGCGCACCACCTGGGGGCGGACGAGCTGGGCGTGCGCGAGCTCGGCCTGTAAGGCTCCCGCCGCGATGATGATCGTGATGACACCCGGCGCCGGGGACACGGAGATCGCCGCCGTCCGCGCGCGCCTGGAGACCGTCGGCGTCCACGTGCTCGTGATGCCGGGCGAGCTGACGACCGCGATCGGCGCGATCGGGGATCCCGAGGGCGTGCGCGAGCTCGGCCTCGAGGGCATGGCGGGCGTCGACCGCGTGGTGCCGATCTCGCGCCCCTACAAGCTCGCGTCCTCCGAGCTCGCGCACCACGAGCCCACGACGTTCGCCGTCGACGGGCGCCGGGTCGGCGGCAACAGCACGTTCTGCCTGATCGCGGGCCCGTGCACGGTCGAGACGCGCGAGCAGACGCTCACCGTGGCGCGCGCGGTGCGCGACGCCGGGGCGGCGATGCTGCGCGGCGGCGCGTTCAAGCCGCGCACCTCGCCGTTCGCCTTCAAGGGGCTCGGGGTGCCCGGCCTGGAGATCCTCGCCGAGGCGCGTGCGGAGACCGGCCTGCCCGTGGTCACCGAGTTCCTCGACACCCAGCACGCCGACGCGATCGCCGAGTACGCCGACGTCATCCAGATCGGCGCGCGCAACATGCAGAACTACGCGCTGCTGGAGGTCGCGGGCAAGCTCGGCAAGCCCGTGCTGCTCAAGCGCGGCCTGTCCTCCACGCTCGACGAGCTCCTGATGGCGGCGGACTACATCCTCAAGGAGGGCAACGAGCGCGTCCTGCTCTGCGAGCGCGGGATCCGCACCTTCGAGACCGCCACGCGCTTCACGCTGGACCTCTCGGCGATCCCGTGGCTGAAGCTGCACTCGCACCTGCCGGTGATCGTCGACCCCAGCCACGCGTCGGGCGACCGGCGGCTGGTGGAGCCGTTGTCGCGCGCGGCCGCGGCGGTCGGGGCCGACGGGATCATCGTCGAGGTCCACCAGGACCCCGACGCCGCCCTCTGCGACGGTCCGCAGGCGCTCTACGCGCGCGACTTCGCCGCGTTCGCCGAGCGCGTCGCCGCCCACGCCGCCCTCTGCGGGCGCACGCTCAGCTGACGCCGTCCCGCGAGGTTCGCGCCGGCGAGCGCGACGATGGTCAGGGCGGTGCCGGTCAGCTCGCCGACGCCGGGCGTGACGCCCTGGCCGACGGCGATCGCGAAGGCGACGATCGGGATCAGGTTGCCCCATAGTGCGTTGCCCGACGGGCCGAGCCGGCGCACGCCCGCGTTGAAGGCGAGCACGGCGATGACCGCGGCGGCGACGATCACGTAGAGCAGCTGCCACCAGACCGCGCCGACGTCGGCGAGGCTCGGCGTGTGCTCGGCGCCGGCGAAGGTCAGCGCTTCGGTGACGGTGAGGATGGTCACGGTGCCGCCGGCCGCGCTCAGTGCGGTGTAGCGCAGCGGCGAGAGGTCGGCGAAGCGGCGCGCGCCGAGCGAGTAGCCGACGAAGGACGCGGCCCCGAGGAGGATCAGGCCGTCGCCGCCGCTGAGCCCGCCTTCGGCGAGGCGCAGGGGATCGCCGCCGGAGATCACCATAGCGGCGCCGGCGAGCGCGAGGACGGCGAAGCCGAGGATCGCGGGGCGCGGCGGGACGCGCGAGATCATCCAGGTGCCGAACACGGTCATGACCGGCATCAGCGCGGCGATCACGGCGGCGTGCTGGGGCGTCGAGCTGGTCAGCCCCTGGTAGGCGAGCAGGTTGAAGCCGGCGAACCCGGCGGTGCCAAGGCCGAACAGCTCGAGCGCCCGGCGGCGCGACCCCGGATGCAACGCCCGCCGGCCCTCGATGGCCCACAGCAGGCCGAGGAAGGCGATCGTCGCGAGCCCGTAGCGGATCGCCGTCAGGTGGAACGGGTCGATCCGCTTCAGCGCGCTGTCCGCGATCGGGAACGCGGCGCCGAAGGCGAGGGCGGCGGTCAGGCTGGGCAGGAAGCGAGGCATGGTCTCCGAGAAGTTCGTTGGTTCGACGACTCTCGAACCAAAGCTAGCAGACCTGCTCGCGTAGTACGATGGATGTCGAACCATGAAGCCGATGACCGAACCCGCCGCCGACGCCATCACCCTTCCGGGCGTGATGGCCGCCCTCTCCGACCCTGTCCGCGTGCAGATCCTGCGTGCGCTCGCCACCAGCGGCGAGTGCGCCTGCGGCGCGTTCGAGCTCGAGATCGCGAAGGCGACGCGCTCGCACCACCTGCGCGTGCTGCGCGAGGCGGGCCTCACCCACACGCGCGCCGACGGCACCCGCCGCCTGGTCTCGCTGCGCCGCGACGACCTCGACGCCCGCTTCCCGGGCCTGCTCGACGCCGTCCTCGCGGCCGCCGAGCGCGAGACGCCGGTCTCCGTCTAGCGCCCCCGCGGCGCCGCCGAACCTCGACCCCCGCTGGGTAGGGAAGCGGTCGACCGCCGGCGGAACACGCTGGTGGCCTTTCCGTTCGCATGGAACGGAAAAGCGCCCAGCGCTCGGGCTCGGCCCCGGCGAGCCGAGCCCTCACCTCACCTCCCCAGCCGCCGTTGACGTGCGTTCGCGGGCTACGCGAGCGCCGGCTCGCGCTCCGGGACGAGGACGCGCTCTTCGCGCTCCGGCTCGGCCGCCGCTGCCGCCTCCGCGCCCGAGACGGTCCCGAGCGGGACCTCCTTGAGCAGCAGGATCGCCACGAA
>DATBDM010000100.1:0-25114 GCA_036269915.1 Solirubrobacteraceae bacterium | reverse complement strand
GCGCTCGCCGGCGTGTCGGGCGGGGACGCGGTGCTCGCGACGTTCGCCTACCGGCTGTTCTCCTACTGGCTGCCGCTCCCGCTCGGGCTGGTCGGGCTGCTGCTTCACCGGCGGCGGCCGTCGCCGGCCCCATCCTCGGGGTAGCCCTCGGGCGAGCGCACGGCGACGTGGTCATGGCCGAGCTCGATGCGCAGCTCGGCCGCCGCGAGCGCGTTGAAGTCCGCGCTCGAGCTCATCAGCACCGCGTCGGTGACCTCCTCGAGCTCGGCCTCGTGTCCGAGCGCGTCCACCATCGGGCGCCCCTCCCACAGCCGCACCTCGATGCCGGCGCCGGCGAGCTCCTGCGCGGCCGCGCGCGCCGCCGGCGTGTCGCCCACGACCAGCACGAGCGTGCCGGCGCTGCCCGCGACGCCGAGCAGCCGCGCGACGGGCGCCGCCGTGAGCCCGTACAGGACGACCGTCCCGAAGATCGCGACGAACGCGATCGGCAGCAGCTTCGCCGCGCCTGGCACGCCCGCCTGCTGGAGCTCGAGGCCGAACGCCGACGCCGTCGCGCCCGCCACGATCCCACGTGGTGCCATCCACGCGGCGAAGGCGCGCTCGCGCCACGGCAGGCCCGAGCGCAGGGTGGCCAGGGCGACCGCCAGCGGGCGGATCACCAGCACCATCGTCGCCACGAGCAGCAGGCCCTCGGGCAGCACGGCGCGGACCTCCGCCGGACTCACCGACGCGGCGATCAGCACGAAGAGCACGCCGATCAGCAGCTGCACGAGCGTCTCGTGGAACTCCTGCATCAGGCGCAGGTCGATCCGGTGCTGGTTGGCGAGGATCACCCCCATCAGCGTCGTCGCGACGAACCCGGAGTCGTCGCGCAGCTCGTCGCCGACCACCAGGGCCGCGACGACGGTCATCAGGACCGCCGGGACGGCCTGCCGCGGCGCGATCTTCTGGATCTCGCGCAGCAGCAGCCAGAGCACCCCCGCCGCCGCCGCGCCCACGAGCGCCCCGACCCCGATGCTGGCCACCATCTCGCCCGGCCGCCAGACCGCCCGGCGGCCGTCGCCCGACAACGCCGCGTGGAAGACGATGACGCCGAGCAGCGCCCCGATCGGATCGACGAGGACGCCCTCCCAGGTCAAGAGCGCGCGCACGTCGTGCGCCGGCCGCACGAAGGCGAGCAGCGGGAGCACGACCGTCGGGCCCGACACCACGAGCACCGCGCCGATCAGCAGCGGGAGGAGATCGCCCAGCCCGTTGAAGAGCAGGGCAGCCGCGGCGGCGACGCCGAGCCAGGTCACGAGCACGCCGATCGCGACGAGCCGCTCGACGGCGCGGCGTGTGCCCGGGCCGATCTCGCGCACCGACAGCCGCAGCCCGGCCTCGAAGAGGATCACGCCGACCGCCAGCGACACGAAGGGTTGGAAGAGGTCGCCGAGGAGACGCTCGGGATGGACGTCGTCGGTCGCGATGCCGGCCAGGAAGCCGACCGGCAGCAGCACGACGATCGCCGGAAGTCGCAGGCGGCGGGCGACGAGCTGCGAGGCGACCCCGAGGACCAGGACCAGCCCGAGGCCGAGGAGGATCTCGTCGCTGGTCATCCCGGCGCCGGACACCGCCGCATGCTCGCGCGCGCGGCCGATCCATGCAATCGCCCGAAAAGGGTGATGCCGCGCCCCTCCGCGGGTGACTAGCTTGGTTCACCGGCCCGCCGATGGGCGGCGGGCCATGTCGCCTTCGAGGAGGCGCACGCAAATGAGCACCACGGATCCCCCACAGGCGGCGCGTCCGACCGTGACGCAGTACTCGGGCGCCCCGGCATCGGGCGAGTACCGCTACGACGACACCAGCGGCGACGGCTGGATCATGTTCGCCGCGTCGATGCTCGGCCTGCTGGCCGTCCTGAACTTCATCGACGGCCTCGCGGCCGTGTCGAACTCGAAGTTCTTCGTCAACAACGCCCAGTTCGTCATCTCGAACCTCAACACCTACGGGTGGGTGCTGATCATCCTCAGCGTCTGCATGGCCGCGCTGGCCGTCGGCATCGGCATGCGCATCAAGGGCCTGCGCTGGATCGGCGTCCTGGTCGCCGGAGTCAATGCGATCGTCCAGCTGACGTTCATCCCGGCCTATCCGTTCTGGTCGCTGGCGATGTTCACGCTCGACATCCTGGTGATCTACGGCCTCGTCGCCTACGGCTCGAAGTCCTCCATGGCGTGACAGACGCGCGCTGGAATCCCGCCACGCCGCGGCTGCGGCCCAGCCGGCTCGTCCTGGCCTGGGTCGTCGCCGCGGCGGCGGTCTGGGTCGCGTCGTGGCTCCTCCCCGGCGTCACGCTGGACAAGGAGGGCTCGGCGTTCGTCGTCGCGGCCCTCATCGCGGTGCTCAACGCGGTGGTCCCGCCGGTGCTCGCGGCGCTGCGGCTGCCGTTCATGCTGCTGCTGGGCTTCCTGCTCGTGCTGGGCGCCGACGCGGGGATCCTCCTGCTCGCCGACGCCGTCGTCCCCGAGGCGATCCACGTCTCCGGCTTCGCGGACGCGCTGCTCGCCGCGCTCGTCATCTCGGCGGTGACCATCGCCCTGCAGGTCGTGCTCGGCACCAACGACGACGACGAGTACGCGCTGCGCGTGACCCGGCGGATCGCGCGCCGCCAGGGCGCCGCGCCGCGCACGGACGTGGCCGGCATCGTCTTCCTGGAGATCGACGGGCTCGCGCTGCCGGTGCTGCGCGACGCCATGCGCGACGGCAACGTGCCCGCGATGGCGCGCTGGGTCTCGGACGACGGCTATCGCCTGCTCGAGTGGGAGCCCGACCTCTCCTCGCAGACCGGCGCCAGCCAGGCCGGGATCCTGCTCGGCTCAAACGAGGACATCCCCGCGTTCCGCTGGGTCGAGAAGGAGAACGGCCGCATGCTCGTGTGCTCCTCGCCGTCGGACTGCGCGGAGATCGAGCGCCGCCACGCGACCGGCATCGGCCTGCTGCGCAACGGCGGGGCGAGCCGCGGCAACCTGCTCTCGGGCGAGGCCGACGAGTCGATCCTCACCGTCAGCCGCACGGCCGACGAGAAGGGCGCCAACCCCGGCTACCGGGCGTTCCTCGCCAACGGCTTCAACGTGACCCGCACGCTCGTGCTCTTCGCCTGGGAGGTCGCGATCGAGGTCACGGCCGCCCTGCGCGCGAAGCGGCGCGACGTCCGCCCGCGCGGGCACCGCGGCGGCATCTACCCCCTGATGCGGGCGGCGATGTGCGTCTTCGTCCGCGACCTCGTGATCTTCGGCGTGCTCACCGACATGATGCGGGGGCGGCCCGTGGTCTACGCCACGTTCGCGAGCTACGACGAGGTCGCGCACCACTCCGGGCTCGAGCGCGGCGACACGCTCGAGGCGCTGCGCAAGCTCGACGAGCAGTTCGGGCGCCTCGCCCGCGCGCGCCGCTACGCGCCACGCCCGTACGAGATCGTCGTGCTCTCCGACCACGGGCAGACGCAGGGCGCGACCTTCAAGCAGCGCCACGGCTACGGGCTCGAGGAGCTCGTCGAGCGCTCGCTGACCGACGTCCGTGTGACCGCGATCGCGGGCGGCGACGAGCAGAGCGCGATGGTCGGCCACGCGGTCGGCGAGGCCACCGGCCGCCGCGCCGAGAAGCCTGCGAAGTCCGACGTCAGCGGCCGCGCGGCGGTGGTGCTCGGCTCGGGCAACCTCGGGCTCGTCTACCTCATGCAGGAGCCGCGGCGCCTCACGCTCGAGGAGATCGAGGCACGCCACCCGCAGCTCGTGCCGGCCCTCCGCGACCATCCGCACATCGGCTGGCTGCTCGTGCGCTCGCAGGCCCACGGCGCGACCGTGCTCGGGCCGCGCGGCGCCCGCTACCTCGACGAGGACCGCGTCGAGGGCGAGGACCCCCTCGCGGCGTTCTCCCCCACCGCGGCTCGTCATCTCCTGCGCACCGACGGCTTCGCCCACGTCGCCGACATCATGGTCGGCTCGTTCTACGACCCCGTGCTCGACGAGGGCTGCGCGTTCGAGGAGCTGATCTCCTTCCACGGCGGGCTCGGCGGCCCGCAGACCCGGCCGTTCATCCTCGCCCCGCCGGCGCTGCCGCTGCCGACCGAGCCGGTCATCGGGGCCCCCGCCGTGCACGCGGTCCTGAACGGCTGGCGACAGCTGCTGCAGGAGCATCGCGTCACGGCGGCCGAGGAGATCATCCGCTTCGGATGATGCTCCCCCGCGGCGCCGCGGGTTGCATGGGAAGCAGCCGTTTCCCGATGCAGGAGGACTGAAAGCCATGCCGCTCATGCGACGCCGTCCGCTGCTGCGCGCAGCGATGGTCGGCGGGTCGGCGTACGCCGCCGGAAAGCACGTGCAGCGCAACCAGGAGCACGAGGCCGAGCAGGACCAGCAGCTCGCGGCGCAGAGCCAGCAGGCGCCGCCGCCGCAGGTCACGCAGTACCAGCCGCCGCCTCCGCCGCCGCCGGCGGCGCCCGCCTCCGCGACCGACCGCGTCACCGCGCTCACGAATCTCAAGGGGCTGCTCGACTCCGGCGTGCTGACGCAGGCCGAGTTCGAGACCGAGAAGCAGAAGATCCTCCAGGGAGGCTGACCATGCCATTCGGACCCATGCAGCTGCTGATCATCGGCTTCGGCGACACGGAGCCCACTGGCGAGATCGCGGCCGAGCTGCGGCGCCTGCGCGAGCACGACATCGTGCGGCTCGTCGACCTGCTCGTGGTGATGAAGGACGCCGACGGCGAGGTCGCCGCGGTCGAGACCAGCGACCTCAGCGCCGACGAGGCCGACCAGCTCGGCGCGATCGCGTCCGCGCTCGTCGGCCTCGGCGAGGGCGACGAGGGGCCGGCGCCCGCCGACCTCTCGCTCGGCCAGGAGGTCTGGTACGTCGCCGACGCGATCCCCGAGGGGACGACGGCGGCGATCGCGGTCCTCGAGCACCGCTGGGCGATCCCCTTGCGCGACGCGGTCATCCACCGCGGCGGCGTGCCGCTCGCGGACACCTGGCTGCACCCGTCGGACCTCGTCGCCCTCGGCGTCGAGGCCGCCGCGGCCCGCCAGGCGACCGCCGGCTAGATCCGGTCGAGCAGTCCGAGCGCTCGGGCGCGGGCGACCGCGTCCGAGCGGCAGGACACGTCGAGCTTGCGGTAGACGGCGTTGGCCTGCGTCTTGACCGTGTTGCCCGAGACGAACGTGCGCTCGGCGATCTCGCGGAAGGAGAGGTGGGTCGGGAGGTAGCCGAGGATCCGGAGCTCCGCGGTGGTGAGCGCGCCCTGGCCGGCGGCGAAGGCCTCGAGCCCCTCACGCACGTCCGCGAGCCACTCCGCCGCCACGACCGCCTCGGGGAGGCCGCGCAGGACCCGCGCGGCCTCGTCCAGGCGCCGCTCGGCCTCGCCCGCATCGCAGAGGCGCAGCGCCGCGCGGCCCATGAGCAGCCGCAGCTCGGCGTCGAACCACGGCGCGTAGTCGACGAGCTCCTGGGCGAGCCGGCCCGCCTCGCGCAGATCGGCGCGCGCCTCCTCGACGCGCCCACGCTGCGCGCGCACGAAGGCCGACGCGGCGAAGACGAGAGCGCTCGGCGCGCCCGCGGCCAGCCCGAAGCGGTCGACCTGGGCGCGGGCGCGCGCAAGCAGGCCGGCCGCCTCCTCCCAGTCGCCGCGCTCCTGCGCGAGCAGCGCGAGCTGGGTGAGGCAGAGCGCGTGCAGGACGGGCGCGGTGACTGCCGCGTGGCGCACGCCCTCGGCGAGCTCCTCCGCGGCGCGCTCCCGGTCGCCGGTCAGGTGCGCGGCGACGCCGGACGCGAGGCTGCAGAGCGCGCGGCAGGGACCGTCGTCGGGCCGCATGGACGCGGCGCGCTCCGCGTCGGCGCGGGCCGCCTCGAGGCCGTGGTGGGCAGTCACGGCGCGCAGCGCGATGACCGCGGCGCCGATCGGCCCCTCCGGCTCGGCGGCCGCCGCGGCGGCCCGGGCGATCCAATGCTCGGCGACATCCCCGCGGCCGGCGGTGAGGTTGCGCGCGGCGGCAGTCAGCGCCAGCGGCGCCGAGGCGGCGACCTGACGGGCGCCGAAGCGCGCCAGGCGGCGGTCGACGGCGTCGAGGCGCCCGTGCGCCAGGTCGGCCGGCGCGCCGCGCCAGACGATCCACGCTGCCTGGCGCAGGTCGCCCGCACGCAGCGCGTGGTCGAGCGCGGCGTCGCGGTCGCCGCCGTGGCGATGCCAGCGGGCGGCGCGACGGTGCAGACGGCGTTCGCGCTCGGGCTCGTCGCGGCGCAGCAGCGCGCGCAGCGCCTCGCGCAGCAGGCGGTGCTGGCGGTAGCGCTCGCCGTGGCGGTCGAGCGGCACCAGCAGCGCGTGCTCGCGCGCGAGCGTCGCCAGCATCGCCGCCGACCCGGTGCGCTCGAGCAGCGCGTCGCAGCTCGGCGCGGTGAGGACGTCGAGCACGCTGGTCCGGCGCAGGAAGGCGGCCTGTGCGGGCGCGAGCGCCGCGAGCACCTCGTCCTCGACGTAGGCGGCGATCTCCGGGGCGTCGCCCGCCGGGGCATCGGGGACCGCGAGCCGCACGAGCGACAAGCCGGCGGCCCAGCCCTCGGTCAGCCGCACGAGCGCCGCCACGCGATCGCGTCCGGCGCCCTCCCCCGCTCCCCGCAGCACCGCGAGGACCTCCGGCGCGCGCAGGGCCAGCGCGTCCGCGCGCAGCTCGACCAGCGCGCGCTGCGCGCGCAGCCGGGCGATCGGCAGCGGCGGCTCGCTGCGGGAGGCGATGGCGAGCATCGCCTCGGGCGGCAGGTCGGTGGCGATCGCGCCCAGCAGCTCGCGGGCGTGGGAGCGCCGGAGCGCGTGGGCGTCGTCGAGCACGAGCACGAACCGGCCGCCGGGCGCGGTGCGGTCGCGCGCGGAATCGACAGCGCGGCTGACGCGCGCGAGCAGGCGCATGGGGTCGTCGTCGCGCGCGTCGAGCGTGAGCCAGGCGAACGGCCGCGGGTCGCGGGCGGCCCACTGCCGCAGCAGCGTGGTCTTGCCGAAGCCGGCGGGGGCGACCAGCAGCGCGACGGCCGCGTCGCCGTTGTCGAGCAGCGGCGTGAGCAGCCGCGGGCGGGCGACGGCGTCGCGCGCAGGGCGCGGCGAGGGCGCCTCGATCACCGGCGGCGGGACGATGGTGAGCGTGGCGGTCATCGTCTCCGAGCATCCCTCGCGACGGGAGGGGCGAGCAAGGGCGCGTGCCTGCCGATCGGCGGGCAGGCTGCCACCACCGGTGCGAGGGGCGGTTCACCCGCATCGGGGGATGCGCAGACCCGGCGCGCGCTCCTACGGTCCTTGGCGCGGACTCACGACATGACCACCACCACGCGCCGAGAGATCAACCTCACCGCCGTGGAGCGAGTTGCCGCCGATGCGTTCGTGTTCGGCTATCCGCTTGTGCTGATGGGCTGGCTGCGCGCGCACTCGCCGGTCGGCGCGTTCCGGCACGAGCGGCCGCCGGTCGGCGCCGCCCCGGCGCCGGATACGCTCGGCAGCTCCGCCTGGCTGGACCTCAGCGACCAGCGGGTGGTGCTGTCGGTGCCGGAGGCCCACGGGCAGTACTACGTGCTGTCGCTGATCGACATGTGGGCGCGCGTGTTCGCCTCGATCGGGCCGCGCACGACGGGCAGCGCCGCGCGGCGCTTCGTGATCGCCGGCCCGCGCTTCGTCGGCGACACGCCGCCGGCGGGCATCCTGCCGATCACCGCGCCGACCGACGGCGTGCGGATCGCCGGCCAGACCCGGCTCGAGCTCGGCGCCGGATCGACCTGGCGGCTCCAGGACGGGCTGCGCCTCGAGCATCCCGCCGGCGGCGGGCTGCCCTACCAGCGCGCCGAGCTGCCCGATCCGGGCGGCCCCGAGCTCCGCTCAACGGAGGGCGTCGCCCACCTCGACACGATCGGCGCGCCCGCCTTCCTCGCCGAGCTCGAGGTGCTGCTCGCGGCCAACCCCCCGCCGCTGTCCGACCACGGACTCCTGGCGCGGCTGCGTGCCGCGGGCGTGCTCCCGCTCGACCGTGCGCCCGACCACGACGTCTCGCTCGCGCTCGAGCGCGGGTTCGAGGCCGCCCGGGCCCGCATCCACGATGCGGCGATCCCGCTCAGCGCCCATCCGCGCGGGCGCTGGCGCGTCCGGCCCGGCGCGCGCGGCGACCTCGACCACCTCGGCCGGGCGGCGGCCGCCTATGCGGGGCTCGAGACCGCGGCGGCGGGCGACGAGGTCTCTGCGACCGTCGACGAGGACCGCGACGGCCGGCCCCTGCACGGCGGCGCCCGCTACGAGCTGCGCTTCGACGTCGACCGGCCTCCACCCGTGCACGGCTTCTGGTCGCTCGCCGCGGTCGGCGACGGCGGCTGCCGCGCCCGGCTGGGCAGCGACGACGGCCTGACGGTGAGCGAGGACGGGTCGCTGACGATCCACGTCCAGCCGCGCCCGCCGGCCGCCCGCGAGCAGCGCGCGAACTGGCTCGCGATCCCCGCCGGGCCGTTCCGACTGGTCCTGCGGATGTTCTGGCCGACCGGCGACGTGCTCGCGCAGCGCTGGACGCCGCCCGCGCTCAGCCGCCTGGGCTGACGGCCCGCGGAGCCTGCGCCCAGCTCGGCGCGATCTCCATGAGCAGCCGACCCGGGCGCCGCTGCGCCACGTCCCGCATCTCCCCCTCCAGGACCTGCAGGACGTCGAGGCGCAGCGGCGCGGCCGGGGTCGTCAGCATCACGGACCACCGGACGGCGGACGGGAACCGTGACGCGAGCGGGCGTACCTGGACGCTGCCGCGGCCGAGCGTCCTCAGCTCAGCGGCGAGGTCCGCGGCCTCGCATACGCCCACGACCTCGAACGCGAACCGGAGCGAGATCGGTTCGAGTTCGGGCACGCCTCCATCGTGGCGTGCGAGCGTCGTCCGTTCGATCCCACCGTTGCGCGATCACGCGAGCACGTGGCCGTGGCCCAGCGCCTGCGCGACCAGGTGCGCGCGTGAGCGGGCGCCGAGCTTGTCCATCGCGTTGCGCACGTGGGTCCGCACTGTGTGGTGGGAGAGCCGGAGCTCGTCGCCGATCTCGGTCGCCGTGCCGCCGGCGGCGACAAGGCGCACTACGTCAAGCTCGCGCGGAGAGAGCGGTGCGGCCGTCGCCGGGACCTCGGGACGGCGGAAGCGCGGGCCTGCGCGAGAGGTGTTGAGGGCGACGAAGAGGACCAGGCGCCGGCCGGTGACCACCTCGGCCGTCGCCGCCCACTGCACGCCGACCGTCTCACCGTCCGGGCGCGTGAACATCGCCTCCCCGTCGGCGCGGCCGTCGGCGATCTCCGCGTCCCACTGCGCCGGCGTGAGCAGCGGCCCTCCGACCACGAACGTCCCGATCGGGCGCCCGATCAGCTCGTCGCGGCGACGGTCGGCCAGGCGCAGGTAGGCGCCGTTGACGTCGACCAGGCAGCGCTGTCCGTCGACGAGCGCCATCGCGTTGCGCGACTGCGCGAACGCCGCGGAGAAGAGCCCTGACCAGCCCTCGCCCGGCACACGCCTACGCCCGCGCCTCGGCCTCCGCGGCGCCGAGCAGCGCATCCGTCGTCTCCTCGCTGCCGCGCGGCAGCACGAGAACGGGGCAGGCGGCGCGCGCGATGACCCGGCGCGAGACGCCGCCGAGCGCCACGGAGCGCAACGGGCCGTGCGAGCGCGAGCCCATCACCAGCAGGTCGACGACCTGCGAGGCCGCGTCGAGCCCGTCGGCCGGGTCCTGGTAGAGCACGTCGATGTCCGCCTCCAGGCCCTCGGCGGCCGCGGCGACGGCCGACTCGAGCTCGGCGCGCTCGGTGATCCGCTCGCGGCCGGCGATCCCCTCGTCGATGTCCGTGTCGTGGTGCTGCGCGGCCATCAGCCCGGGCGACTGCTCCTCGGCGTGGCGCGGGTCGAGCACCCGGACGACCCGCAGGCGGGCGCCGAACGCGCGGGCCAGCCGCGCGGCGGCGGCCAGCGCGGCGCGGCCCTCGGGCGTCGGCGCATAGCCGGCCGCGACGGTCTGCATGCCGCCCGCGGGACGCGCGAAGCCATGGGGCACGACCGCGACGGGGCACGGCGATCCACCGATCAGCCGCTCGGCGGTGCTGCCCGGCAGCACGCGACCACGCGGGCCACGCGATGTCGAGCCCAGCACGAGCAGCTGCGGCGATCGTTCGCCGACGACGCGACCGATCTCGTGCGCGGGCGAGCCGTGATCGACGACCTCCACCGAGGCGACGACACCGTCGGCGGCGAGCTCTGACGCGAGCGCCTCGATCGCCGCGGCGTCGGGCGGGTGGACCGAGACGATGACGAGCGGGTCGCCGGTCGCGCGCGCGGCCGCGACCGCGAACTCGACCGGCGCACGGTCGGCGTCGTGCGGGCAGTAGGCGGCGAGGATCGGTGCGCTCATATCAGTACGGTCCCCTCCGGGGGCAGCGGCCGCATCACCCGCTCCGGGTGATGACGGCCCCCTCCAGCGGCGGATGATCGCCCTCGTGACCTCGCCCGACACATCGCCGCGAGACGAGCGCAAGCACGTGATCGTCGTCGGAGGGGGCTTCGCCGGCGTCGGCTGCGTCCGGAGCCTCGCGAGCCACGACGAGCTGCGCGTGACGCTGGTCGACCGCAACAACTACCACCAGTTCCAGCCGCTGCTCTACCAGGTGGCCACCTCGCAGCTGGCGCCGAGCGACATCGCGTACTCGCTGCGCAAGCTCGTGCGCGAGCACCCCAACGCCGACGTCAAGCTCGCCGAGGTGACGGCGATCGATCCCGCCGCGCACGCCGTCGAGACGGCCGACGGAACCCGCATCGAGGGCGACGCGCTGGTCCTCGCCGCCGGCTCGCAGCCCAACTTCTTCCGCACGCCGGGTGCGGAGGAGCACACCTTCCCGCTCTACTCGCTCGACGACGCGACCCGGCTGCGCTCGCGCATCATCGGCGCCTTCGAGGACGCCGACCGCGACCCGGATCTGCTCGCGCGCGGCGCGCTGAACTTCGTGGTGGTCGGCGGCGGACCGACCGGGGTCGAGGTGGCGGGCGCGCTCGCCGACATGATCCACGAGACGATGTCGGTCGAGTACCGCGACCTCGCGGTCTCCGCCGCGCAGGTGCACGTCGTCGACCTCGGGCACACCCTCCTCGGCGCCTTCTCCGAGCACGCGCACGACTACGTCGCCAAGGTGCTCGGCCGCAAGGGCGTCCAGATGCACCTCGGCGTCGCGGTCTCCGAGGTCGCGGCCGACCACGTCAAGCTCGCCGACGGGACGTTGATCCCGACCCGGTGCGTCGTCTGGGGCGGCGGAATCAAGGCCCCGCCGCTCGCCGCCCGCTCCGGTCTCCCCCAGGGCCGGGGCGGGCGGGTCGACGTCCGCGACGACCTCTCCGTCAGCGGCTTCCCCGGCGTGTTCGTGCTGGGCGACATGGCCAACATCGCCGGCGCCGACGGCGAGGCGCTCCCGCAGCTGGGCTCGGTGGCGTTGCAGTCCGGCACGTGCGCCGCGGACAACGTCGTCGCGTTCCTCGAGGACCGGACGGGCGCGCCGTTCCACTACCACGACAAGGGGATCATGGCCATGATCGGGCGCGGGGCGGCGATCGCCGAGGTCGGCGCCCATCGCCACGAGCTGCATGGCGCGATCGCGTTCTCGGCCTGGCTCGGGGTGCACGCGTCGCTGATGACCGGCGTGCGCAACCGCATCGACGCGTTCATCACGTGGGGCTGGGACTACTTCTCGAAGTCGCGTGGCCCGCAGGTGCTCGACCGCACGGAGGCCGCGCACATCGACTGGGACGCCGACGACACCCCCGCCCGGACGCCCGCCGCCGTGACGTGAGCCTGGTCGCGCTCACGGACGTCGACCTGGCGCGCCTCCAGTTCGGGATGACGTCGCTGTACCACTTCCTGTTCGTGCCGCTGACGCTCGGGCTCGCTCCGCTCGTCGCGATCATGCAGACCACCTGGCAGCGCACCGGCGTCGACGCCTGGCTGCGTCTGACGCGGTTCTTCGGCGCCCTGCTGCTGATCAACTTCGCGGTCGGGGTGGCGACGGGCCTCGTGCAGGAGTTCCAGTTCGGCATGAACTGGTCGGTCTACTCGGAGTACGTCGGCGGCGTCTTCGGCGCGCCGCTGGCGATCGAGGGCCTGGCGGCGTTCTTCCTCGAGGCGACGTTCCTGGGGCTCTGGGTGTTCGGCTGGGACCGGCTCAGCCCGCGCGTGCACCTCGCCACGATCTGGCTCGCGGCGGCCGGGACCTGGCTGTCGGCGTACTTCATCCTCGTCGCGAACTCGTGGATGCAGCGGCCGGTCGGCTTCAAGGTCGCCGGCGGCGACGCGCAGCTGACCGACGTCGGCGCGCTGCTCTCGAACCGCTTCGCGCTCTTCGCGTTCGCGCACACCATGCTCGTCGCGCTCACGACCGGGTCGCTGGTCGTGCTCGGGGTCGCGTGCTGGCATCTCGCCCGGCGGCGCAACGTCGACGTCTTCCTGCGCGCCGCGGCGCTCGCGCTGATCGTCGCGGTGCCGGCGACGATCGCCAACATGAGCGTCGGTTCGCGCTTCGGGCTCGCCACGACCGACTACCAGCCGATGAAGATCGCCGCCGCCGAGGCGCTGTGGAACTCCCAGCAGCCGGCGAGCTTCTCGCTGTTCCAGATCGGCGGCTTCTCGCCCCAGCACCCGGACCCGGACTTCCAGATCGCCGTGCCGAAGCTGCTCTCGTTCCTGGCCGAGGGCAACTTCCACGCCAAGGTCGAGGGCCTCAACCAGGTCAACGCGAGCTACCAGCAGCGCTACGGCCCCGGCAACTACATCCCGCCGGTGCGGCCCGTGTACTGGGCGATGCGGGTGATGGCCTACTCCGGCGCGCTGATGGTGCTCGTCGCGCTCGCCGGCGCGTGGCTGTACCGGCGGCACCGGATCGAGAAGGCGCGCTGGTTCCTCCGCCTCGCGGTGCCGGCCGTCGCGCTGCCGTTCCTCGCCGCGAGCGCGGGCTGGGTGCTGACCGAGATGGGCCGTCAGCCGTGGATCGTCCAGGGGCTGCTGCAGACGGCGAACGCGCACTCGCCGAGCGTCGGCACGACCAGCCTGATCATCAGCCTGGCGGTCTTCGCGCTGCTCTACGCCGCGCTCGCGGTCGTCGACTTCGTGCTGCTGCGCCGCTTCGCGCGGCTCGACCCCGCTCCGGCGGTCCCGGCGGTTCCGGCGTGACGCTCCCGATCGTCTGGTTCTGCCTGATCGCGGTCCTCTGGGGCGGCTACTTCGTGCTCGAGGGCTTCGACTTCGGCGTCGGGATGCTGCTCGGGGTGGTCGGACGCGACGCGCGGGAGCGCTCGACGGTGCTCGACACCATCGCGCCGGTGTGGGACGGCAACGAGGTCTGGCTGGTCGTCGCCGCGGGGGCGACGTTCGCTGCCTTCCCGGCCTGGTACGCGACGATGTTCTCGGGCTTCTACCTCGCGCTGCTGCTGGTGCTCGTGCTGCTGATCGTGCGCGTGGTCTCCTTCGAGTGGCGCGAGCGCCGCGACGGCGCGCGCTGGCGCGGCGCCTGGACGCGGGCGAACACGATCGCGAGCATCGGCGCTCCCTTCGTCTGGGGGCTGGCGCTCGCCAACCTGCTGCACGGCGTCCCGCTCGACGGCGACGGGCACTTCACGGGCTCGCTGTCGGACCTGATCAGCGCCTACACCGTCGCCGGTGGGCTCGCCGCGGTCGCCCTGTTCGCGCTGCACGGCGCGACCTTCCTCACGCTGCGCCTCGGTGGCGAGCTGCGCTCGCGGGCGGGCGCAGCCGCACGCGCGCTCGCCATCCCCTGCGCGCTCATCGTGATCGCCTTCCTCGCCTGGACGGTCGTGGTGGCGACCGAGCGCAACGCGCGCGGCGTGCTCGGCCCCGCCGTGCCCGCCGTGCTCACCGGGGCGGCGCTGTTGGCCGCGGCGGCGCTGGTGCGCGGCGGTCGCAGTGGACGCGCCTTCGTGCTCACCGCCGTCGCCGCCGCGGGCTGGATCGCGACGCTGTTCACCGCGCTCTATCCGCGCGTGCTCGTGTCCCATCCCGCGTTCGCCAACAGCCTGACCGTGTCCGGCGCGGCCGCCGAGCACTACGCGCTGGTGGTGATCACCGTGGTCGCCGCGATCTTCACGCCGCTCGTGCTCGCCTACCAGGCGTGGACCTACCACGTGCTGCGCGCGCGGGTCGGCTCCAAGCCGGCGCAGCCCGCCGCCGAGCCGCGCGCCCGCGCCCGCGCGGGCTGAGCCGCGATGCGCCCGCTGGACCCGCGCCTGCTGCGCCGCACGCGCGCGGTGCGCCCGCTGCTCGCGGCCGACGTCGCGCTCGGGCTGTGCACCGTCGTCCCGATCGTCGCGCAGGCGGCGCTGCTGGCGCGGATCGTCGCGACCGCCTTCGCCGGTGATCCCGTCGCGACCCGCGATCTCGTGCTGCTGGCGCTCGCGTTCGCGGCGCGCGGCGCGCTCGGGTGGGCGATGGAGGTCACCGGCCGGCGCGCCGCGGGGAGCGTGATGTCCGAGCTGCGCCTCGGGGTTCTCGCGCGGCGGCTGCGGGCGCACCCGCTCGCGCTCGACGGCACCGGGAGCGGCGAGCTCGCCGCGGTGGCGGTGCAGGGCGTGGATGCGCTCGAGAGCCACTTCGCCCGGTCGCTGCCCCAGCTCGTGCTGGCCGCGCTCGTGCCACCCGCGATCATCGCCTGGGTCGCCGCCCTCGATCTCGAGTCGGCGATCGTGATGGCGCTCACCCTGCCGTTCGTGCCCGTCTTCATGTGGCTGATCGGCCGGGCGAGCGCGCAGCGCGCCGCCGAGCGCGGCGATGCCCTGCGCCGCCTGTCGGCGCAGTTCCTCGACGTCGTCCGGGGGCTGCCGACGCTGCGCGCCTTCGGCCGCGGTTCCGAGCAGGCGGCGCGCGTCGCGGACGCGGGCGACGCCTACCGCCGCGCGACGCTCTCGACGCTGCGGCTGGCGTTCCTCTCGGGCGCGGTGCTCGAACTCGCCGCGACGCTCGGCGTCGCGCTCGTGGCGGTCACCGCCGGCGTGCGGCTCGCGGACGGCTCGCTCGGCCTGCAGACCGGGCTCACCGTGCTCGTGCTCGCGCCCGAGCTCTACCTGCCGCTGCGCCGGCTGGGCGCCGAGTACCACGCGAGCGCCGACGGCCTGGCGGTCGCCGAGCGCCTGCTCGAGCTGCTCGACGCCCCGCCCGAGGTGCCCGCGCGAGGGCGCGCACCGGCGCCCGACCCCGCGCAGGTGCCCGTGCGGCTGGAGCGCGTGTCGTTCGCCTATCCGGCGCGCGCCGCGCCGGTGCTCGCGGACCTCGACCTGGAGCTGGCGCCGGGCGAGACGGTCGCGCTCGTCGGGGCGAGCGGCGCCGGCAAGAGCACCGTTGCGGCGCTGCTCGCCGGGCTGCTGGCGCCGACGTCCGGCCGCGTGCTGGCCGGCGGCGTGGACCTCGCGACGTGCGACCCCGCCGCCTGGCGGGCGCGGGTGGCCTGGGTGCCGCAGCATCCCGTGCTGCTGCGCGCGAGCGTCGCCGACAACCTGGCACTCGGCGCTCCGCGGGCGTCCCGGGCGCAGCTGCGAGCCGCCGCGCGGCTCGCCGGCGCGGACGGCGTCATCGCGCGACTGCCCGACGGCTACGACACGATCGTCGGCGACGGCGGCCGCGCGCTCTCGCCGGGCGAGCGCCGCCGCATCGCGCTGGCACGCGCGCTCGCGCGCGACACGCCGCTGCTGATCCTCGACGAGCCGGCCGCCGACCTCGATCCGGAGGCCGTCGCCCATGTCGCCGCGACCATCGCCCGGCTCGGCGGCGAGCGCACCCTGCTGGTGATCGCGCACCGGCCAGAGCTCGCCGCCGGCGCGGACCGCGTCCTGCGCCTCGAGCGAGGCGCGATCGTCCCCGAGCCGCTGCGGGCGGCGGCATGAGGGCGCTGCTGCGCCTCGCCGGCGCGCCACGCGGGCGGCTGGCGCTCGCCGTGGCGCTGGGCACGGCCTCGATCGTGTGCGCCGCCGGCCTGATGGCGACCGCCGGGTACCTGATCACGCGCGCCGCGGAGCAGCCGCCGATCCTGTCGCTCACCGTGGCGATCGTCGCGGTCCGCTTCTTCGGCCTCGCTCGGCCGCTCGCCCGCTACGGCGAGCGGCTCGCTTCGCACGACCTCGCGCTCCGGGTGCTCGCCCGCGTCCGCGCGCGGGTGCTCGCCAGGATCGAGCCGCTCGCCCCGGGCGAGCTGAGCGCGTACCGCCACGGCGACCTGCTGGCGCGCGCGGTCACGGACGTCGACGCGCTGCAGGATCTGCACCTGCGCGGGCTCGTCCCCGCGCTCGTCGCGGTCGCGGCGTCGGCGGTCACCGTCGGCGCGTCCGCGGCGGTCGAGCCCGCGGCAGGAGCCGTCCTCGCCGCTGGGCTGCTGGCCGCCGCGACGCTTCCGCCCGCCGTGGCCATCGGCACGGGCCGCACCAGCGCACGTCGCCAGGCCGGCGCGCGCGGCACGCTCACGGCGGAGATCGTGGCGTCGCTGGAGGCCGCGCCCGAGCTCGCCGCGGCGGGCGCCGGCTCAGGCGCCGAGGCACGGCTCGCGGCGGCCGACCGGCGGCTCGTGGCCTGCGCGCGTCGCGACGCGCTCGGCGGCGGCCTCGCCGAGGCGCTCGCCACCGCGCTCACGGGCGCGACCGTCGCAGGCGTCCTTGGCGCCGCGCTCGCGGCGCCGGTCGATCGCGTCGAGGTGGCGCTGCTCGGCCTGCTGGCGCTCGCGGCGTTCGAGGCGGTGACGCCGCTGACCGCCGTCGCCCGCACCCTCCCCTCCACGCTCGGCGCCGGCGCGCGGGTGCTCGCGCTCACCGCCGCGCGGCCGGCGGTCGCCGACCCGCCCGCGCCCGCGCCGGCACCGGCCTGGCCGTTCGCCGTCGCGCTCGAGGACGTCGGGGCGCGCTACGGCGACGGACCGGACGTGCTCGGCGGCGCCGCGCTGCGGATCGAGCCCGGTGAGCGCGTCGCGCTCGTCGGCGCCAGCGGCACGGGCAAGACCACCGCCGTCCGCCTGCTGCTGCGCTTCCTCGACCCCGTGGCCGGCCGCGTGACGCTGGCCGGCCGCGACGTCCGCGAGCTGCGCGCCGCCGACGTGCGCGCGGCGTTCGCGGTCGCCGCGCAGGACGCGCACGTCTTCACGGCGACGATCCGCGAGAACGTCGCGCTCGCCCGGCCGGAGGCGAGCGATGCGGAGATCGACATCGCGCTCGACCGTGCGCAGCTCGGCGGCTGGGTCCGCTCGCTGCCGGAGGGCCGGAACACCCTCGTCGGCGAGGCCGGACGCGAGCTCTCCGGCGGCCAGCGCCAGCGGCTGGGGCTCGCGCGCGCCCTGCTCTCACAGGCCCCCGTGCTCGTCCTCGACGAGCCGACCGCCCATCTGGACCCGCCCGCGGCGCGCGCCTTCGTGCACGACGCCATGACCGCGGCGGAGGGTCGCTCCGTGCTGCTGATCACCCACCGGCCCGAGGGGCTCGAGCTGGCCGACCGGGTGCTGCGACTCGAACGGGGACGGGTCGCCGCGCTCCCAGCATCCGCTGCACCAGCAGCGTGAGCGTTCCGCCGGCCACCAGCGCGCAGACGTTCACCAGGAGCACCAGCCCGGCCCCGGAGGCCTCGCCGATGTCGCCCACGCCCGCGGCGACGCCGAGGTACGCCGACGCGGGGATGGTGGTGACCGAGATCGCGACGCCGACGGCGGCGCTGGCACGCGTCTCGAGCGCGAGCATCCCCGCCGCGCCGGCGACGAGCGCGACCATGACGGTCGAGGAGTTGACCGAGGTCAGGCCCGAGAGGATCTGGCTGCCCCCGAGCGCGAACGACGCCGGCATCAGCCCCGTGGCGTCGAGCGTGACCGCGAGCGCGCACGCGACGAGGCCGGCGCAGCCGAGCCCCGCGATCAGCGTCCATGCCGCGTGGCCGAGCAGCCGCTTGCGGCGGAGCACCACCGCCACGCACAGGGCCGTGATCGGGAGCAGGTCGGGGCTGACGGCCATCGCCCCCACGATCAGGATCCCGTTGGCGTAGATCACGCCGTAGCCGGCGATCACCCCCGCCGCGAGCATGAAGACGAGGTAGCGCGCGACGGGCCGCGCGTGCTCGGCGGCCTGGCCGAGCAGATCGGCCCAGACGACCAGGGTCTCGCGCCGCAGCGGCCCGGACTGGATCGGCTCCATACGCAGGACCGAGACGTCCTGTGCGGGCACGCCGAGCGCGTGGACGGCGGTCAGCGCCGGGTCGACGCCGTCCGGGCTCAGGTCGGCGGTGACGAGCGCGTTGCCGTCCTCGTCGCCCGCGTCGAGGCGCGCGACGTGGGCGGCGCCGTCGACCGCGCGCAGGGCGCGCGCGACCTCCGCGATCAGCGGCGACGGCCCGAACGCGCGCAGCTGCAGCATGGCTCAGTCCGGTCCGACCGCCACCGTGATCGAGTACGCCGCCGCGTAGCTCTCGCCGGGCGCGAGCACCCGCAGCTCCGGCGGGCCGGCGACGAGCGCGTCGGTGGGCGCGGTCATCGGCTCGAACGCGATCACGTCGTCGTCGGCCGGCGCGTAGACCTGCGCGTAGGCGTAGCCCCCGCCGAACGCCAGCTCGATCCGCCGCCCGCCGCCCTCGAGCACGAAGGGCGCGCCGCGCGCCGGCGCGACGAAGGCGTCGTCGAAGGTGCGCGCGCCGAGCGGGCCGGCAAACGGCTCGACCGACTCGCGCTCGCCGGTCGGCAGCGTGCGGTCGTCGAGCCGCAGCCGCGTGCGCACGGGCAGCTCCACCTGCCAGTCCGCACGGGGCACGCCGGGCAGGCGCAGGTACGGGTGATATCCGAAGGCGATCGGCACGGGCGAGCCCGCGCTCGCCTCCACCGTGGTGACGATCGTCAGCGTGTCACCGTCGAGCGCGGCCTCGTAGCGGAGCTCGTGCGGGAAGGGGAATGCCGCCATCAGCGCCTCGTGCGCGCTCCAGTCGAACGTCGCGCAGACGACGGCGGGCGCGCCGGCGGCGACGTGGCGGTCGACGGTCCACCCCTGCGCCGCGGCAAGCAGCCCATGGATCGGCAACCCGGACTCGTCCAGCCGCAGCGGCGTGCGCTCGGGGTCGATCGTCACCTCGCGGCCGGCCAGGCCGAAGCGCCGGCGCGAGAGCCGATTGGCCCACGGGTACAGCAGCGGCACGCCGAACGTCTTGAGCTGCTCGCGGTAGGCAGCGAGGCCGCCGCGCTGCCCGAGCAGCTCCTCCCCGCGGTGGCGCAGCGAGCTTCCGACCATGCCGTCGCCGGGCACGAACGTGGCCTCGAGCTCGCCGGCCTCGAGCCGGAGCCCCTCGTCGCGCGCGGTCATAGGCGGCCGATGCTCTTCGATCGGCCCGCGGGCTGCATCATCCCGTTCGGACGATGCCCCGGCGGAGCCGGCCGACGACCATCGGCCGATGCCCGATGGCGACGCGGGACCCGACCCTCGCGCACTGCTGCGCTCGAGCGCCTACGTAAAGCTGCTGGTGATCGCGGCGGTGATCGGCGTGCCGGTCTCGGCCGTCGCCTACGGGTTCCTCTACCTCGTCGACTGGCTCCAGCGACAGGTGTTCACCGCGCTGCCGTCCACGCTCGGCTTCGACCACCCGCCGGTCTGGTGGCCGGCGCCGCTGCTCGTCGTCGCGGGCCTCGCGACCGCCGCCGCGATCCGGTTCCTGCCGGGTACGGGCGGCCACTCGCCCGCCGACGGGCTCAAGACCGGCGGCGCGCTGCCGGTCGCCGAGCTGCCCGGCGTCGTGCTCGCCGCGATGGCCACCCTGACCTTCGGCGTCGTGCTCGGCCCGGAGGCGCCGCTGATCGCGATCGGCTCGGGGCTCGGCGTACTGGCCGTGCAGCTGGCGACCCGTGGGGGCGCCGACGACCGCACGCGCGCCGTCGTCGCCGCCGCAGGCTCCTTCGCGGCCATCGCGTCGCTGCTCGGCTCGCCGCTGCTCGGCGCGTTCCTGCTGCTCGAGGCCGCGGGCCTCGGCGGCGCGATGGTCCCGATCGTGCTCCTGCCGGGACTGCTCGCGGCGGGCATCGGCTCGCTGATCTTCCTCGGGCTCGACTCGCTGACCGGGCTGGGCACGCTCTCGCTCGCGGTCCCGGGGCTGCCGCCGATCGGCGCGCCGACCGTCGCCGAGTTCGGCTGGGCGATCGTCATCGGGCTGCTGGCGCCGCTGCTGGGCCTCGCGATCCGGCGGATCGCCTTCGCCGTCCGGCCCTACGCGGAGCGGCGGATGCTGACCGTCATGCCGGTCATCGGCCTCGCCATCGCCGGCCTCGCGATCGCCTTCGGCGAGGTCACCGACAAGGCGTCCTCGGAGGTGCTGTTCTCCGGCCAGTCCGCGCTCCCCGACCTGCTCGTCAACGAGGCGACGTGGTCGGCCGGCACGCTGGTCGTGCTGCTGGCCGCCAAGGGGATCGCCTACGGGCTCTCGCTCAGCGCGTTCCGCGGCGGCCCCGTGTTCCCCTCCATGTTCCTCGGCGCCGCGGGCGGGATCGCGCTGTCGCACCTGCCCGGGCTCGACGCGATCCCGGCGGCCGCGATGGGCATCGGCGCGATGAGCGCGGTCATGCTCACGCTACCGCTGACCTCCGTCCTGCTCGCCACGGTGCTGCTCGGCGCCGACGGTGTCAAGGCGATGCCGCTGGTGATCGTCGCGGTCGCCGTCGCCTACGTCCTCGACGCGCGGCTGCGCCCGGCGCCGGAGCCGGTTCATCCCCAACGGGTGATGACCCACGGCGAGGGTACGCGCGAACGTTCCCCGGTATGACGACCGCAACCGATCCCCAGGCGCGGGCGCGCGCGCACGGCCACGACGCCACCCCGGCCGACGTCCTCGTGATCTTCGGGATCTCCGGCGACCTCGCCAAGGTGATGACGTTCCGCTCGCTGTACCGGCTCGAGCGGCGCGGGCTGCTCGACTGCCCGATCGTCGGCGTGGCCGTCGACGACTGGTCCGAGGACGAGCTGCATGCGCACGCCCGCGCGGCGATCGAGGGGACGGGCGAGCCGCTCGACGAGGCCGTCTTCGCGCGCCTGGCCGCCCGGGTGTCCTATCGGCACGGCGACTTCACCGACCCGGCGACCTACGAGCACCTCGCCCAGGTGCTCGGCCATCCCGCCAGCCCGGTCTTCTACCTCGAGATCCCGCCGTTCCTGTTCGGCCGCGTGATCAGCGGGCTCGCGGCGGTGGGGCTGACCGAAGGCGCGCGCGTCGTGGTCGAGAAGCCGTTCGGCCACGACCTCGCCTCCGCGCGCGCTCTCAACGACGAGGTGCACCAGCACCTCGACGAGTCCCAGCTGTACCGGATCGACCACTTCCTCGGGAAGATGGGCCTGGTCGAGACGCTCTACCTGCGCTTCGCCAACACGATGTTCGAGCCGGTCTGGAACCGCAACCACGTGGCGTCCGTGCAGATCACGATGGCCGAGAGCTTCGGCGTCGAGGACCGCGGCCACTTCTACGATCCGGTCGGTGCGCTGCGCGACGTAGTCGTCAACCACCTCATGCAGGTGGTCGCGGCGGTGGCGATGGAGCCGCCCGCGGGCGCCGATCCGGCGACGCTCAAGGATGCGATGTACGCGGTGTTCCGCTCGACGCACGACGCGAACCCGGCCCATTACGTCCGCGGCCAGTACGACGGCTATCTCGAGACGAAGGGCGTCGATCCCCACTCGACCACCGAGACGTACGCCGCGCTGCGCCTGGACATCGACAACTGGCGCTGGTCGGGCGTGCCGTTCTTCATCCGCACCGGCAAGCACCTGAAGACGACCCAGACCGAGGTGCGGCTCGTGTTCAAGCAGCCGCCGCGCCTGGGCTTCATGCCCGGCGACGACCGGCGTCCGGAGCCAGACCAACTCGTGGTGAGGCTCGACCCGACGACCGGCGTGCAGTTGCTCGTCGAGGCCCAGCGCAACGTCACGAGGACGCCGGAGCAGATCGACCTCTCGATGGAGTTCGGCGACGAAGGGGGCGAAGGCCCGACGCCCTACGAGGTGCTGCTGTACGCCGCGATCCAGGGCGACTCTGCGCGCTTCAAGCGCCAGGACGCCGTCGAGGAGTGCTGGCGGGTGCTGCAGCCGCTGATCGACGCGCCGCCGCCGCCGCATCCGTACGCGCGCGGTTCCTGGGGACCCGCTGCGGGCGACGCGCTCGTCGCCGGCCACGGCCGCTGGCACGGCCCCTGGATCGCGTCATGACCGCCACCGCCGACGGCGCCAAGCGCGCCGAGACCGAGCCCCAGAGCGCCGCCGCGCCGTCGCCGTTCACCCCAATCGAGCAGTACGCGTTCCTCTCGGACTGCCATACGGGCGCGCTCGTCGCTCCCGACGGGGCGATCGACTGGCTGTGCGTCCCGCGCTTCGACGCGCCCAGCGTGTTCGGCTCGCTGCTCGACCGCGAGGCCGGCTCCTTCAGGGTCGGCCCGTTCGGGATCACCTATCCCGGCGCGCGTGCCTACGTGCCCGGGACCAACGTCCTGATCACGACCTGGCACACGCGCACGGGCTGGCTGGAGGTGCGCGACGCACTGACGATCGGGCCGCGCCGCGGCGAGGACACCGTGACGCCCCATACGCGTCCGCCCACCGATTCGGACGGCGACCACATGCTCGTCCGCACCGTGACGTGCATCGCCGGCACCGTCGAGGTCGAACTCGTCTGCGAGCCGGTCTTCGATTACGGCCGCCAGGCCGCCGAGTGGGCCATGCTCGACGAGGACCGTCACGTCGCGGACGCCACCGGGGCGGGAGTGACGATCCGGCTCGCCACCGACATGGCGCTCGGCATCGAGGTCGGCCGGGCGCGCGCGCGCCACACGCTCCGCGAGGGAGAGCGCTTGTTCTGCGCGCTGTCCTGGGCCGAGGGCATGCGCACCCCCGCCGACGCCGAGGAGGCGTCGGCCCAGCTCGAGGCCACGACGCGCTACTGGCGCGACTGGCTCACCCGCGCACGCATCCCCGACCATCGCTTCCGCAGCGCGATCCGCCGCTCGGCGCTCGCGATCAAGGGCCTGACCTATATGCCGACGGGCGCGACGGTCGCGGCGCTCACCACGTCGCTGCCCGAGACCCCGGGCGGCGAGCGCAACTGGGACTACCGCTACACCTGGATCCGCGACTCGACGTTCACGCTGCAAGCGCTGCACTGGCTCGACCTCGACTGGGAGGCCGACGAGTTCATGCAGTTCGTCGCCGACCTCGAGCCCGTCGAGGACGGCTCGCTGCAGATCATGTACGGGATCGACGGGCGCCGTGACCTGACCGAATCGACCCGCGACGACCTCTCGGGCTACGTCGGCGCGCGGCCTGTGCGCGTCGGCAACGGCGCCTTCGACCAGCGCCAGAACGACGTCTACGGGGCGGCGCTGGACTCGATCCTGCTGCACACGCGGCGTTCGAAGCGGCTTCCGCGGCGGCTGTGGCCGCTCGTCCAGTCCCAGGCCGAGTGCGCGACGAAGGTCTGGCGCGAGCCCGACCAGGGCATCTGGGAGGCGCGCGGCGAGCCGCAGCACTACGTCTCCTCCAAGCTCATGGGCTGGGTCGCGCTCGACCGCGCGGCGAAGCTCGCGGAGATCCGCGGCGACAACTCGCGCGCCGCGACATGGCGCGCCACGGCCGACGAGATCAAGGCCGACATCCTCGAGCACGGCGTCGACAGCCGCGGCGTGCTGCGCCAGCACTACGCGACCGACGCGCTCGACGCGTCCACCCTGCTCGCCGCGCTGTTCGGGTTCCTTCCCGACGACGACCCGCGGCTGAAGGCAACCGTGCTGGCGATCGCCGACGAGCTCACCGAGCACGGCTTCGTCCTGCGCTACAAGACCGACGAGACCGACGACGGGCTCTCGGGCAAGGAGGGCACGTTCCTGATCTGCTCGTTCTGGCTCGTCTCCGCGCTCGCCATCGTCGGGGAGCTGCAGCGCGCCCGTGACCTGATGGAGCGGCTGCTCGGTCAGGCCTCGCCGCTCGGTCTCTACGCCGAGGAGTTCGACGCCGACACGAGCCGGCATCTCGGCAACTTCCCGCAGGCGTTCTCGCACCTTGCCCTGATCGAAGCCGCCGCGCGCATCGTCGTCGCCGAGGCGCTGGAGCTGTTCTGATGGCCGACTACGACGTGATCATCATCGGCACGGGCGCAGGCGGCGGCACACTCGCCGGCCACCTGGCACCGTCCGGCCAGCGGATCCTGCTGCTCGAGCGCGGCGACTGGCTGCCGCGGGAACCCGCCAACTGGGACACCCAGGCCGTGGCCAACGCGCTACGGGTCGGCGATCACCTGCTCGAGCGCCTCGCCGCGTCGTCGGCGAGCGCGACCGCCGTGACGTAGGCGGCGTGGGTCCCGACGCTCGTGGCCAGCACGTCCGCGGGCCAGCGCCACGGCGGCGGGGTCTTCCCCAGCAGCGGGAACAGCGTGAAGGTCGCGGTCATCAGCGTGGCGCCGAACGCCGCGGCCGCCCACGGCTCGGGGAGGCGCTGGCGCAGGACGCCGTGCCAGAGCCCGAAGGCCGAGCCGTAGCTCCACCGCAGCGCGAGCCCGAGGTCGCGCTCCTCGGTGTCGGTGACGTGCGGGAGGTGCATGATCCCGGCGACGATCTGCCCGGGAACGAGCCCGTCGTCGTAGTCGAGCGGACCCGGCTTGCTCGCGCCGCGCTCGCGGCGCTCGGCCTCGTAGGCGGCGGTCATCGTCGCGGTGCCCACGCTGCCGGCGAGGATGCTGCGCAGCGGCCAGATCACCGCTCGGGCGCGCTCGCGGTCGGCGCCGCCGCGCCGTTTGGCTCGGTCGCGGGCTCCTCCGCGAGGATCGCGGTCTTCTGGGCGGCGAACTCCTCCGCGTCCAGCACGCCGGACTCACGCAGCCGCCCGAGCCGCTCGAGCTGGGCGAGTCGCTCGTCGGCCGCGGAGGAGGCCGCGGAGGAGGCGGGGACGTGCTCGCGCACGACCGCGGCCGTGGCCGCGCCGCCGCGGCGGGTCCAGTCGGCCGCCTGGTGCAGGCCGTCGCGCATCCGTGTCATCGTGCCACCTCGGCGCACCGCATCCGGGTGCTCGGCGACGATCACGCG
>DATBDM010000099.1:0-11894 GCA_036269915.1 Solirubrobacteraceae bacterium | reverse complement strand
CGAATCGTGAAGCGCCTGTAGTCGGACTTCTTCGGCGCCCCGCCCTCGAAGACGACCATCGACGCGACCGTGTGCGTGCCGCCGAGGTGGGAGATGTCGAAGCACTCGATCCGCACGGGCAGGGCGTCGAGCCCGAGCGAGGCCTGCAGCCCGTCGAGGGCCTCGACGCGCTGCTGGCGCCGGCGCTCGGACTTGAGCTTCTCCTGGTCGAGCGCGAGACGCGCGTTGCGCTCGGCCAGATCGAGGATGCGGCGCTTGCCGCCACGCTCGGCGGCGCGGATCTCGACCGCGCCCCCGCGCCGCTCGGCGAGGATCTGCTGGAGGATCTCGAGCTCGGAGCCGTCCTCCATCTCGACCTGGACGACGAGCAGCGACGGGATCGAGAGCGCGCTCGCGTAGTACTGCAGGATGAACTCCTCGGCGACCACCGCGAGGTCCTGCTCGCCCATGTTGTCCAGGTAGAAGGACTGGCGGTCGCTCAGGACCCCGTCGCGGACCTGGAAGACCTGCGCGTTGGCCTCGGTGCCCTCGACCGCGACGGCGACGGCGTCGTAGGTGCCCGCGCCCTCGTTGGCGACGCGCTGGCGCTCGAGCAGCGCGCGCACCGCCTGCAGCCGGTTGCGCTCGAGCGCGGCGCCCTCGTAGTCGCGCTCGCCGGCGCGCCAGTACATGCGCTGCTCGAGGTCGCGCTCGATCTGCTTGAAGCGTCCCGAGAGGAAGGCCATCACGCCGTCGATCCCCTCGCGGTACTCCTCCCTGGAGACGTAGCCGACGCAGGGCGCCCCGCAGCGCTTGATGTAGTAGTCCAGGCACGGCGAGCCGGAGTGGCGCCCCGGCTCCGCGCCCTCGCAGGAGCGGAACTGGAAGATCTTGCCGAGCAGGTCGAGCGTGCCGCGGACGCGCTTGGCGCTCGAGTACGGCCCGAAGTAGGCGCGCTCGCGACGGTGGCGCTCGCGCGTGAAGTAGACGCGCGGGAAGTCCTCGTCGAGCGAGATCGCGATGTAGGGGTACGACTTGTCGTCGCGCAGGCGGATGTTGAAGCGCGGCTTGTACTGCTTGATGAACGTCTGTTCGGTGAGCAGCGCCTCGGCCTCGGTGGCGACGACGAGCGACTCGATGTTGTCGACCTCGTCGGTCAGCGCGCGCGTGCCGTACTGCGCCGGGTTCGAGAAGTGCGAGGCGACCCGCTTGCGGATCGACTTGGCCTTGCCGACGTAGATCACCCGGCCGCGCACGTCGCGGAACAGGTAGACGCCGGGCTGGTCGGGGAGCCCGCGCCGCTGCTGCTGGAGCCGGCTGGCGCGGTCCTGGGGTGCCGTTGCGGCGTCGACTGCCATGGTGGTCTCAATCAGAGGGTACGAACCCGGGTGGATGGCCGCGCGCGCGATAGCGTGCCGCCGGTGGTCAACCTCTACTCGGACACGCAGACCCGCCCGACCGCCGCGATGCGCCGCGCCATGGCGGAGGCCGAGGTCGGCGACGAGCAGCGCTTCGACGATCCGACCGTGACGGCGCTCTGCGAGCGCGTCGCCGAGCTGCTCGGGCACGAGGCGGCGGTCTTCCTGCCCAGCGGCACGATGTGCAACGCGATCTCGATGCGCCTGCACGTGCGCCCGGGCGGCGACGAGGTGATCCTGCACCGCTTCGCGCATCCGCTGCGCTTCGAGGCCGGCGGCCCGGCGGACATGGCGGGCGCGGTCATGCATCCGGTCGACGGCGACGCGGGCATGTTCGACGCCGGGACCGTCCGCGCCGCGCTGCGACCGGCGGGCGACCGCTACGCCCCGCGCTCGCGCCTGGTCTGCGTCGAGCAGACGACCAACATCGCGGGCGGGCGGGTGTGGCCGCTCGAGCAGGTGCGCTCGGTGATCGGCGTGGCGCGCGAGCACGGCCTGCGGCTGCACCTCGACGGCGCGCGGTTGATGAACGCGGTGGTGGCGAGCGGCGTCGCGGCCGACGAGTGGGCGCGCCGCTTCGACACCGCCTGGATCGACTTCACCAAGGGCCTCGGCGCGCCGGTCGGAGCCGTGCTGGCCGGGTCGGCCGAGCTGATCGACGAGGCGTGGCGCTACAAGCAGATGTGGGGCGGCGCGATGCGCCAGGCGGGGATCGTCGCCGCCGGCGCGCTCTACGCGCTCGACCATCACGTCGAGCGCCTGGCCGAGGACCACGCGAACGCGCGCGCTCTCGCGGACGGGCTGGCGGAGCTGCCCGGCGTCGAGCTCGACCCGTCCACCGTCGAGACGAACATCGTCGTCTTCTCGGTGCCGGACGCGCCCGCTTTTGCCGCGGCGCTCGGGCGCGAAGCCGTGATCGTCGGCCCGCTCGACGCGCACACGGTGCGCGCGGTCACCCATCTCGATGTGTCGGCCGACGACGTCGCGACCGCGTTGCGCGCGGCCCGCGACGCGCTCGCGGCCTGACCCGGGCATCAGCGCACCAGCCTCACGGCGAGACCGCCGAGGTCGGCGGCGACCGGGTCGCCCGCGCCGCCCATGAGCCCGAGGATCTTCGCCACGTAGGCGCGGGTCTCGGGGAACGCCGGCACGCAGCCGCAGGCGGCGACGGGCGCAGGTCCGGCGTTGTAGGCGGCGAGCGCCAGCGCGACGGAGGCGAAGCGCCGGAGGAGGTCGCGTATGAGGTGCGCCTGCGCGTCGATGGCTCGCTCGGCGTCGAACGGATCGGCGAGCCCGAGCGCGGCCGCCGTGCCGGGCATGAACTGCGCGATGCCCTGCGCACCGGCGGCCGACTCCGCGAACGGGTTGAAGTTGCTCTCGGCGTACAGCTGCGCCGCGAGCAGCGTCGCCGACACGTTCCAGCGCTGCGCCGCCCGAGCGAGGGTCGGCGCGAAGCGGGTGGGGACGAAGTCCGGCAGCGCGCGGCCGTCGCCGCCGCGCGCGCCGCGAACGGGCGAGCGCGGCGCCGAGCGGGCATTCAAGGCAAACCCGTAGTGCCACGGCTCCCACGCGTAGCGCTGCACGAAGTGGAAGCGCGGGGCGTTGGCGGCGAGCCAGCCGTACGCCGAGGCCGGGCCGAGGTCGAGCTCGGTGCCGAAGCGGTGCAGCGAGGTGCCGGGCGGCGCGACCCACTTCGGGTCAGGATGCCGCGACCACAGGACGGCCTGCTCGGCGTCGGTGCGCAGCGCGCTCGAGATCAGCAGCGCGATGCCGTCGGCGCGCGCGGCGGCCCCCAGGCGGTCGAAGGCCAGCGCGACGTCGGGGCGCATCGGCTTGCCCTGTCGGAACGCGAGCGGACCGTCGTAGCCCGGGCCGCCCGCTCCGACCGGCAGCCCCTCAGAGCCCGGCGGGGCGAGCTCGGCGACGGCCCGTGCCCGCAGGGTCACAGCGCGATGGGCGCGGTTGCGGACGACCTCGATCCGGCGTGCCGCCGCGACGCGGATGCGGACCGGCGCGAACGACCTCGCGTCGGGGAACGAGACGGTCGCGGCGTCGATGCCGTTCGCCCGGGCGGTCCGCTCGGCGGCGTCGCGCCCGAGCCCCAGGTAGGCGTCCTTCTCCAGGTGGGCGGGGTCCGGGCGCCCGTCGAGCTCGGCCGGCTCGAACAGCCGGGGATAGGCGGCGCGCATGGCGCGGGCGCCCGCGAGGGCGGCGAGGTCGGATCCACGCTGCAGGCTGCCTTCCCGGCCGACCGCACGGGCGGCGGCGCCGAGCACCACGACGCCGACCAGCAACGCGGCGATCCCGGCGACGAGCAGCACGGATGCCTGGCCCCACTCGCCCCGGCCGCGGCGACCCGTCACGCGATCACCTCGGGAACGCCGGCGGGCGCGCGCCAGCCCGCGAGGGCGGCCAGGCGCCCCGCGCCGGCGGCAGGGGGCGCCCAGCAGCGCAGCGGCACACCGAGGCGGCCGAGGTCGGCGGCGGCGAGCGCCGCGAGCGGCGAGTCGGGATCGGCAGCCAGCAGCGCCGCGTCGTGGGCGGCGAGCAGCGTGTCCGCGGCGGCCGAGCGGGGTCCCAGCAGCGCGAGCACCACTGGCGCGTCGCCGGCGGCCGCCGCGATCCTCGCCTCCTCGTCGAGCGCGGACCCGAGCGGGATCCAGGCCAGCCGGCCATGGGCGCTCGCGCGGATCTCGCGACGGGCGAGCCGCGCCGACAGCCGCCGCGCGCCCGGCAGCCCGGGCACGGCGAGCGCGGGCGCGGGCAGCGGCGGAGCACTGTCGGCGGACCACAGGACCACGATCGCGGCGCGGCTGCGGCGGCGCCGGCGCAGGTCGAGCGCGAGCGCGGCTGCCGCGGCGGGGACATCGCGGGGCGCGCCCAGGACGACCGCGCGCGAGGCGGCATGGCCACGCGCCGCGACCGGCGGCGCCACCGGCGGCGCGACGGGCGGTACTACCGGCGGCGCGACGGGCGGTGCGAAGCGGCCGTCGGCGTAGCCGAGCTCCGCGAGGTCCACCAGCTCGTCCTCGCGGGCGACGCGCAGCGGCGGTTCGGGGTCGGGAGCGGCCGGCGCCGAGCCCAGCGGCGTCACGAACCACGCCGCCGCGCGGTCGAGCAGGCCGGTCACGGGCGCGGCTCCGGGCCTGCGTCGGCGCTCGCCTCGGCCGGCCCCAGCCCCACGAGGCCACGCAGGCCGGACGGCGCCGGCAGCGAGACCGTGACGCGGCGCCCGACGACCGCGACGCGGGCCTTGCGACGCTCGCCGGGGGCGAGCGTGCCGCGGGCGGCCGCGGCGGGGTCGTCGTCCTGGAGCAGCGCCATCGCGCCCGCGCGTGCGGCCTCACCCGCCCGCTCGCCGGCGCCCGCACGGGCGAGGACCGCCGCCGCGGCGAGCGCCGCGACGATGACCAGCGGCACGACGGCGAGCAGCTCGACCGTCGCCTGGCCGCCCTCCTCGCGCCAGCGCATCAGCTGCCGTCCTGGCGCCTAAAGCTGCTGCCCGCCTCCACGCGGCCGAGTCCGACGCCGGGCAGGACGGACGGCACGCGCACGCTGACCGTGACGCGCCCCGCATGATCGTCGTCGACGCGCGCGCCGGCCGCCAGGCCCGCGCCGAGCCGGGCGCGCGCGACCGCCGCCGGGTCCTGCGCGAGCGCGGCCGCCCGGGCGGCCGCTCTGGCCGCAGCGGTGGCCGCCCACGCGGCGTGGCCCGCGAGCACGGCCTGCCAGGCGAGCCCGAGCAACGCGGCGGCGACGGGCAGGACAGCGATCAGCTCGACCGCGGCCTGGCCCGAGTCACTTCCGCGAGGTCGCCGGAAGGCGGCTGGATCGGGGCGGCGGGACATGCCCGCAGCATCGCCCGGGAGCCTGTGACGAGAAAAGACGCGGGTGTGACGATTGCGTGCCGAAAGGCGCGCGGAAGTGCGACCGCGTCAGTCGGCGGGCTCGGCGCCGTTGAACAGCGCGAAGCGCCAGGTCCCGTCGTCGGCGCCGCGGCGCAGGACGCCCGACAGCCGGTACGGCAAGGTCCGCTCGCCGTCGCCGGACACCAGCCGCGCCACGCACGGCGCGGCGAACCACGCCACGTCGCCGTCCCGGCCGGCGACGATCGCGCCGTCCTCCCACTCCCAGCCGATCGTCCAGGGGCCGCTCAGGATCCCCTCGAGCAGCGCGCGCAGCTCGGCGAGGCCGACGGCACGCTCCGTCGACTCCGACCCGAACAGCGCGCCGTCCGGCTCGAAGACCGACAGCGCGGCCTCGAGGTCACGCGCGCGCAGCCCGGCGATCAGCGCGCCGATCGCCGCGGCGGCGATCTCCGCGGGCTCGGAGGCCACCTAGTACGCGCGCCAGGCGCGGAACACCGTGTAGATCCCCCAGCAGGCGAGGCCGATCAGCGCCAGCCACAGGATCGCGCCGCCGCCCGTGTTCCACATCCGCTGCGTGCCGATCAGCGCGATCGCGATCAGCGTCAGCGACGCGTAGAGGATCCCGCGCTGACGATCCTCGAGGCCGAGGATCTCCTCGCGGTGCTCCATGTAGAAGCGGTAGCCGAAGAACACGAAGCCCGCGGCGAAGATCAGGCCGAGGACGTTCGAGACTGTGACGCTCGCGCGCGCGCCGCCCGGAACGAGCCAGACGATCAGCGCGAGAGCGACGATGATCGCGATGTTGCGCAGGTGCTTGCCGGTGTCGGGACCCACGGATCCCAACGATAGCCGCGCCGCGTCCTAGGAGCGACCGGCGGGCACGGCGAGCGGCTCGTCCGCGACCGGCTCGGGCGCGGGCGGCGCGACGGGCGCCGGGGCCGCGACAGGCTCGCCCGCGGGCACCGCCTCCTCGGCCACCGGCTCCGCCGCGAAGCGATAGCCGATCCCGAAGTGCGTGTGGATGTAGCGCCAGTCCGGCGAGACGCGCTCGAGCTTCTGGCGCAGCTTGCGCACGAAGACGTCGACCGAGCGGTCGCCGTGGACCATCGCGTAGCCCCAGACGCGCTGGTAGATCGCCTCGCGCGGGAGCACCTGTCCCTCGGCGTCGGCGAGCAGTTGGATCAGCTCGAACTCGCGCCGGGTGAGGTCGGCCGAGACGCCGTGGACGAAGGCCTGGAACTGGTCGGCGCGGATCTCGACCTCGCCGACGGAGACCGGCGTGTCGTCCACGCGGGCCTCGGCGCGCTTGCGGCGCCGCACGACGGCCTCGACGCGCGCGATCAGCTCCTCGGGATGGCAGGGCTTGGTGACCCAGTCGTCGGCGCCGAGCCGCAGCCCGCGGACGCGCTGGGCGACGCTCGACTGGCCCGTGCAGACCACCACGCCGAGGTGCGGAAGCCGCTCGCAGAGCTTCTCGAGGTAGGTCCAGGCCTGCGGTCCGAGGATCGCCAGGTCGACGACCACGGCGTTGAGCCGCATGGAGACCATCGCGTCGAGCGGCACGGGGGACGCCAGGACGCGGTGCTGCCACCCCGCGTTCTCCAGCCGCTTGCCGAGCACCTGCAGAAAGCCGGTGTCGGAGTCGAGGACGGCCAGGCGGATCGGGGCCTGACCTCCGGCGCCGGTGCGCCGCTGCCCTTCTGGGGCGTAGCTCGTCGTCATGTCTGGATCAGCATACGTATCCGCGACGCCGGCGTGACATCCGCTCCTGCCTGCGGTAACAGCCTGGTCACATGGCCTTGACGCCCGGCACGAAGACCCCGCTCGCTCCGGGAAGTCCGAAAGTCAGTGCGAGGCGTCGGAGAACTCGCGGAAGAGCCCCGTGACCACGAACGCGACCTGCTCGCCGATGTCGACGGCGTTGTCGCCGATGCGCTCGATCGCCCGCGCGACGTGCGTCATCGTCATCGCCCACTCTCGCCGGTCGGCGTCGGTGCCCATCTCCACGGCCATCCGGAAGACCTCGCGGTTGAGCTTGTTGACCTCGGCGTCCTGGCGCACGAGGTCCTCCGCGACGTCGACGTCGCGCAGCTCGAACGCCTGCTTGGCCTGCGAGACCTCGGAGCGCGCGAGCGTGCCCATGCGCATGATCTTCTCCTGCAGCGCCGGGTCGAGCGGCGGCTCGTAGCCCACCACGGGCAGGAGCTTGGCGATGTTCACGCACTGGTCGCCCATGCGCTCCGCGGCCTTGATCACGTGCAGCAGCGCCGCGACCGTGCGCAGGTCGCTCGCCACCGGGGCCTGCAGCGCCAGCAGGGAGAGGATCCCCTGGTGGACCTCGAGGTAGCGCCCGTCGATGCGGTCGTCGTCGTTGACCACGATCGCGGCCAGCTCGATGTCCTGGTGGCGCAGGGCTTCCAGGACGCGGTCGAGCGCCGTGACCACCATGTCCAGCGCCCCGAGCGCCTGGACCTCGAGCCCGTGGAGCTCCTCGCGGAAGTGCGCTCGCGCGCTGCCGGCCATCGGGCTAGCCGAACTTGCCCGTCACGTACTCCTCCGTCCGGGAGTCGCTCGGGTTCGTGAAGATCGTGTGGGTCTCGGCGAACTCGACGAGCTCGCCGCTGAGCATGAACGCTGTCTTGTCGGCCACGCGCGCCGCCTGCTGCATGTTGTGGGTGACGATCACGATCGTATAGTCGCGCTTGAGCTCGTCGATGAGCTCCTCGATCTTGAGCGTCGCGACCGGGTCGAGAGCCGAGCAGGGCTCGTCCATCAGGATCACCTCGGGCTCGACGGCGATCGTGCGCGCGATGCAGAGGCGCTGCTGCTGGCCCCCGGACAGGCCGATGCCCGGCGAGTTGAGGCGATCCTTGACCTCCTCCCACAGCCCGGCGCCGCGCAGCGAGCGCTCGACGCGCTCCTTGAGGTCGCCGCCGCGCCGGCCGGTGAGGCGCAGGCCCGCGGCCACGTTGTCGAAGATCGACATCGTCGGGAACGGGTTCGGCTTCTGGAAGACCATGCCGACCACCCGGCGGACCGCGACGACGTCGACCGCCTCGTCGTAGATGTCGGCGTCGTCGAGCCTGACCGTGCCCTCGGCGTGCGCGCCGGGGATCTCCTCGTGCATGCGGTTGATGCAGCGCACGAGCGTCGACTTGCCGCAGCCCGACGGCCCGATCATCGCGGTCACGCGGTTGGCCTCGTACTCGAGCGAGACGCCCTTGACCGCCTCGGCGTCGCCGTAGAAGGCGCGGAGCCCCTCGAGCCGGACCGTGCGGCCGTCGCTGCCCGCCGTCGCGCGCGGCGCGCGGGGCTCGGCCTTCGGGGCAGCGGAGCCGTTGGGGGCGGGCTCGGCGCGGGTGGCCCGCTGCTGCTCGCGGGAACGGACGGGTTCGGGGCTCATGTGAATCGGCTCCTGCGCGCGACGAGGCGGGCGACGAGGGTGAGAAGGAGGACCATCACGACGAGGGTCAGTGCCGCACCCCAGGCGCGCTGGACGAGCACGTCCGACGCCTGTCCGACGTCGTTGAAGATCTGGATGGGCATCGAGTTCATGCGATCGCTCAGGTTGAAGCTGGTCCCGAAGACGATCGCGGCGGTGAACAGCAGTGGCGCGGTCTCGCCGGCCGCACGGGCGACGGCGAGCAGCGAGCCGGTGACGAGGCCGGGCAGCGCGCTCGGGAGCACGATCCGGAACACGATCCGCCAGCGCGGCGCCCCGAGCGCGAGCGCGGCCTCGCGCAGCGAGTCCGGCACGAGCAGCAGCACGACCTCCGACGAGCGCGTGATCACCGGCAGCATCAGCAGCGACAGGGCGATCGCGCCCTTCCAGGCCGCGTAGCCCGAGCCGAGCGAGCCGATCACCAGGACGATGTAGACGAACAGGCCGAAGACGATCGACGGGACGCCGGTCATCACGTCGACGAAGTAGCGCACGACGCTCGCGAACTTGCTGTCGCGGCCGTACTCGACGAGGTAGAGCGCGACGCCGATGCCGATCGGCACCGAGATCAGCGTCGCCAGCGCGACCATCTCGATGGTGCCGAGGATCGCGGACTTGATCCCGCCCGGGTCGCCGATGAAGGCGCCCGTCGGGTCCGAGGTGAAGAAGTGCCAGGAGATCGCCCCGAGCCCGCGCTTGAGCAGGTAGTAGATGACGAGCACGAGCGGGACGAGCGCGATCAGCGTCGCGGTGAGCAGCAGGGCGCGCGCGACCTTGTCCTTGCGGCGGCGCCGGCCGGAGATCGGGGCGAGGACGGACATGGCGCTCATACCGGCGGGCCTCCCGCCGCGATCGCCGCCTGGCCCTGGGCGGGGCCGCCGGCGCGCTTGCGCTGCCCGCGCACGACGAAGGCGCGGGCGAGGACGTTGACGAGCAGCGTCAGCACGAACAGCACGAGCCCGGCGGCGATCAGCGCCGCGCGGTGGAGCGGGTTGTTCGCGGCCTCGCCGAACTCGTTCGCGATCACCGCCGCGAGCGTGTAGCCCTGCTCGAAGATCGTGCCGCCGATCTGCGGGGCGTTGCCGATCACCAGCGTGACCGCGATCGTCTCGCCGATCGCGCGGCCGAGGCCGAGCATCGCGGCGCCGGTGATGCCGGCCCGCGAGTAGGGCAGCACGGCGATGCGGATCATCTCCCAGCGCGTGGCGCCGAGGGCGAGCGCGGCCTCCTTGTCGCCCACCGGGACGGTCGCGAGGACCTCGCGGCTGATCGCCGAGACGATCGGCAGGATCATGATCGCCAGGATCAGGCCCGCGATGAAGTAGTTGGGGCCGGCGACATCGGCGCCGACGAAGGGGATGAAGTCGAAGGTGCGGCCGAACCAGGCCTCCGCGGGCTTTAGCTTCGGGATCAGGACGAACACGCCCCAGAGGCCGTAGACGACCGACGGCACCGCCGCGAGCAGCTCGACGAGCACGGTCAGCGGCCCGCGCACGCGGCGCGGCGCGAGCTCGGTCAGGTAGACGGCGGTCGCGACGGCGATCGGGACGCCGATGAGCAGCGCGATCGCCGAGGTGATCAGCGTGCCGACGACGAGCGGGAGCGCGCCGTAGATGGAGCGCGAGACGTCCCAGTCGTTGTCGAACGCGAAGTGGAGGACGCCGAACTTCGACAGCGCGGGATTCGCCTCGACGATCAGCCGCACGAAGAAGAAGGCGATCAGCAACAGGATCCCGGCGGCCAGCGCCGTGAGCACCCAGCGCAGTAGCCGGTCGGGGAACCGCGCGCGCAGCGGCCGCTCCAGAGGGGAGCGGCCGCTGCCGGCCATCGAGGTGGTCGTCGCCTCTACGGCCATGCGGAGGTCAGGCTCCGATCGAGCTGCCGTTGCAGGTCAGGCCGCTCGCGGCGTCCTGGGACTTGGAGAGCAGCTCGCTCGGCAGCTTCGCGTACTTGAGCTGCGCGAGCTGGTTCTGGCCGTCGCCGAGCATGTACTTCAGGAACGCGCCCATCGCCTTGGCGTCGCCCTCCTTCATGGCGAGCGCCTTGCAGGGGTCCCTGTAGGTGTCGATGAAGGTCTGCGAGGTGATCGGGTAGGCGGTCTTGCCCGGCGCGTCGATGGCCGAGATGCCGAGGTCGGGCGGGATCGTCAGGCCCTCGCCGGCCGCCGAGGTGGAGTCGAGCGTGGGCGCGATGTAGGCGCCGGACTTGTTCTTGACCGAGGCCGACGTGAAGCCGTTGGCGAGCGCGTAGGCCTCTTCGACGTAGCCGATCGAGTTGTCGGTCTGCTTGACCGCGGCGGCGACGCCGTCGTTGCCCTTGGCGCCGGTGCCGGTCGGCCACTTGATGTCCTTGTCGACGCCCGGGCCGCTCTTCCACTCCGGCGAGTACGCCGCGAGGAAGCCGGTGAAGCCCTTCGTCGTGCCCGAGGAGTCCGAGCGGTGGACGACCGTGATGTTCGTCGACGGCAGGTCCGCGCCGGAGTTCTGCGCCTTGATCTCGGGGTCGTTCCAGGTCTTGACCTTGCCGAGGTAGATGTCGGCCAGCGTCTTGCCGTCGAGCTTCAGGCCCGACTTGACGCCGCTCAAGTTGTAGGACGCGGTGATCGCGCCGAGGGCGAACGGGATCTGGATCGACTCACCCTTCTTGATCGACGCCTTGTCGTCGGCCGTGAGCGCCGGGTCAGAACCCGCGAAGTCGACGGTGCCGGCCGCGAACTGCGACACGCCGGCGCCGGAGCCCACGCCCTGGTAGTTGATGGTCAGGCCCTTGCCCTTCAGGTCGGAGCCGACCTGCTGGTAGATCGGGGCGGCGAACGTCGAGCCCGCGCCGTTGAGGGTGGCGGTGACGGACCCGCCGTCGCCGGAGCCGGAGCTCGCTGAGGTGGACGTGCTCGAGTTGTCGTCGCTGCCACAGGCGGCGAGTCCGGTGGCCAGGGCAACGGCGGCGAAGGCGGTGGGGAGGATTCGGGACTTCACGTGCTCTCCTTGTTTTGTTGTCGCGCGGCAGGCTTGCGCGGCAACGACCACATCCTGTTATCGCGGTGTGGTCGAGTTGTGAAAGACGTGTGAAGCCTCGGGCGAGAAGCGATAGCCGAAGCCCACGTGCGTGTGTATGAACGACCACGCGGGCAGGGCGGTCTCGAGCTTCACGCGCAACTTGTGCACGTAGACGTCGATCGACCGATCG
>DATBDM010000098.1:0-25457 GCA_036269915.1 Solirubrobacteraceae bacterium | reverse complement strand
GCTGGCTCCGAACTGAAGCGATCCCTTTCAGCATCGTCGCCGAAGGTTGGCGTTCGGCGTAGGCTCCGGTTGGAAAGGAGCAGCAGATGTCCGAGCCGGTCGAGGTGGCCCGGGAGCTCTATGCAGCGGTCGCTGCCGGTGACCGTGAGGGCGTCGCGACGAGGCTGGCCCCGCAGGTTCGCTGGGAGGGCCGCGAGCGCGGCCCTCGCTGGCGGCGCCGGCGCAGCGGCTGCTCAGGGGCCGACGATGCGACCGCGGCGATGGTGATGATCGGCCGCAAGCTTCCGACGGTGCGACCGCGCGCCTTCCAGGCCGCGGGTGATCGCGTGCTCGTCGGCCTGTGGGCGGACACGATGGAGCGCCGCCCGATGCACTGGTGGACCGTGTTGACCATCCGCGACGGACAGGTGACCACCATCGAGGACCATCGGCGTCATCGCGACGCCGTCCGCACGCTGCCGCCCACGATCGAGGCCGCGCCGTAGCGAGGGCCGGCCGAGTGGTCCAGCAAGTCACATACCCGCGGCTCCGTGCGTTGCTCGATGGGGACGCGCAGCTCGTCGAGGTGCTTCCCGAGGCCGAGTACGCCGAAGAGCATCTACCCGGTGCGATCAACATCCCGCTCAAGACGCTCGACGCGGCCAGCGCCGCGCAACTCGACAAGACCAAGGCGGTGGTGGTCTACTGCTGGGACGGCCTCTGAGACATGAGCCCGCGGGCCGCGTGCCGGCTCGATACGCTCGGCTTCGAGCACGTCTACGACTACATGCCCGGCAAGGTCGACTGGCTTGCTCGGGGTCTGTCACGCGAAGGCGAGAAGGCCACAGAGCCGCGCGCCGTCGACTTCGCGGACCGCGACGTCGTCACCTGTCACCTCGGCGATCGCATCGGCTCCATCCGCGCGCGCGTGGAGGCCTCGCCGTATGGCTTCGCGTTCGTGACAACCGACGGCGGGATCTTGCTCGGACGGCTTCGCAAGGCCGCAGTCGATGCCGACCCGGACGTCACCGCGGAGGCGGTCTTGGAACCCGGCCCCTCCACGGTGCGCGCGGACACGTCGCCGGCTCGACTGCGAGAACGGCTCGAGCGCAGCGGCTTGAAAACCGCCGTGATCAGCGATCCCGACGGGCGGCTGCTCGGCATCGTGCGCCGCGCGGACCTGCCCACCGACGAGTAGCCGGGGAGGCAGGCTCGCGAACGCGAGCCGGCTCGGCCGTGGCACCCTGTGGTCATGCGGATCGAGCTCTTGTACTTCGACGGCTGCCCGAGCCATCACGCGTTCCGGCCTCAGCTCCAAAGGATCCTCGATCTCGCCGGCATCACCGCCACGGTCGAGGAGCGACGTGTCGAGTCCGACGCCGATGCGCAGCGCAAGCGGTTCCTCGGCTCTCCGACGCTCCGCGTCGACGGCGTTGACGTCGATCCCGGCGCCGGCGAGCGCACCGACTACGGCCTGAAGTGTCGCCTCTACCACACCGACGAGGGTCTCCGACGCACGCCGCGCGACGAATGGGTGCTGAAGGCCGTGCAGCAGACGCGCGCTTCAACGGACTGACGCGGCGCCCGTGTTTGCGCTCGTTCTCACCGGTCCGCCCGGCGCGGGCAAGACATCGGTGCTGGGGGCGCTCACCGATGCGCTCTCCGTCGAGGATGTGCGCCACGCCATGGTCGAGGTCGAGGCGCTGACGTCGTCGCATCCGCCGCTCGATGACGAGCAGTGGCCGGCGCCCGTCGAGGCAGTGTGCGCCTTGTACCGGCGGTTCGGTTATGAGCTGCTGCTCGTCGCCGCCACCGTCGAGAGCGACCGCGACCTGCGCGGCGTCGTCGGCGCGATCGGCGCTGAGAAGCACGTCGTCGTGCGTCTCGAAGCGAACCAGGAGACGCTGCGCCGCCGCATCATCGAACGGGAGCCCGATGGGTGGCCGGAGCTGGACCAGCTCGTCGCCGCCTCGGCACGACTCACCCCGGTGATCGCCAGTTTGGACGGCATCGACCTCGCGCTCAGCACCGAGGGGCAGCGCCCGGAGACGGTCGCCGGCCGCATCCGCGACGCGTGGCCGACGCTGCTCCGAGGCAACGCGCGCTGACGTACACGGCTGCGTGACCGGGGCGCGCCTCAGGCAGCCGATGCGGCGGCGGGACGCGCTGAGCGGGATCGGAGGTTCGACGCCATCGTCGCCGCGATGCCGGCGGCGAGGATGGCTGCTGACCCCGGTCCGCTCCGCGCGCCACTTCGCCGAGCGCTTCCCCGGCAGGCTTCGCACCGTACAAACTCCGTGCAAACGAGCGCGTTTCAAGACGCCATTGGCTCGTCTTGAAAACCGTTGAGCCGGGTGACCGGTTCCGGGGGTTCGAATCCCGCCCCCTCCGCCTCCGGCTGCGTTCGTCGGGGTTTTCTGGCGCGGGCCGGCGGGCATCCGATACGAGATGGCCCGCGCGATCGCAGCTCGTGCCCTTCGATGAGACTTTGGATCGACAACCCAAGCGCTCGCATGGTGACCGCCAGTGGCGCGATCCATCGTCCAGCGTGCGCGCTAGTCCACGGCTCCGTGGACCGCTGAGGAACGTTCGATGCCCACGCTCGATGCGGCGGACGCGTTTCTGCGAATCGGTGCTGCCACCGGCTGCGGCGCGCTGATCGGGCTCGAGCGCGAATCGCGCAACCAGCTCGCGGGGATGCGAACACACGCGCTTGTCGCCGCAGGTGCCGCGGTCTTCACGTTGGCGGGCGCTTACGGATTCCCGGAGCTTGCTCGCGGTCCGAACGTGGACCCGATGCGTGTCGCCGCACAGATAGCGTCCGGAATCGGCTTCATCGGCGCCGGTGCGATCATCCACGACCGCGGCTCCGTGCGCGGGATCACGACCGCCGCGGCGCTCTGGATCAGCGCCGCACTCGGCCTGGCCGCCGGGGCCGGCCTGTGGTGGCTGGCCGCGGCCGGCGCGACGGTCACCCTGCTCGTGCTGATCGCGCTGCGGCCGCTGAGCACACGGCTGCTCAGCCCATTTGCCACTCCACTTCGCACCATCGACGTCGAGTACCAGAGGGGGCACGGCACGATGGGTCCTCTGTTCGATGCGATCCGAGAGGCCGGGGCGGAGCTCGACGACCTCAGCATCGCCGACTCGAACGGGGGATCCACGCGCTCGGTCGCGGTCGACGTGCGCGTACGCGACCCGGACGACCTGGAGAGCGTGACGAGCGCGGTGGAAGCGCTGCCCGAGGTCGATCGCTGCTCCGTGCGCAGGACCCCGCACTACCGCAGCGCATCCACCGACACACAGCCGTAGCGGCTCCTGGACGCCGCGGCGGGTTCAACGTCCTCTCAAGGTGCCGGCCGTAGCGTCGGGCGCCCGACGATCCGTGATGGAGGCGACAGGAATGCTCGAGCGAGTCAGCCCGATAGACCTCGGCAGAGCGCGACGATGGCTCGCGGCGATGCCGATCGCGGCAGTGGCCGCGCTCGGAGTCGGCGGCCTGGGGGGCAGCGAGGGCTCCGCGCACGCGACGACCTCCAGGTCCGCGCCCCCGGATCGCCTGGCGCCGATCCACGGCCCCTACCGGCCGAGGATCGACCCCGCGAACTTCGTCGCCGTGATCGACAACACGTGGTTCCCGCTGAAGCCGGGGACCGGCTTCCACTACCGCGGCGTGGCCGAGGACGGCACCACGCCACAGCGCGACGACATGGTCGTCACGCACCGGCACAAGCGGATCATGGGGGTGCGGAGCACGGTCGTACGCGACACCGTCTCCTCACACGGGCACGCGATCGAGCGCACCTTCGACTGGTACGCGCAGGACAAGGCCGGCAACGTCTGGTACATGGGAGAGCTCGCGCGCGAGCTCCATCACGGGCGCTTCGTGAAGGCCGACGACTCCTGGCAGGGCGGCGTCAACGGCGCTCAGCCCGGCATCATCATGCCCGCGCACCCGCGCCGGGACGACCAATACCGGCAGGAGTACTACCCGGGCTTCGCGCTCGACCAGGCCCGCGTTCTCGGCGGCGGCGGAGCGGTGAAGGTCCCCGCGGGATCGTTCAAGCACACGCTGCTGACCGTCGAGACGGCGCCCAAGCTGGACCCGGGCGTCGCCGAGCGCAAGTGGTACGTGGCGGGGGTGGGCGACGTGTGGGAGCACACCGTGCGCGGCAACCACGAGCAGATCAAGCTGGTCCGGATCACGCACTGAGCATCTGGGCGTCGGCCCAGGCGCCCGCATCGCCCTAGGCGAGCAGGCGCTCCAGCGCCAGCTCGACCACGTCGGCCCGGCTGCGCTCACCGTGATCGGCGGCGACGAAGTGGTTGCCGACGAACAGCGACATGGTCACGAGGCCGCGGGCCTCCACCTCGTCCGCGTCGGAGCAGAAGCCGGCGAACAGCGAGCGCAGGTACTCCATCCGGCGGTTGTCGACCCGCTGCAGGCGGGCGGCGACAGCCGGGGCGCGCCTGGCCCAGTCGCGGACGGCGAGGTCGGTCCGCAGCACCAGCCGCGCCAGCTCATCCCCCGCGGAGGCGAGTGCGAACAGGCGGCGGAGCCTGTCGCGCGCGTCGCCGCCCCTGCGCTCGACGCGCTCGATCGGCTCGTCGATGCTCACTCGCTCCCAGGTGTCGAGCATCTCCTCGAGCAGCGCCTGCCGGTCGTCGAAATGCCAGTAGAAGCCGCCCTTCGTGACGCCGAGCTCCTTCGCCAGCGGCTCGACCCGGACGGCGTCCGGTCCGCCGGCGGCAAGCGCCCGCAATGCCGCCTCGACCCATGCGCCGCGGGGAGTCCTGACCTTCGCCACCCCGCACAATCTATACGCCACCGTATTGACAGCCGCGAAGGAGACTGCAACGATCGATACGCCACCGTATGGATCGAGGTCATCCGATGAGACTCCCCGACAGCGAGCACACCTCCCGGCCCTGGCGGATCCACGCGCTGGCACCGGACTTCCGGCTCGAGGACGTCTGGGCGCTGCCGACGCCCGGCGGCCCGGACGACTTCGGCCTGCTGGTACGGGGCTTCGCAGCGGGCGATCCCGCGCAAGGCGCGTCAATCCTGACGCGCACGCTCTTCGCGGTCCGCTGGAAGCTCGGCGCCCTGCTCGGCTTGGACGACGCCGGAGCGGGGGTCGGCACCCGCGTCCCGACGCTGCGCGACCGGCTGCCGCCCGACCTGCGCGACGGCGACCGCGGGCCGGAGTTCGATCGCCTCCCGTTCCGCCCGCTCTACCTGACCGACGACGAGTTCGCGGCCGAGATCGCCAACGGGACGATGCACGGCGTGCTGCACCTCGGCTGGGTCCGCGACGCCGCCGGACACCACGGTCAGATGGCGGTGCTGGTCAAGCCCAACGGCCTGGTCGGCGAGGCCTACATGGGCGCGATCGCCCCGTTCCGCCACCTGATCGTCTACCCGCGGATGATCGAGCAGATCGGCGCCGCATGGCGGGCGCAGCAGGCGACGGCTCGGACCTAGGCCTCGATCGGCCAGCCCTCGCGCTGCCAGCGACCGACGCCGCCGTCGACGACATGCACGACCGCGCGCGCGCCCGCGCGCTGGAGCAGGCTCGCGGCGACCGCGGCCCGCTGGCCCGAGGCGCAGATGGCCGCGACCGGGCGTGCCGGGTCGATGCCGTCGGGGAGTCCGTCGATGTCGTGGTAGGGCACGTGGGCCGAGCCGGGGATGCGCCCGGCGTCCCACTCGCTGCGCTCGCGCACGTCGAGCAGCTGCACGCCGTCGCGGCGCGCGTGCAGCTCGGGGACGGTCATGCGGGTCACGCGCTCCACGTCGCGGCCGTCCTCGCGCCATGCCGTCATGCCTCCGGCCAGGTAGCCCCCGATCGTGCGCAGCCCGACCGCGGCGGCGAGGTCGGTCGCCGCACGGGCGTCGTCGTCGTCGCGCCCGATGAACACGAGCGGCTGACCGGGGCGTGCGAGCCAGGCCAGCTTGGAGCCGAAGCCGGCCCGGCGCGTCGGGATGCACACCGCGCCCGGCACGTGGGCCTCGTCGAACTGCAGCTCGGTGCGCACGTCGACGAGCAGCGCACCGTCGCCACGGGCAAGCTCCACCTGGCGGGCGGTCAGCGGGTGCGCGTCGACGACCTCGCGCAGCAGCGCCCCGCGGTTGAGCGCGACGATGTTCTGGAAGTTCGGCGGCTGTGGGCCGAGGGAGGCGATCGAGCGCGCGACGAACTCGTCCTCGTCGTCGATCGCCAGCAGCTCCTGGTGGGCGCGCTCGAAGCCGATCGTCGACGCGACCTTGAGATCCATCCCCGGTCCGCCGCACATCGAGCCGCCGAGATGCCCGGGCCACAGCTCGCAGGTGTCGGGCAGCGAGAGGAGGCGGTCGTGGAGCGAGCGGAAGATCCCGCGCGCGCCGTCCTGCTTGTCGACCGCGAGGTCGGGCCGCGCGATGTCGCCGACGAACAGGGAGTCGCCGCCGAGCACGGCCCACGGCTCTTCTCCCCGCGCGGTGTCGATCAGCGCGAACGCCGTGTGCTCGGGGCGGTGGCCGGGCGTGTGCATGGCGCGGACCACGAGGGTGCCGAGCTCGAGCTCCCAGCCGTCGTCGAACGGCTCGTGCGGGTACTCCGCCGCCGCCTCGCGATGGATGTGGATCGTCGCGCCGGTCGCCGCGGCGAGGCGCCCGTGACCCGAGACGTGGTCGGCGTGCGTGTGCGTCTCGAGGACGTGCTCGATCAGGACCCCGAGATAGCGCGCGAGGTGCAGGTACTCGTCGATGTCCAGGCGGGGGTCGACGATGGCCGCGACGCCCGCGTCCTCGTCGCCGATCAGGTAGCTGGCGCAGCCGAGGTCGTCGTGGGTGAGCTGGCGGAAGATCATGCGGTGCTCCTCTCTCGCGTGCGCGCCAGTCGTGCGGTCGAGGCGCGTTCGATCAGCTCCGGCGTCACGCGCACGTGTGCGCGGGCGCCACGACGCGGGTGCCCAGCGACGGCGGCCGCGAGCAGCCCGCTGGCGGCCGCGGCGACGGCGGGCATGCCCCAGTCGACGCTGGTGAGCGCGGGGGCGACGACGCCGGCGATCGGATGGTCGTCGTAGCCGGCGACCGAGAGCTCGTCGGGGATCGACAGGCCGGCGGCGGCCGCCGCCGCGTAGACGCCGCACGCGATCGAGTCCGACAGGCAGAAGACCGCGGTCGGACGCGGGTCGTCCGCGAGCAGCGACGCGGCCGTGCGCGTGGCCTCCTCGATCGAGTGGTGCGAGTTCACGACGGTGGCGTCGATGCCCAGCCGCGCGCAGACCTCCGCGACGACGCGCTCGGCGGGGCGGTCGGGCGTCGACGGCCGGCTCGGGGTGAGCACGGCGACCCGCCGGTGGCCGAGGCGATGCAGGTGCTCGAGCACGAGCGACACCCCGGCCGCGTTGTCGAACAGCACCTCGCCCGCGGTCGGGCCCGCGAGCGCGTCGCCGACGGCGACGACGGGGAGCGCGACGCCGATGTCGGCCCACGAGCCGTCGGAGGGATCGAGCGGCGAGATCACGAGCCCGTCCACCAGTTGCTCGGCCAGCTGGCGCGCGAGCCGGCGCTCGCGCTCGGGCTCCCCGCCCGCGTCGGCGATCACCATACGCAGGTCGTGCGTGGCGAGCTCGCGGCCCAGCAGCTCGACGAACCGCTGCTCCCCGAGATCCTCGAGCGACCCGGCCAGTACGCCGACGAGGCCGGTCTGCCCGCGCGCCAGGGCCCGCGCGATCGCGTTGCCGGTGTAGCCCAGCTCGTCGGCGGCGCGGCGCACCCGCTCCTGGGTGTCGGGCGAGGTCTGCACGCCGCGAAGGGCGTAGGACACGGCTGCGGGCGACAGCCCCGTGGCGGCGGCGACGTCCTTGATCGTGACACGTCTCCGCGAGGCCACAGGCCAACCGTACCGGCTCGGGGCGATGCTGAGGAGAGGTCGACGGACGGGCGCCGGAGCGCTAGGCTTGAACCGGTTCAGTGAATCGATTCAGTGAACCGGTTCAAATTCCCATGCCGATCGATGTGCACCAGCACCTGTGGCCCGCGCCGTTCCTCGGCGCCCTGCGCGCGCGCCGCCGCCCGCCGCGACTGGACGGCTGGACACTCGAGTTGGCCGGCGAGCCCCCGTTCCCGGTCGAGCCCACCGCCCACGACGTCGACGTGCGGGCGGAGCAGGCGCTGGCAGAAGGGCTCGACCTCGTCTGCGTCGCGCCGTCGGCGGCGCTCGGCATCGACCGGCTGCCCGCGGAGGAAGCCGAGGCACTGGCCGGCGCATGGCTCGAGGGCGCGCTCGCGCTCCCCGCGCCGTTCCGGGCGTGGGCCGCGCCGACTGGGCCGGAAGCGCTGCGGGAGGCGCTCGACGCCGGGGCGATCGGGCTCGAGCTGGCCGCCGACCGGCTCGCCGCGCCTCGCGCGCTCGACCGCCTGGCGCCGCTGCTCACGACGCTCGAAGCCGCGCGGCGCCCGCTGCTCGTCCACCCCGGCCCGGCGGGCGGCGTGTCCGCGGACCGCCCCGGCTGGTGGGCGCCGCTCGTGCCCTACGTCGCGCAGCTGCACGCTGCCTGGTGGGCGTGGGCGGACGGTGGGCGCGCGCGCTTCCCCGAGCTGCGCGTCTGCTTCGCCGCGCTGGCCGGCCTGGGCCCGCTGCACGGCGAGCGCCACCGCGCGCGCGGGGGCCGCGACCATGCGGTCGACCCGCTGACCTTCGTCGAGACGTCCACCTACGGCACCCGCGCGATCGACGCCGTGATCCGCGTGCTCGGCGTCGACGTCGTCTGCCAGGGCTCCGACCGGCCCTACGCCGCGCCGGTGCCGCCGGCGCTGGACGCGAGCGCCCTCCACGCGCTCGGCGCCACCAACCCCGGGCGATTGCTCGCCCCCGTCCTCGAGGAGGTTCCGACGTGATGTCCATCGCCGAGCTCGTGAGTTGCCTCACGGGGGGCGGCGACCGGCCGCTGGAGCGCGACGAGCTCCTGGCCCTCGCGAGCCGCGTCGCCACCCGTGCGGACGTGTGGGAGCCGCAGCTCGACACGACCGCGGACACGCGCACCTACGCCGCGCTGCACCGCGACGCGAGCGTCGACGTCTGGGCGCTGTTCTGGCTGCCCGAGGCCGACACCGGCTGGCACGACCACGACACCTCGAGCGGCGCCGTGCACGTCGTGGAGGGCGAGCTCGAGGAGCACGCGCTGCTCCTCGGGCGTCCGGAGCGGCGCCACCGGCACACGGCCGGCGGGGCCTTCGCCTTCGGGCCGTCGCACATCCACCGGCTGACCTGCGCGGTGCCGCGCGCGATCTCGATCCACGCCTACTCGCCGCCGCTGTGGCGGCTCGGGCAGTACAGCGTCGATCCCGACGGCGTGCTGCACCGACTCTCGGTCTCCTATGCGGACGAGCTGCGCCCGCTCGACGCGCCGGAGGTGCCGTCGGCGGCGTGAACCGTCTCGCTCGTTACGAGCCCGGTCTCGGCGGTCCACGCGTCGATCAGCTCGAACGCGCGTCGCGAGCGCTCCGGCCTGTCGACGGTCACGAGCATCGCGGGCGCCCGGCGGCGCAGCTGCCACAGGGTGTCCCCGTGCGGCGCGTGGTCGCCGTGGTAGCCCCAGACCCCGTGTAGGACGGTGGCGCCGGCGAGCCCCTCGCGGCGCAGCGCGCGCAGCAGCCCAGGTGTGAGCGGCTCACCCGCGTGCCGGCTCTGCTCGCCCGCGTAGACGGTCAGCTTCTGTCGCTGATCCAGACCGGCGATCGGCTCGACCGGATCGTGCTCGGGCGTGGCGAGGCGGACGCCGTCGCGCCTGCAGACGCGCACGCGCTCGAGGGTCGCCAGCGGCTGCGCGAGCAGCACGTCGAGCTCGGCGAGCGCGGCCGCGATCCGCGCGCCGTCGCCGACCGAGATCACCATCAGTGGGACGTTCGCGTTGCGGGCGAGGAAGCGCGCCCGCTCTCGCGTCCCGCGCACGGTGCCGTCGACGCCGAGCAGCACGGTCGCGCCCGCGACGCCGTGCCGGCGCAGCACGGCGACCACCGCCTCGAACGCGGGCCGGCCGGCGGCGCGCTCGCGGCGCCCGAGGTAGACGGTCAGCTTGACCTGGCCGTCGAGCTCCGGCGGGAGGGCGAGCGGCGCCGTCGCCAGCCGCGCGCGCTCGACCGTGACCAGCCCACGCGGGGCGAGCGCGCGCACGTCGGCCAGCGCCGCCTCAACGCGCGGCGTCTCGTCGACGGCGACGGCGACCAGCGGCAGGTCCTCCGACAGCGTCAGCTGGCGGTCGGTGCGATAGCCGTGGCGGGCGCCGAAGCCCTCCGCGCCGCGCAGCACGAGGCTGGTGCGCAGCTCGTGGCGCGCGTAGACGTCGACGAGCGCGTCGGCGAGGAACGCGCCCCGCGCCCGCTGGCGCTCGCCGAGGTAGATCGTCAGCTTGCGGGCGTCGGCGCTCACAGCAGCCCTCCCGCCTCGCGCCCGAGCCAGGCCGCGAGCAGCCCGAGGGCGAGGCTGACCGCGAGGTTCGCCACGGCCGCGCGGGTCCGCCCGTCCTCCGCGAGCCGGTGCGTCTCGAGCATCCAGGTGCTGAACGTCGTGTACGCGCCGGCGAAGCCGGTCCCGGCGAGCGCGTAGGCGTTCTCGCCGAGCTGCGCGCCGACGAGCACTCCGAGCGCGAAGGCGCCGCTCAGGTTGACGGCGAGCGTGCCGTAGGGGAACGCGCGGCCGAGCCGTGCCGAGACCGCGCCGTCGAGCAGGAAGCGGGCGATGGCCCCGACGCCCCCGAGCAGCCCGAGGCCGAGCAGCACGCCGGCGCTCATGCCCGCACGACCCCGCGCCGCACGAGGTTGGTCGCCGCCGCCACCGCGAGGAACCCGAGCGACACGCTCGCCGCGACGTAGGCGACGGCGAGCGCGACGTGCCGGCCGTCGAGCATCGCCAGTATCTCGACCTGCACGGTCGAGAACGTGGTCAGCGCGCCGCAGAGCCCCGTACCGAGGAACGGCCGGCGGTAGGCCGAGAGCGGGAGGCGCTCCTGCAGGCGCGTGACGACGTAGCCGAGCACGAACGCGCCGACGACGTTGACGATGAACGTCGCCCACGGCCACGACGACGCCGAATGCGGGAGCCATTCGCCCAGCTCGGCGCGCGCGACCGCACCGAGGAAGCCGCCGCAGAAGATCGCGGCGAGCTCGCGCGGGTCCGCGCGCACTCAGCGCACCGCGCCGGTCTCACAGGCGGCCGCCCGGTCGCGCAGGAGCTCCCGCTCGCGCGCGTTGCGGGTCATCGAGGCGGCGCGCTCGAACTCGGCGCGCGCCTCCGCCCGGCGGCCGAGCTTCTCCAGCAGATCGCCGCGCACGCTCGAGAGCAGGTGGTAGTCGGCCAGCGCCGGCTCGTCGCGCAGCTCGTCGACCAGCTCGAGCCCGGCGGCCGGTCCGAGCGCCATCCCCAGCGCGACGGCGCGGTTGAGCTCGATCACGGGCGAGCCCATGCGCTGCGCGAGCGCGGCGTAGAGCGCGGCGATCCGCGCCCAGTCGGTCTGCTCCGCCGTCGGGGCTTGCGCATGGCAGGCGGCGATCTCCGCCTGCAGCACGTACGGGCCGGCGGGACGGGCGAGCCGCCGCGCACGTTCGAGCGCCACGAGCCCGCGACCGATCAGCAGCCGATCCCAGCGGGCACGGTCCTGATCGGGCAGCAGCACCGCCTCCCCCGCCGGCCCGACCCGCGCGCGCAGCCGCGACGCCTGGAGCTCCATCAGCGCCGCGAGCCCGTGGACCTCGGGCTCCTCGGGCATGAGCTCCGCGACGATGCGGCCGAGCCGCAGCGCCTCCTCGCAGAGCTCCGGCCGGATCCAGTCCTCGCCCGCCGTCGCCGAGTAGCCCTCGTTGAACACGAGATAGATCACCTCGAGCACCGAGGCCAGACGCGCCTCGAGCTGCTCGGGCGCCGGCAGCTCGAAGGGCACGCGCGCGTCCGCGAGCGTCTTCTTCGCGCGCACGACGCGCTGGGCGACCGTCGCCTTGGGGACGAGGAACGCGCGCGGCGGCGAGCGCGCGCTTGGCACGGACGATGCGCTGCGCGATCGTCGCTTCGGGAGCGAGAAAGGCGCGCGCGATCTCGTCGGTCGTCAGGCCGCCGAGCAGGCGCAGCGTCAGCGCGACGCGCGCCTCGGTCGAGAGCACGGGGTGGCAGGCGATGAACACCAGCCGCAGCAGGTCGTCGCCGACGTGGTCGTCGATCTCGGCGGCGAGGTCCGGCTCCTGGACGGTGCCGAGCTCGCGGCCCAGCTCCTGCACCTTGCGCTCGAGCGTCTCGCGGCGGCGCAGCGCGTCGATCGAGCGGTTGCGCGCGGTCGTCATCAGCCACGCGCCCGGGTTCTCGGGGACGCCGGTCGCCGGCCACTGCTCGAGCGCGGCGACCAGCGCGTCCTGGGCGAGCTCCTCCGCGCGACCCACGTCGTGGACGATGCGGGTCAGGCCGGCGATCAGGCGGGCCGACTCGATCCGCCAGACCGCCTCGATCGCGCGATGTGCCTCCAGTGTCTGCACGCACGGGCAATCTCAGCAGCATCCGCGACGGGATGCTGCGGAGACGCGCCGTGCGGGAGTGCTAGCGGTTGGCCTCGGCCTGCGCGCGCAGGCGCTCCTCGGCCTCGCGCAACTCGGGCGTCATCGCGTCGCCGAAGTCCTCGGCCTCGAAGACCTGGCGCAGCTCGATCTCGGACGGTCCCTCCATCGGGTTGGGGCAGCGCTTGACCCACTCGAGCGCCTCCTCACGCGACTTGCACTGGAGGATCCAGAAGCCCGCGACGAGCTCCTTGGTCTCGGTGAACGGGCCGTCGATGACGGTCCGCTCGGACCCGTCGAAGCGCACGCGCGCGCCCTTGGAGCTCGGGTGTAGGCCCTCGCCGGCGAGCATCACGCCGGCCTTGACGAGCTCCTCGTTGTAGGCGTTCATCGCGTCGAGCAGCTCGCGGCTCGGCATCACGCCGGCTTCGCTCTCGGGCGTCGCCTTGACCATCGCCATGAAACGCATCGTGTCCTCCTGGGGGACTCACGGCGGCCCCGTCGACCGCCTGTACAAGGGACGACGAACGAACCTGGAGGGTTTCGACATCAGGTTCCGGCGGCGCGCGCTCAGAGGCTGAAGCGCATCCGCAGGCGCGTGCCGCCCAGCTCGCCGTGCTCGATCTCGAAGGTGTCCGTCATCTGGGCGATGAGTGGGAGGCCGAGCCCGCTGCCCGGGCTGTCGGTACGCGGGACCATGCCGACCCCTTGGTCGGTCACCGCGATCTCGATGATCTCGGTGTCGCAGTCGGCGACGAGCTCGACCGGACCCGTCTCGAGGCCGCGATAGGCGTGCAGGACGATGTTGGTGACCGCCTCGGAGACCGCGAGCTTGATCGCGGCGACCGCGGCGGGCCCGGCGCCCACGGCCGCTGCGAACTCGACCGCCGCCGCGCGGGCGGCAGCGACCGTCGGCGGCAGTGCGGGCCACTCGCGGGCCAGCCGCCGTTCCGCCGTGTCGTCGGCGCCGGCGGCGTCCTCGGTCGACATCAGCCGGTCCCCTGGTCTCCCGCCTCGCGGCGCGGCGGCACCCGCCCAGGCCGGTTGCCGGGCGACGGTGCGCCGGTTGGCGCATGGCCGGCGGGTCGCGGAACGGCTATGGGGGAAGCGTACGCCTCCTGACCCGATCGGGCGGCGCGGTCGGCACCGCCCGATCGGTCTCCCTTTCGGATCGGTCTATGCGCTCCGGCGGGCGACGCGGCTCGTGCCCGTCCCCCGCGCGCGCCCGCTGCGGACGGACGCCAGCGCGACCCCGCCCGCGACCAGTCCGAGCGCGCCGACGATCAGCGCCACGATCGCCAGCGTGTCGCTGCCGGACCCGTCCGCGGCGTCCGAGGACGTCGAGGCGTTCGCGCCTGGGCTCTGCGCCGGCGTGCTCGCACCGCCGGCGCTCGCCGCGCCGGCGGCGGTCACGTTCACGCTCGGCGCCGGAGCGTCGGAGCCGGACGGACCGATCCAGCGGACGACCTTGCCGTCGCTGTAGGTCTGCAGGGCCTTGAAGGTGAGCGTGTCGCCCGCCTTGCCCGGGACCTGCACCGAGAGCCCGAAGTCCTGGAACGCGCCGGGCGGGATCCGGCCCTCCGTCCCGTGGCCGGTCCACGTGATCGTCGAGACCTGCTCCGTGACCGGGCCGTCGTCGGTCTGGATCGGCTTTGCCAGCTTGGTCTTCGCGACCTTCACAGACCAGCCGGGCACGGGCTCGTAGGACGCCTCGGCAAAGCCCGGCGGCAGGCGCAACGTGACCTGCTTCGTGTACGCGGTGTCGCTCTCGGTCGGCACGCGGACGTCGAGGCGGACGAAGCCGCCGGCGGGCACCGACGTGGGCTGGACGGTGACGTGGGCCTCCGCCACGGCCGGCGCGAGCGCGACGGCTGCGCCCGCGGCGAGGGCGATGGCGAGGCCGGCGCGACGCGAGCGGGCGCGGCGGCGGCTGGTGACGATCATCGGATGACGGCTCCTCGAGAGATGCAATGACAGGTTGACGGGTGATGGGATCATCGAATCGGCACCGTGAGCCGGGCGACGTTCTCGTCGAACGCCGACGTGCGGACGGTGACCGTGAGCCGCCAGTCGCCCGGAACAGCGAGCGTCGCGGCGGCGGTGTAGTGGCCCGGGCCCGCGGGGCGGGTGTCGAGCGGGATCGGGGCGATCCCCTTGGCGGGGAGCGCCGCGGTGAGCGTGACCTGCTTGGCGCGCGTGTACTGGGCGCCCGTGTGGTGGTCGAAGAGGTACAGGTGCACGGAGTTCGCGCCCGAGCGCGCCGGGTCGACGGTCGCCTGCAGGTGCGCGTCGCCGACGTCCGCGTCACGACTCACGGGGCCGCTCGAGACGGCGGTCGAGGGCGGGTAGCCCGCGAGCGCCCCAGTGACGGCGAGTGCCGCGATTCCGAGCGCGAGCTCCACGCGCAGCGTGCGCCGCAGCAGCAGCCCGGCCTGGGCCGGCGAGCCGCCCGCGGCCCGCAGCTGCGGCAGGATCCGTGAGCGGTTGACCCAGCCGAGGCCGACGAGGGCGGTGAAGAGGACGAGCTTGATCAGCACGGCCCGGCCGAACGCCGTGTCGACCAGCGCGGGCACGCTCGCGACCTCGACGATCCCCTGGATCACGCCGGAGGCGAGCAGCACCGCGAACGCGATGCCCGCCATCTGCGAGAAGCGCCCGACGACCGCGACGAGCAGCGGCGTCCGGTCGGGCAGGTCGAGCCGCGAGGTCGCCGCCCGCAGCGCGAGCACGAGGACGGCGATCCCGCCGAGCCAGGCCGCCATCGCCAGCACGTGCAGCACGTTCGCCGGCAGCAGCAGCGCGACCGGCGACTCCACCGAGCCGTGGCCGGCCAGGGCCGGCAGCAGCGCGAGGGCGCCGAGCGGCACCGCGAGCGCCAGCAGGGAGCGGGCGCCGGGGAGCGCGAGCCCGGCGGCCCCGACGGCCGCGGGACGCATCGCCGGCACCGGCGCGCGGTGGGCGAGGACGGCGCCCCCGAACGCCAGCCAGATCAGGAGCGCCAGGCCCCAGACGACGCCGAAGCGGGTCGCCAGCACGTCGCCGACCACGCTGGCGCGCGCCGCCGACCACAGCGACTCGCCCTCCCCGGTCGCCGCCTCGAGGCCGATCGCGAGCACCGCCGACACCGCGCCCGCGCCCGCCGCGGCCAGCAGCAGCACGCGGACCCGCGCGGCGAACGCCGCGCTCGCGACCCACCACGCCACACCGCCGCCGCTCACCTCGGCCAGCGCGGGCAGCCAGCTGACGAGCAGGAAGAGGACGGTGCCGAGACCCAGCGCGATCGCCGCGTACTGCAGCGCACGGACGATCGAGAAGGCGGTCGCGGTCACCGGCCCGGCGGTCTGGCCGTGCAGGAGGTGCTCGACCGAGGGAGCGGCCGCGCCGCCCGCGCCCGCAGCGCCGCCCGGCCCGATGCTGAAGGTGAATCCGCCCGAGACGGGATGCGAGTCGGCCGAGATCACCCGGTAGGTCGCCGTGTAGTCGCCGTGCGGCAGGGTCGACGGAAGCCGCACGGCCACGATCGACCCGTTGCCGCCGGGATGGAACGCCGCGCCCTGCTGCACGGGACGTCCATGCGCGTCGAACACCTTCACCGCGCCGAGGGTCGCGTCGACCGACTCGTCGAAGCCGAAGCTCACCTGCGCCGGCGGGTGGGCGAGTGACGCGCCGCGCTCCGGCGTCGTCCGCTCGAGTGTCGCGTGCGCCTGCGCCTGTGAGGGGACGACGGCGCCGAGGCCGAGCGCGAGCCAGCCGGCGAGCACGCCCGCGAGGGCGGCGGCGATCAGCGCGCGGCGGATCACCACGCCTCGGCGGCCGGGCCGGGGCCGCGGTCGCCGTCCTCCTGCGCGTCGCCGCGTGTCGGGTCGTCGAAGCGGCGCCGACGGAGCGCGAAGACCCCCAGGCTCATGGCGATGAGCACGATCGTGATGCCGCCGATCAGGGCCACCGGCACGCTGCCGCCGGCCAGCGGGACCCAGGTCAGCGTCCCGGTGATCTTCCCCGTCGTGCCGCCGACGCTGATCGGCACGCGCCAGTCGAAGATGTGCGTGCGCTTGCTCTTGTCATGCAGCTGCGGAGGATCCTGCGCGCCCATCCAGTGCATGCGGTGGTCGTGCCACTCGAAGCGCCCGGAGCGCGACTGCGTCTGCCAGCGAGGCGTCGCCGGCAGGCCCTTGGGCACCGTCTCGGTCGCCGTGCGGTCGCCGTTGAGGTAGTAGGCCGGCGAGTTCGTGTTCACCTGCACCGTCCGGTCGGCCAGCACGCGCGCGTATGGCTTGTCGTCGTAGCCCATGATCACGACGGGCTTGCCGCTGAAGTTCTCGATCAGCAGCCGGTCGTCGAAGTTCAGGACGGACAGGTGCAGGCTCGGTGTCGAGGGCGTGACCTGCGTCACCACCGAACGGTAGTTCGGATTGCCCTGGTGGGCCAGCGCCACGGGCGCTCCGGCGAGGAGCAGCACCGCCGCGACGACCGCGATGAGGGTCCGCAGCGGGACCTCCTTGGATCGTCGGGGAAGGATGCGAATGCGTGGGACGACCACCCGACACCCGCATCACGCCGCGTACGCGGCTCCTCGGGCGATCGTCAGGCGGCGGCGGGCACGGGCGGCCCGCGCAGCTGCCGCGGCCCGCGGGCCACGACCGAGGCGAGGGCGCGCTCACGGCGCGCGGGCCAGTTGCGGCGCTCGGGCCGTAGCCGCGCGGCCGGCGCAACGGCGCGGCGCGCGATGATCCGGTCCTCGCCCGGGAAGCGACCGGCCAGCAGGACGCCGGCGACGAGCAGGAACGGCGCGACGTCGAGGAGCAGATGGATCAGCCCGGTCGCGCCCTGCAGCACGCCGACGGTCGCGGCGAGCGCCGCGGCGGCGGAGACCAGGACGAGCAGGATGAGCCGGTTCGGGCGCACTCGAGCGCCCAGGGTAGTCTCAGCGCGCTCGGCGCGCCACCCCTACGGGAGCCGGCAGGCGATCGCGCCGCCCGTCAGCCCGCCCACCAGGGCGCGCGTGTTGGAGGCGAGCGACGCGAGGTAGCTCGCCCCGTCCGAGCCCGCCGGGCCGAGCGAGTCCGCCCACAGCGGGCGGCCGACGACCGCGCCCGTCTCCTGCGCGATCGCCTGCTCGACCTTCGGGTTGACCGAGCTCTCGGCGAAGATCGCCTTCACGCGCTCGCGACGGATCGCGTCGACCAGCTTCGCGAGTCCGCCCGCCGACGGCGCGCCCGCCGTCGACAGCGACGGGATGACGGCACCGACGACCGTGATCCCGTAGCGGTGCGCGTAGTAGCCCAGCGCGTCGTGGGTCGTCACCAGGCGCCGGCGCTGCGGCGGGACGCGCGCCCAGCAGCGCACGATGGCGCCGTCGAGGCGCTGGATCCGGCGGGTGTATGCGGCGGCGCGGCGGCGGAAGCCGGCGGCGTCCGCCGGGTCGGCGGCGACGAGCGCGTCGCGGACCGCGGCGACGGCTCGTACGCCGTTGCGCGGGTCCTGCCACCAGTGCGGGTCGAGATCGCCGTGCTGGCCGGCCTCGCTGCCCGTGCGGGTCCGGACGTGGTCGATCAGCTCGACGACGCGGTCCTGTGCGGCGGCCGCGTCGGTCGCGCCGGCGAGCCACGCGTCGACGTCGCCGCCCGAGGCGATCACGAGCTTGGAGTCCGCGACGGCCTTGACGTCGCCCGGCCTCACCTCGTACTCGTGCGGGTCCGTGTTGGGCTCGAGGATCTGGTGGACGTCGACCTGCCGGCCGCCGACGTTGCGGACGAGGTCGGCGACCTGCGTGGTCGTCGCCGTCACGGCCAGCGCCCCGGGCCGCGCGCGGTCGGCGCGAGCGCCGCAGCCCGCGATCAGGACGGCGAGGGCGGCGGCGAGCGCGAGCAGGGGGAGGCGGGCCATCCGCCAAGACCATACTGAAAGTCATTCTCATTCGCAGTGGGACTCAGGTCCCGGCGGTCTCGCGCAGCGTCCGCATCGCCGCCTCGGCGCGGCGGCGCACCTCCGTGGGTTCCACGCGCTGCCGCACGCCGGCGTCGACGCGGGCGACCGCGGCGTCGAGCGCCTCCGCCCCGGCGCGGTCGAGTGCGACGAGGTCCGCGCGTGCAGCGGCGAGGGTGGCGCGCACGCGCGCGAGGTCCGAGCGGGCAGCGCCGTACTCGGTCGGCGCGATCACCCGGCCGCCGCGCACCGCCTGGCCGTACTCGGTCGCGGTGAGCTCGAGGCCCGAGGTCGCGGGCACGAGCCGCTCGCGTAGCTCGGCCAGCTTCTCGGCGAGCGTCGGCGAGCTCGCCGTGGTCCGGCCGAGCGCGAAGCCCGCGATCAGGCCGATGACGACCGCCGCGGCGGCGGCGATGACGAGCGTGCGGGTCGCGAAGCGCCCGGGACGGCGGTAGAGCGACATCTAGGCGAAGACCACCGCGACGGCGTCGCCGGAGTGCTCGGCGAGCACGGCCCGCGCGCTCTCGAGCAGGTCCTCGGCGCGACGGGCGTCGGAGAGGTCGACGATCCGCGCGCCGCTCACCAGCGCCACCCGGGGCAGCAGCGCGGCGACGCCGAGGTTGACCGTGTGCTCGTCGACGGCCGCGCGCAGATCGTCGAGCAGGGTCGCCGCGTCGCCCCAGAGCACGCGGCGCGATCGCTCGGCCAGCGCGACGGAGCCGAGCCCGTCGACGACGGCGACCCCGCCCGACCCGTTCTCGGAGAACACGCGGTAGTAGTCGTTGCGCGCGACGACGCCGAGCTCGTGCTCGTCCATCCCGAGCGCGGAGGCGGCCGCGCGCAGCTGCGCCGGCTCGTCGACCGGGGTACGCACCGCGGCGCCGCGCTCGAGCGCGACGGCACCGGTGGCGATCGCCCGCAGCAGGCCGCCGGCCGGCTCGAACGCGGTCTCGACGCGCACCGTCTGCGGCGCGGCGCCGGCGTCGACGCACGCATGCTCGGCCTCGCGCGCGAGCGCCAGCGCGCCGTCGGCGCGGCCGCCGTGGCGGACCACCTCGGCGCGGACGAGCGACAGGGCCGCGCCGATCGAGGAGAGGATCTCCGGATGCTCAGGTCGGATGCACGGGCGCCCGAGCCGCCGCGCGACCTCGGGCGCGAGCGCGCTGCCCGCGCCGCCGAGCGCGACGACGGGCACCTCCCGTCCGAAGCCGTGCGCGTGCGCGGCGTCGGCGACCGCGTCCGCGATCTTCTCCACCGTCGCCGCCATCAGCATGCGGGCGGCATCGTCGGGCTTGCGCTTGAGCCGCCGGCCGAGCGGCGCGAAGCCGGCGAGCGCGGCCTCTGGGCCGACGTCGCTCCCCTCGGCGAGGTCGAGCGCGTGCGCCGCGCACGTGGCGGTCAGCGCGAAGCGCTCGCCCGCGGGCGTGACGACGATCGCGTACTCCTCGGGATCGCCGGCGCGCGGGGCGACCAGCTCGAGCTCGGCGCCGGCGAGGCGGCCGGGGTCGGCGAAGCAGGCGTACGGGAGCCCGGCGACGTGCGCGCTGCGCGGACCCGCCTCCTGCAGGCGCCGGCGGCGCAGGCGGCCCATCGACCCGCCCGCGGCCCCGACGACCCAGGAGTCCACCGAGCGGATCGCGGTCAGCCGGCCCATGACGCGCAGCGTGCGCAGGACGGTGCGGCCCCCCTTGACGACGCTGACGTTGGAGCTCGTGCCGCCGCACTCGAGGACGATCGCGTCGGTCAGCGAGAGCTGGTGCAGCGCGGCGGCGACGCCGGCGGCCGGGCCGGAGCCGATCGAGAACGACGGCGTGCGCCGGAACGCCTCGAGGCTCATCGCCCCGCCGTCGCCGCGCAGCACGAGCAGCGGGACGTCGACGCCGGCCTCGCGCAGCACCCGCTCGACGATCCCCGCCGTGCGCTCGACGATCGGCAGGATCGACGCGTTGATCGCGGCCGAGACGGTGCGCGTCTCGAGCCCGTAGGTACCGGTCAGCTCGTGCCCGGCGCAGGCCGCGAGCCCCTGCGCACGCGCGCGCTCGACGACCAGCCGCTCGTGCTCGGGTGCGTCGACCGCGAACGCCCCGGAGACCGCGACCGCCGTGCAGCCGGCGGCGCGCAGCGAGGCGAGCGCCGCGTCGGCGGCCCCGGCGTCGAGCCCGTGCGTGGCGTCGAGGAAGACGTGCTCGGTGTGCAGCGAGCGGCCGGGCGCCAGCCGGAGCTCGCCGACGCGCGTGCGCCTGCGCGCGAGCCGCAGCTCCGGATCGGCGCCGATCCCGACGACGCCCACGCGCGGCACGTCGCCCTCGAGCAGCGCGTTCATCGCCTGCGTCGTCGAGTAGGCGACGAGCTCGATCCGGTCGCGCTGGTCGCCGAGCGCGGCGAGCAGCGCGCCGAGCACAGCGGCGACGCCGGCCGTCACGCCGCCCTCGGCCGCGTGCGAGGTCGGGACGACTGCATGCGCGCGCAGCTCGAGCCCGGAGGCGTCGACCGCGACGGCCTTCGTGAACGTCCCGCCGACGTCGACGCCGACGCGCAGCGCGCTCACGTCGCGGCCTCCTCGAGCCGCCGCCGGCGAGCGGGCTGCCAGGCGAACACCCAGACGGCGCCGGCGGCGAAGACGACGAGCATCACCGCCTGCACGAGCAGACCCTGGCTGGTCGGGTGGATGCCGGTGAGCTCGGCGAGGAACACAGGCAGGCGCGGCCACGAGACCGGGGTCGCCGCCATCAGGTCGGCCGACTGCAGCGAGCGCACGGCGTTGCCCGCGAAGGCGATCGAGAGCAGCAGCAGCACCGAGGCGCCGCCGATCAGCATCGGCTTCAGCGGCAGCCGCTTGCCGAGCACGAGGATCGCGTAGGCGACGCCGCCGAGCGCGACCGCCGCGGCCCCGGCGCCGAGCCACACCCACAGCCCGAGCCCCTGGGCGAAGAGTGCGAGCGCCTGGTAGAAGAGCACGGTCTCGAAGCCTTCGCGGAAGACGGCGGTGAAGCCGAGCCCGGCGAACGCGATCGTCGTCCCGGCCGCCATCGCGCTCGCCACGCGGGCGCGCATGAACTCCATCCGGCGGCGGTGCTCGAGCCGCGAGATCAGCCAGAACGAGACGAGCACGAGCACGACGACCGCGAGCAGCGCGGTCACCGCCTCGAGCAGCTCGCGGCTGAGCGGGGCGATGTCGATCACGAGCGTCGTGATCGCGAACAGCAGCAGCGAGGCGGCGACGGCGGCCGCGACGCCCCAGGCGAGCGGCCGCTTGTAGTTCGCGGCGCTGCCCGCCGCCAGCGAGCCGAGCAGGATCGCGAGCAGCAGCACCGCCTCGATGCCCTCGCGGAAGAGGATCGAGAACGAGAACCCGAACGCCACGAGCGGCGCGGCGACGCCCTTGGCCGCGAGCTCGCGATCGACCGCCAGCAGGCCCTCGCGCACGTCGGCGGTGTCGCGCCGCACCTGCGACAGCGGCGCCGCGTCGCGGATGTCGTTGCGCAGCTGGGCGAACTTGAACTCGGTGTCGAGCACGAGGTTCGGGTTGCGCAGCCGCAGCGGGATCTCGACGTACTCGAAGTGGTCGAGATAGGCGCTCCGTGCGATCCGATAGGCGCGCCCGCGATCGCCGGCCTTGGCCGCGACGAGCGCCTCGCCCACGAGCTCGCGCGCCTGGTCGACCTCGGCCCGGCCGCGCTCGAGCGTGGACGGCGCGGCCTGCGCGGGCGCCGCCACGACGAGCGCGGCGAGCAGGACGACGAGAGCGAGGCCGGCGCGCATCCGCCCTACTTGAGCTTGCGCTCGGCGTTGTCGAGATTCGCGCGGATCGACGTCGCCAGCTGCTCCACGTCGGCGCGCGACGCGCCGCTCTTGATCTTGTCGCGCAGGTCGGTGGAGATGGAGTCCTCGAGCTTCTCCTTGAGCTCGGGGTCGGCCTTCTCGAGCGGGCCTTCGACCTTTTCGAAGTGCTCGACGTATCCCTCGGCGATCGCCTCGCCCGCCGCGGCGCGATCGCCCTGCTTCAGCGAGGCGAGGGCGTCGTCGATCGCGGAGCGGACCTTGCCGATCTCGACCCGCGCCTGCCCGGGGGTGGTGCTCGCCTCCGTCGCAGCCTCGGAGGAGGAGTCCGAGCCGCCGCACGCGGCGAGCAGGACCGATCCGGCGAGGGCGAGCAGCGGGATCAGGCGGCGAAGGGTCATGCACCTCGAGGAGATCGGGGAGAGGGTGCGTTAGGGTTCCCTAACTCGGCGGGACGCTACCACAATCCCGACCGCGCGAGTTTGGTTTCGGGCGGCACCGATTCCGGCGCGCCGGTGCTCAGCCCGGCAGCGGCCCGCCCGCCAGCGCGACGATCGCCCCCGCCCCACCCGCGACCAGCAGCGTGAGCACGACGCCGCGCCGCAGCGCGAGCAATAGCACGGCTGCGCCGGCGAGCACCGCCGCCTGCCAGGCCTCGCTCAGCGCCGCCGCGAGCGGGATCGTCGAGCCGAGGATCGCGCCGATCGCCGCCGGTCCGGCCCCGTCCAGGAAGGCACGTGCCGCGGGGCTGCGCCGCACGGCGCCGAAGTGGCGCGCGCCGAGCAGGACGAACGCGAACGACGGCGCGAAGGCGACCGCGGCGGCGAGCAGTGCGCCGCCGACACCCGCGGCGGCGTAGCCGACCGCCGCCACCGTGTGCACGACCGGCCCGGGGGTGACCTGCCCGAGCGCCACCGCGTTCAGGAACTGCGGCGCGGTCATCCAATGGTGGTGATCGACCGCGTCGGCCTGCATCAGCGGGACGATCACGAACCCGCCGCCGTAGGAGAGCGCACCGACCTTGAACGCCGTCCAGGCCAGCCCTCCGGCGACGGGGACGGCGGCGAGCAGCGGCCAGGCGTGGACGCCGGCATCGGCGCGCGAGCGGCGCAGGGCGAGCTCCAGCGCCCCGGCGGCGAGCAGCACGAGTACGAGCCACGGCCCGACCGCCGCCGCGGCGACCCCGCCCGCGAGGACGTACGCCGTCCGCCGCGCACGCGGCGCGCCCTCGTCGCGCCGGAAGGCCGGCAGCATCAGCGCGAGGCCCGCCTGCAGCGCGACCGCGGCGATCGCCGCGCCGGCGCCCGCGCCGGCTCCGCGGACGACGTCGGGCGGCGACGACGCCAAGAAGAGCGCGGCGAGCGCGAGCATCGCGACCAGGCCGGGTACGACGAAGGCGAGCCCGCCGGCGATCGCGCCCGCCGGCCCGCGCACCATCCACGCCGAGAGGATCGAGAGTTGCGTCGACGCAGGCCCGGGAAGCAGGTTGCAGACGGCGATCGCGTCCTCGAAGACCCGCGCGCTCAGCCAGCCCCGCCGCTCGACGCAGAGCTCGCGCAGCAACGCGATGTGGGCGGAAGGTCCGCCGAACCCGATGCAGCCGATCCGGCCCCATTCGCGCACGACGGTGCGGATCGGCACGAGCGAGCCTCTCATTTTCTGCCCTGTAGGCTGCCAGCCAACATGGAGGTGCTCGTCACGGGCGGCTCCGGGTTCATCGGTTCGCATGTCGTCGACCAGCTGCTCGCGGCCGGTCATCGCCCGCGGATCTTCGATGCCCGGCCCTCGCCCCACCACAGCCCCGACCGGGTGCCGATCGTACTCGGCGATCTCGCCGATCTCGACGCCCTCGACGCGGCCATGGACGGCTGCGACGCCGTCATCCACCTCGCCGCCAGCGCCGACGTCAACGAGGTCCAGCAGGACCCCGTCGAGTCCGAGCAGCGCAACGCGCGCGGCACGCTGCACGTGCTCGAGGCCGCGCGCCGCCGGTCGCTCGGGCGCGTGATCTACGCGTCGACGATCTGGGTCTACTCGGACACGCCGGCCGAGACCCACGTCGAGGGGCTGGCGCTGCACGCGCCCGCGCACCTCTACACCGCGACCAAGCTCGCGGGCGAGCACTACTGCCACTCCTACGGCGAGCTCTACGGCGTCGAGCACACGATCCTGCGCTTCGGCATCCCCTACGGCCCGCGCGCCCGGCCCGCGGCCGTCGTGCCCGCCTTCGTCAGCAAGGCGCTCGCCGGCGAGCCGCTGACCATCGCCGGCGATGGATCCCAGACGCGCCGCTTCGTCTACGTCGAGGACCTCGCGAACGGCGTCGTCCGCGCGCTCGCGCCGGTCGCCGCCGGGCAGACGTACAACCTCGTCGGCTCCGAGGACACGACGATCCGCGAGATCGCCGAGACCGTCCGCGACATCATCGGCGACGTCGAGCTGACCTTCACGCCCGGCCGCACCGGCGATTACGCCGGGGCGCCCGTGAGCGGCGCGCGGGCCGCCAAGGACCTCGGCTGGACCGCGACCACGCCGTTCCGCGACGGCGTGCGCCAGTACGTCGAGTGGCACCGCGAGGCCGCGGCGGCGGTGCCCGCGGTCAGCCGGCGCCGGATCGCCGTCGGCGCGGTCGCGCGCCGCGCCGGGATCGCGGTCGCCTGGGCGGCGGCGACGGCGCTGCTGGTGCTCGGGGTGCTCACGCTCACCCCGGTCGACTCCAACGTCGACAGCTACGACACCTTCACGACCATCCTCGTCATGCTGACCCCGCTGGTGCTCGCCGGCGGCTTCGCCTGGGATCGCACCCATGCGCGGGGGCTCCGAGCGGTCCTGTGGACCGGATCGGCCGCGTGCCTGGCGGTCGCGGTGCTCCCGTGGCCACACGTCGTCGACCACCTCGGGGAGGGCCACGCGATCGTGCTCCTGCTCTTCGCCCTCGTCGCGGCGCTCGCGGGGCTCGTCCCCGAGCGCAGGGCGCCGCTGCGCGAGTGGATCGCGGGCGTCGGCAGCTGATGGACGTCTCCAGCCCGCCGGACCTCGGCCGCTTCGCCATCGGCTTCGACGAGCGCGACCGCGCCCGCCTGCACGCGCTGTGGGACGAGGTGATCACCTCCCAGCGCTGGTCGGAGGGACCGCTCACCGAGCGCTTCGAAGCCGCCTGGTCGGCCTGGAACGGCCTGCCCGCCGTCGCGACCTCGGGCTGGACCGGCGCCGCCATGGCGGCGCTCGAGTTCGCCGGCGTGCGCGG
>DATBDM010000097.1:0-12118 GCA_036269915.1 Solirubrobacteraceae bacterium | reverse complement strand
GACCCGGCGCACGCGCCCCGACGACGCGGCCGCGAGGATCTGCTCGGCCGCGTCGTCGTCGCGGTAGTTGACGACGTGGTGCGCGCCCGCCGTGCGCGCCAGCTCGGCCTTGTCCTCACCCGAGACGGTGGCGATCACGTTCGCGCCGAGGAACGCGGCGAGCTCGATGGCGGCGTGGCCGACCGCGCCGGCGCCGCCGGCGACGAGCACGTCGCGGCCGTCGACCGGGCCGTCGGCGAACAGGCAGCGGTGCGCGGTCAATGCCGGGATGCCGAGGCTCGCGCCGAGGTCCTCGGAGACGCCGTCGGGCAGCCGCACGGCCTGCGCGGACGGGATGACCGTGTACTGCGCGGCGGTTCCCCACTGGCGCTGGAAGGCGGCGAAGTAGAGCCAGACGCGCTCGCCGACACGACTTTCCTCGACCCCCTCGCCGACCGCCTCGATCGTGCCCGCGCCGTCCTGGTTGGGGATCTGGAAGCCGCCGGCGGGTGTCCCGGTGGCGCCGGCGCGCGACTTGAAGTCGGTCGGGTTGACGCCGGAGACGGCGATGCGGACGAGCACCTCGCCCGGGCCGGGCTCGGGGGTCGGGATCTCCTGCACCCGCAGCACGTCGGCGGCGGGCCCGGTCTCTTCGTAGCGTGCGGCGATCATCGGGTCTGCCTACCCGCCGATGGGGGCAGGATCCCGTCCATGAGCAGCCCGACCGAGTCCACGCGCGTCTCCGTCCCGCGCGACCGCGACGACGACTACACCCCGGAGGCAGCGCAGCGCCGGCGCGAGTTCCTGACCGAGCGCACGGGCGCGTCGCTCGAGCACATCGGCAGCTACTCGTTCGACCCGCATGTGCTGCCCGGCAACATCGAGCACTTCACCGGCGTCGCGCAGGTGCCGATCGGCATCGCCGGTCCCTTGCTGGTCGACGGCGAGCACGCGCAGGGCGAGTTCTACGTGCCGATGGCGACGGCCGAGGGCACGCTCGTCGCCTCCTACAACCGCGGCATGAAGCTGCTGCACGCGGCCGGCGGCGTGCGCACCACGATCCTCGACGACCGCATGCAGCGGGCGCCGTCGTTCCTCTTCGCGTCCGCGCGCGAGGCGCGCGACTTCGGTGAGTGGCTCGACGCGCACTTCGACGAGATCCGCGACGCGGCGGAGGCGACGACGCGGTCCGGCAAGCTCCAGGACATCGAGCAGTATCCGGCCGGGCGGATCCTCTACACGCGCTTCAACTACACCACCGGCGACGCCGCGGGCCAGAACCTCACCGGCAAGGCGACGCAGGCGGCATGCCACTGGATCCTCGATCACTACGAGCCGGGCGTCGACCAGTTCTTCCTCGAGTCGAACTTCGCGACCGACAAGAAGAGCTCGCAGATCAACATGCTGCGCACGCGCGGCAAGCGCGTCGTGGCCGAGGCGACGATCCCCGACGCGCTGCTCAAGGAGCACATGAACTCGGGGACCGAGCTCATGTACCGGGCGCGGCAGGTGTCCAACCTCGGCGGGTTCATGTCGGGTGTCAACAACAACGGCTCCCACTCGGCCAACGGCATCACCGCGATGTTCATCGCGACCGGGCAGGACGTCGCGAACGTCGCGGAGTCGTCGGCGGGCTTCGTCTACGCCGAGCAGCGCCCGAACGGCGACTACTACTACTCGATCACGATCCCGGCCCTGATCGTCGGGACCTACGGCGGCGGCACGTCGTTGCCGACGCAGCGCGAGTGCCTGGAGCTGCTCGGCTGCCACGGCAAGGGCGGGGTGCGCAAGTTCGCCGAGATCGTCGCGGCGACGGTGCTCTGCGGCGAGCTGTCGCTCGGCTCGGCGATCGTCGCCCAGGAGTGGGTCGACGCGCACGACCTGTACGGCCGCAACCGCAAGTGACGCCGGGCGTCGTCGAGGTCCTGCGGGCGCGGGCCGCGTCGGGCTCGCGCGACGACGGACACCGCGTGGCGCTGGTGCTCGAAGGCGGCGGCATGCGCGGCGTGGTGTCGGCGGCGATGACGGCGGCGATCGAGCGGCTCGGGATGACCCAGGCGTTCGACCTGGCCGTCGGCGCGTCCGCGGGCGCGCTCAACGCTGCGGCGCTGTTGGCCGGCGTCGCGCGCGGGTGCACCGCGGCCTACTCCGGCGCGTTCGCGGGGCCGGCGTTCATCAACCCGGCGCGGCTGCTCGTCGGGCGGCCGGCGATCGACGTGGGCTTCGTGCTCCGGCACGCCGACGCGGGCCTCGACGCCGAGCGCCACGAGCGCACGATCGCCAGCCCGGTGGCGCTGTCCTGCGTGGCCGTCGACGTCGACACGGCCGGTGTCGTCGAGTTCAGCGGGATGCGGACGCGCGACGATCTCTGGGCGGCGCTGCTGGCGACGAGCCGGATGCCGTGGGTCGGCGGGCGCCCGGTGCGGATCTCGGGGCGGCGGTATCTCGACGGCGGCCTTGCCGACGCGATCCCCCTCGACGTCGCCCTGGGGCACGGCGCGACGCACGCGCTGGTGCTCCAGACCCGCCCGCACGGCGTTCCGCGCTCGAGCGGCTCACCATGGGCCGACCGCTTGATCGAGCGCCATCTGCGGCGGCTGAACCCCGCGCTCGTGGGCGTGTACCGGGATCGCATCGCGTCCTACGAACGGGTCGTGACGGACATCGCCTCCCGCTCGTCGTCGGGTCACGGGCCGCCGTACGTGCTCGGCCTGCGCCCGCCGGCGGGAACGCCTCCGGTCTCGCAGCTCGAGCGCGATCCGGAGGTCCTGCGCCGCGCGGCATTCGCCGCCGAGGAGCAGGCGATCGCGGTGCTCGCGGGCTAGCGCGCGACCGCGACCGGTCGGCCGAGGATCAGGCGCACCACGACCGGCGCCAGGAGCACCATCACCAGCACGCGCAGGCCCTGCACGGCGACGATGAACGTCGTGTTCGCGCCCGCGCCGAACGCCACCGCCAGGACCGCGTAGAGCCCGCCCGGCGTCGTCGCGAGGTATGCGTCCTGCAGCGACACCGACGTCGTCGCCGCGAGCACCGCCGCGAGGCCGAAGCAGGCGACGAGCAGGAAGAGGATGGAGAGGAGGACCGGGACGAGCAGGCGGCCGACCTGGCGGACCGTCTCGACCGTGAAGCGCAGCCCGACCTGCAGCCCGATCACCGCGAAGGCCGTCTCGCGTAGCAGCGGCGGCGTCATGAGCGACGCGTCGAGCCCCGACAGCGTGATCGCGCCGGCGACGATCATCGGGCCGAGCAGGGCGCCGGCCGGCATGCGCAGGCGCACGGCGGCCCAGCCGGTCACGCCGGCGATCAGCAGCGTCAGCAGCCAGTTCTCCCCCGTGCCGAAGACGGGGACGTGTCCACCCGCCGCCGCCGCGCTGACGCCGTGATGGCCGGGGAAGAGGATCGGGATCAGCAGCGGCGTGAGCAGGACCACCACGAGCACACGCGCGTACTGCATGAAGGCGACGAGCCGGTCGTCGCCCTCGAGCTCGCGCGCCATGGTCACGATCCCGGACGCGCCGCCCGCGATCATCCCGAGGGCGGCCGTCGGCGCGTCGAGCGAGGTCACCTTCGCCAGGCCGAGCCCCGCGAGCAGCGAGACGGCGAGCGTGGCGGCGCTCACCAGCGACACCGCGAGCCAGTCGTGCCCCAGCGCCGAGAGCGCCGAGGACTGCAGGTAGGTGCCGAGCGTCACGCCGGTCACGGCCTGCGCCGCCGTGAAGCCGCGCTCGGGGATCTCCAAGCGCCCCGGCGCCAACAACGCGATCACCAGGCCGAGCAGCAACGCGCCGAACAGCCACGGCGAGGGGACGCCGACCACGTCCAATCCCCAGCCCCCGAGGGCCACGACGGCGCCCACGAGCAGCCAGGGGAGGATTCGGCGCACCCATTGAGGCTAGTACCGGCCTTCGGCAGTACGCGCGGCTCCGGCGGCCGCCGATCACCGGCTGACGGCACCCGGCGACCGCACGTACTTTCGAGCACGGGTACGACGGGACCGGATCGATGTCACATTCCGCTGTGCGATCGTGGGCAGATGGTCAGGATGGCCGCCACGCAGGAGCCCAGCGTCGTTGCAGTGTTGACCGAGCTCGTCGCGCGCTACGACGCGACGGTGGCCGACCCCGGGCCGCGGCGCGTGCGCATCCGGCTGGCGGTCACCGACGGCGAGGACCAGGACGCCGTCCTCGACGGCGGCGCCCGGCTCGAGCCCGCGGCCGAGGGCGATCCGGACGCCTTGCTGACCGCCGACGCGGCCACGTGGCGCGAGATCGCCGCCGACGTGCGCGGCGGCATGACCGCCTACCGGCAGGGCCGCCTGAAGGTGCGCCGCAACCTCCACCTCGGCGTCGGCTTCCTCGCGGCGACGAGCGGCGAGGACACGCCCGGCCGCCTGCGCTTCGAGCAGGTCCGCACCCGCAGCGGCCACATCTCGATCCTGCGTGCCGGGACGGGCGATCCGGTCGTCGCCATCCATGGCCTCGGAGCGACCAAGGCGTCGTTTATTCCGACCGTCGCCGCGCTCGCCGACCGCTTCCACGTCATCGCGCTCGACCTACCCGGCTTCGGCGACTCGGGCAAGCCGCTGCGCGCGCCCTACGACGCGCGCTTCTTCGCCGAGTCGGTGATCGAGCTGCTCGACGCGCTCGGCCTCGAGCGCGCGCACGTGATCGGGAACAGCCTCGGCGGTCGCGTCGCGCTCGAGATCGGGCTACGTGCCCCGGAGCGCGTCGAGCGCCTCGTGCTGCTCGCGCCCTCGATGGCCTGGCGGCGCAATCGCCCGTGGGCGCCGCTGCTGCGGGCCGTCCGCCCCGAGCTCGGCGCGATCCAGCCGACGCCGCGGGCGGCGGTCGAGCAGATCGTCGAACGCATGATCCCCGGCGCGCGCGACGGCTGGACCGCGGCCGGCGTCGACGAGTTCATGCGCGCGTACCTCACCCGCCGCGGCCGCGCCGCCTTCTACGCGGCGGCACGGCAGATCTACCTCGAGGAGCCCGAGGGCGACGACGGCTTCTGGCCGCGCCTGAAGACGCTGACCGTCCCGGCGCTGTTCGTGTGGGGCAAGCAGGACCGGCTGGTCCCGATCGCCTTCGCCCGCCACGTCACCGACGCGCTCCCGAAGGCCGAGCACCTCGAGCTCGAAAGCGGCCACGTCCCGCAGCTCGAACGCCCGCGCGAGACGCACGAGGCGGTCGGCGTGTTCCTCAGCCGCCGGCGACGTCGCGGCGCAGGAACGCGGTGAACGAGATCGCCAGCGCCGGCAGCGCGTAGGCGGCCGACACCCACGCCGCTCGCGCCACGGGCGCCCAGTCCGATGGCTCGCGCAGCAGGCCCTGCCACGCGTTGAACTGCGTCGAGAGCAGGTAGGGCTGCAGGAAGTCCAGCGCGGAGATCACGCCGAGCAGCTGCAGGATCAGCGAGAACATCAGCGTGCCGACGACCGCCGCCGCGGAGTTGCGGGTGACGGTCGAGAGCAGCAGGGCGACCGCCGCGATCGCGATCACCGGGATGAAGTAGGCGAATGTCGTCGCCGCGAGCAGCAGCAGGCCGCGACCGACCGGGATCCGCGTCCCCGAGAGCGAGACGAGCGGGTCGAAGCCCCAGATCAGACCGCCGACGATCAGGCCGACGAGCACGTAGAGCACGAGCGCGGTGAACGCGTACGTGAGCGCGGCGAGCGTCTTGGCCACGAACACCTGCCAGCGGTCGACCGAGCGGGTGAGGATCGTCTTCAGCGTGCCGTGGTTGTCCTCGGTCGCCACGATGTCGCCCGCGACCAGCGCGGTGATCAGCGGGAACAGCCAGATCGAGCCGAAGAAGAGGCCGACGAGCGGGATCGCCAGGCCCGTCTCGCGCACGTAGCGCTCGAACGGGATCTCGCCGTCGCCGCCGCCGTTGGAACCGTTGAGCAGCAGCGCCGTGATGAAGATCAGCGGCACGAGCGCGGCCATGCCCAGCCCGAGGTAGGTGCGCTTCTGGGCGCGCAGCTTGCGCAGCTCCCACGCGTAGACGGTGCCGACGCCGGGACGGCGTCCGGTGCGCGCGCGGGCCGGGATCGTCGCGGCGCTCATGCCGGCTCCCCCGTGAGCGCCGGAGCGCGGCCGTTGACCGAGGGCTCCTCGCCCTCGGTGAGGCGGAAGAACAGCTCCTCGAGCGTGGCGGTGCGCGGTACCAGCGCGCGGATGCCGACGCCCGCCTCTGCGAGCGCGATCGACAGCCGCGGCACGGCGTCGTCGTCGGCGCGCACGCGCACGCCGCGCTCGAAGGGCTCGGCCGACTCGACGCCGGGCTCGTCGCGGACGACCTCGAGCGCGCGCTCGTCGTCCGTGGTCCGCAGCTCGTACTGCCCGGCGGTCGTGTTGATCAGCTCGGGCAGCGAGCCCTCGTAGACGACGCGTCCGCTGCGCACGATCGCCACGCGGTCGCACAGCTCCTCGACCTCGCCCATCAGGTGCGAGGAGAGCAGCACCGTCATGCCCTCGTCGGCGAGGCGCCGGACGAGCAGGCGCATGTCGCGCATGCCGGCCGGGTCGAGACCGGTGGCGGGCTCGTCGAGCAGCAGCAGCCGCGGGTCGCGCAGCAGCGCGCCGGCGATGCCGAGGCGCTGGCGCATGCCGTGCGAGTAGCCGCCGACCTTGTCCTTGGCCCGGGCGCTCAGCTCGACGGTGTCCAGCGCGGCGTCGATGCGCGAGGCGGCGCCGAAGCCGTCGAGCGCCGCGACCAGCTCGAGGTTGCGGCGCCCGCTCAGGTACGGGTAGAAGCGCGGCGCCTCCACGAAGCCCGCGACGCCGTCGAGGGCGCGGGCGCCCTCGAGCAGCGGGTCGCGGCCGAACAGCCGCGCCGAGCCGCCGTCGGGCCGGATCAGCCCGAGCAGCATCCGCAGCGACGTCGTCTTGCCCGCGCCGTTCGGGCCGAGGTAGCCGTACACGTCGCCCGCGGCGACCGTCAGGTCGACGTGGTCTACGGCGACGACGTCGCCGTAGACCTTGACCAGCCCGCGCGCCTCGACCGGCGCCGCGTCGCTCACTTCAGGCCCCGTGCCGCGTTCTCGGCGGCGACGGGCGGCACCGAGCCGGCGACCGTGTAGGACACGCCCGCCCGCTCGAAGGTGACGACCGTGCCGAGCGCGGTGGCGAGCTCCTTGCCGGTGGCCCCGTTGACGTTGACCGAGGGCAGTTGCTCCATGGCCGAGCGGCGGTTGCCCTTGCCCTGGCCCGACTGCGGCTGCGACGCGTGCTCGAAGACCACGATCGCGCCGAGCCCGCGGCCGTAGGTGACCAGCGCGCCCTTGTCGCTCTCGACCGAGACGAGGCGCACGTCGCGGCGCGGGAGGCCGGCGAGCTTGGCGGGGGCCGACAGCGGGAAGCTCAGCTTGGCCGCGACCGCCCCGGCGCCGGTGACGTCCTTGCCGGTGCGACGCGCCTTGGCGCCGCCCTTCGCGGGTGCGTCGACCTGCACGACCTTCGCGCCGGCCGGCGGCTTGAGCGCCACGTCCGACGCGGGGATCGAGCCGTAGTGGATGCTCGTGGCCTTGAGCTCGATGACCGGGGAGCGCTGGCCCTGGGCGTAGATCGCGGCGCGCAGCGGCGTGCCGTGCGCGGCGTCCCAGGCGACCTCGGCCGCGCCGAGCAGGCCGCCGTCGTCCTTGGGGGCGATGCGCAGCGTGTAGCTCGGCTGCCCGGCGGTGTTGCCGGGGCGCGCGCCGGACAGCGTCCAGGCCTTGCCGAGGTTGGCCAGCCCCTTGTCGATCCGGGCAAGCGACGGCGGCCCGCTCTGCGCGTGCCCGGCGGTGCTCTTGTCCTGGGGGAGGTCGGCCCGGTAGATCGTGTTGGACGTCGCGTCGTAGACCGAGGCCTGCTTGCCGTCGGAGACGATCTGGGCGTCGCCGCTGTCGGACTGGAGCTCGAGCCGCATGCGGCCGTCGCCGGTCAGCCAGAGGCGGCCGGACGCGCCCTGCAGCAGCGGCGAGCTGCCGGTCTGGCCGCCGACCGAGCCTGAGGGGAGCAGGTGGTTGACGAACTCGATGCGCGCGCTGATGCCGGGCGCGTCGGGGGCGGTGGCCGCGGCGCGGATCGCGCGGTCGAGCGGCTTCGTGGGCGGGGTATCGCCACCCGAGCGCAGCGCCGCCTGGGCGATGCCGGCACCCAGCACGAGCACGCAGACCGCCGCGAGAAGCGTCCACAGGCGGCGGGCCGGAAGGGTGATCAGTCGTCTCATGGTCGTTGGGTTGTACCCCTGGAGCTTGAGAGATCCTTGACAGCCGGGAGCTCGATCCGGAACGTCGCGCCGTCGACGGCGACCGTACCGCCGTGACGCTCGGCGACCGCGCGGACGATCGCGAGGCCGAGGCCCGACCCCTCGCCACGGGCGCCCGGCGCGCGCCAGAAGCGCTCGAACGCCCGCTCGGCCTGGTCGGGCGGGATGCCCGGGCCGTCGTCGGCGACCGATACGAAGGCGCGGCCGTCGTGCGCGCCGGCGGCGATCGTCACCATGCCGTCCGGCGGGCCGTGGCGGCGCGCGTTGGCGACGAGGTTCCCGATCGCCCGCTCGAGCGCCGAGCGCTCGCCGGGCACCAGGACCGGATCCTCCGGGAGCTCCAGTCGGGTGCCGTCGTCCGCGGCCGCGCGGGCGAGCTCGGCGAGGTCGACCGGCTCGCCGGCGGCGGGCGCGGCGGCGTCCTCGCGGGCGAGCGCGAGCAGGTCGTCGAGGAGTGCGCTGAGTCGCGCGGCGTCGGCCTCGAGGTCGGCCAGCGCCGCGGGATCGGCGCCATGGCGCGCGACGTAGGCGGCGTTGCCGCGCAGCGCGGTGAGCGGCGTGCGCAGCTCATGCGAGGCGTCGCCCACGAAGCGCCGCTCCGCCTCCTGGGCGTGCTCGAGCGACGCGAGCATCGCGTTCAGCGTCGAGGCCAGCTCGCCGACCTCGTCGCGGGTCGGCGGCACGGGCAGGCGCTCCGAGGCGTCGCCGGAGCGCTCGATCGCGCGGGCGCCGCCGGCCAGCCGCCGCAGCGGGGCGAGCGCGCGGCCGCTCAGCAGGGTCGCCAGCCCGGCGGCGAGCGCCGCGGCGACGAGCGCGCAGACCACGACGAGCGTGCGCGTCGTGTCCAGCGTGCGGTTGATGTCGGCCGTGGTGCCGGCGAGGATCACCGCACCGCCCGCCGCGGGGCCCTGGCCGAGCGTGCCGAGCGGCGCGGCGTAGACGCGGATCGGCTCGGTGCCGAGCCGGTCGTCGGCGTAGGCGGTGCGACGGCCGCGCAGCGCGGCGCGCGTGGCCGCGTCCTCGGGCAATACCCGTCCGCCGAGTCCGTCGGAGCGCGCGACGATCCGGTCGCGGCGGTCGACGACCTGCACGAGCAGCGACGAGCCGCCGACGCGCCCCTCGAGCGCGCCCGGCGCGACGAGCAGCTGGGGTGTCGAGGCGGCCAGCCGTGCGACGTCGACCGCACGCTCGCGCAGCGCCCGGTCGAGCGAGCCGTTGAGCTCGTGGCCGAGGACCGCGGAGACGGCGATGCCCAGCAGCGCGACCGCGACCACGATCGCCGCGGCCGCCGCCAGCGCGACGCGGGCGCGCAGGCCGGCGCTGCGCACGGCTCAGTCGCCGCCCAGCCGGAAGCCGAGCCCGCGCACCGTGTGGATCAGCGGCGGATCGCCGAGCTTGCGGCGCAGGTACCCGACGTAGCGGTCGACCACGTTCGCTCCCGCCTCGCCGGTCCCGCCCCAGACCTCGTCGAGCGCCTGGTCGCGGCTGACCACGGCGCGCGCGTTGCGCAGCAGCAGCTCGAGCAGCTCGGCCTCGCGGCGCGTGAGCCTCAGGTCGCGGCCCGCGCGGCGCGCGGTCCCGTCCTCGGGGTCGAGGGTCAGGTCGCCGTGGGCGAGCTGCTCGTTGGGGAGGTGGTTGCGGCGGAGCATCGCCCGCACGCGCGCCATCAGCTCCTCGATCTCGAACGGCTTGACGAGGTAGTCGTCGGCGCCGGCGTCGAGCCCGGCGACGCGCTCGTCCAGCGCGTCGCGAGCGGTGAGCAGCAGGATCGGGACGGCGAGCCGCCGCCCGCGCAGGCGACGGGTGACGGCGAGCCCGTCGAGGCCAGGCATCGTCACGTCGAGGACGATCAGGTCGGGCACGGAGCGCTCGACGCGCGCGAGCGCGGTCCCGCCGTCGGCGACCGCCTCGACGGCGTAGCCCTCGGCCGACAGCGTGCGCTCGAGCATGCGCAGGATCCGGGCGTCGTCGTCGACCAGCAGCACGGTGGCGTCGGCCATGCGGGCGAGTCTAGGCTGCGGGTCCTCATGCTCGCCTTCGCCCGCCGCGAACCGTCGGCCGTCCTGCTCGCCGTGCAGCTCGCGAGCGTGCTCGTCTACCCGTTCCTGGAGGGCCGGGGCGTCGGGCGATCGCTGGTCAGCGCGCTCGGGATCCTCACCCTCGGCCTCGTCGTGCTCGCGGTACGCGCGACGCCCGGGCAGAACCTGATCGGCGCGCTGCTGGCCATCCCCGCCACCGTGCTGCTGCTGATCCAGGCGATCAGCGGCGACCCCGCGCTGCTGCCGTGGTCCTCGGCCTTCGAGGCGGTCCTGTACTTCTATGCCGCCGCCGGGCTGATCCGCTACATGCTCGCCGACCACCGGATCACCCGCGACGAGCTGTTCGCCGTCGGCGCGACCTTCACGCTCGTCGCGTGGGCGTTCGCCTACGTCTTCACCGTCTGCCAGGCGATCGAGCCCGGCAGCTTCACGGCGGCTGTGCACCCGAACGCCGACCGTACGTGGATGGAGCTGCTGTTCCTCTCGTTCACCACGCTGACCAGCACCGGGCTGAGCGACGTGATCCCGATCCAGCCGTTCGCCCGCGGCCTCGTGATGATCGAGCAGCTCGCCGGCCTCGCCTACGTCGCGATGCTCGTCTCGCGGCTCGTCGGGCTGACCGTCATGAGGCAGAAGGACTGATGGAGGACTGCTACATCTGCCGCAAGCACGCGGCGATGAGCGTCGTCCCGGGCGGCGTGATCACCGAGGACGAGCACGCCGTCGTCTCGCACCTGCCGCTGACCACGCCGACCGCCTGCTCCTCCGAGGTCTACCTCGGCCACCTGTTCGTCGAGCTGCGCCGCCACGTCGCCGAGCTCGGGGAGCTGACAACGGACGAAGCGGCCTCGGTCGGCCGCCTGGCCGCGCTCGCAAGCCGCGCGCTGATGTCGTCCGAGGGAGCCGAGCATGTCTACGCGGCCGTGATCGGGCACGGCATCCCGCACTTCCACCTGCATCTGATCGCCCGCTACCCCGGCACGCCGGAGGCGTACTGGTGGACGCGCCTGGACGAGTGGCCGGACGCACCGCGCGGCGACGCGGTGGCCATCATCGCCCTGGCCGACCGGCTGCGTGCGGCGATCGGGGCGGTCGACGAACCCCGGCATCGAGGGAGTGGGGTCGACCGACCCGGCAGGGTGACCCGTTGAGGCCTCCCGGCGCGGGCTGTGAGCGGGCGGTCACAGCGTGGATCCCGTCAGTGCGTGCCTCGCCAACTGCACGTTGTGGCACCCGGCTGCGCCACCCTCGAGGCTGTAATGACGTTCACCGGTGTCGCCCGCTGGCGACGTCAGGCGAACAACGGCTCTACGCTCACAGCATGTGCCGCAACATCCGAGAGCTCCACAACTTCGCGCCGCCCGCGACGGAGGACGAGGTCCACGCCGCCGCCCTGCAGTATGTCCGCAAGGTAAGCGGCTCGACGAAGCCGTCGCAGGCCAACGAGGACGCGTTCGACCGCGCGGTCGAACGCGTCGGGCAGGTCACCAGCGAACTGCTCGCCGAGCTCGTCACGCACGCGCCGCCCAAGGACCGCGAGGTCGAGTCGGCCAAGCGCCGCGCCCGCGCCGCGAAGCGCTTCGCGACCGCCTGAGGCGGCCTAGCTCATCCGGTCGTAGTTCAGGCGCAGCAGGGCGATCACGTCGCGCACGTCGTCGTCGCCCTCGATGCGCCGCGCGGCGGGGCCCTCTTTGTCCGGGAAGACCGGGTGATGGACGATCCGGCCCTCCGCGAACAGCTCGCCCCAGACCGGCTTCGGGAACGAGAAGTGCGCGGCGTGGTCGCCGTGCAGGTGGCCGATCTCGCGGCGGCCGAGCCGGAAGGACCACTCGCCGCGCCGGCCC
>DATBDM010000096.1:0-18662 GCA_036269915.1 Solirubrobacteraceae bacterium | reverse complement strand
GCCCGTGGGACGTGTCGCGCCTGGCCGGTGCGACCGCCGACCACGTCGGCCTGCTGATCCTCGACGGCGTGCTCGCCCGCGAGCTCGTGGTGGCCGACCACGTCAGCGCCGAGCTGCTCGGGCCGGGCGACCTCGTGCGCCCGTGGCAGGTCAGCGGGCGCTCGAGCCTGCTGCCCGTCGACGCGCTGTGGTCGGTGCTCTCGACGCTCACCGTCGCGGTGCTCGACCGCCGCTTCGCGCTCGAGGCCGCGCGCTACCCGGAGCTCACCGCCGCGCTCTTCGACCGCCTCAACGAGCGCTCGCTGCGGCTGGCGACCACGCAGGCGATCTCGCAGCTCACGCGCGTCGACCGCCGCCTGAAGGCGCTGTTCTGGCACCTCGCCGAGCGCTGGGGCCGCGTCACCGGCGACGGCGTCGTGGTGCCGCTCGCGCTCACCCATCGGATCCTCGGCCAGCTCGTCGGCGCGCGCCGGCCGACCGTCTCCACGGCGCTGTCCGAGCTCGCGGAGCGCGGCGAGCTGATGCGCCGCCCCGACGGCTCGTGGCTGCTGCGCGGAGATCCGCCGGACGCGTCGTCGCTCGCGCGCAAGCCGAGCGCCGCCGAGCTGCGCGGGCAGGACCTCGTCCGCCCCGCCGGGCGCTTCACGCGCGAGCGCGAGCACGTCGACACCGACGCGCTCGTCGCCGCGATCGAGAGCCGCGGGCACGGGGCCGGCACCGAGCTGCGCGAGCTGCTCGAGCGCCGCGGCCCCGCGCGCAGCTGATCAGCCTCAGCTGCCCGCGGCGTGCGGGTTGCCGGTCGCCGTGCCCTCGTCCTCGTTGCCGGTCCCGGAGTGCTTGCGCTCCGCCTTGCCGGCCTGACGCTGCGGCTTGTCCTCGGAGGGCTCCTGCGCGTCGTCGGCGACGCCCGGCGGCCCCTCCTCCGGGTAGCCCGACCGCCCCTCCTGGGGACGGTCCTGGGCCGGCCCGGTGCCCATCAGGTCTTGCGCTCGAGGTCGGCGACCTCGTCGGCCTTCGCGTCGGCGCGCTCCTGCGCGTTGGAGAGCTCCTCCTTCGCCTCGCCCTTGCGCTCCTCCTGGCGGCCCTCGCGCCGCAGCGAGCTGTCGTCGGCGAGGTCGCCGGCGGCCTTCTTCGCGCGGCCAGTGATCTTGTCGGTGATGCCCATGGGTATGGCCTCCGGTCGTGATTGACCTAGGGGGCCTACCCGACCGGCTCGGGAGTGATGCGCGCCGCGGTCAGCCGGCGTGCTCGGCGACCGTGCGCAGCCGCTCGAGCGCACGGCGGATCAGCCGCGAGACGTGCATCTGGGAGACGCCGACGCGATCGGCGATCTCGGCTTGCGTCAGATCCTCCACGAAGCGCAGGTGCAGGACGATGCGATCGCGCGGCGGCAGCGCCTGCAGCGTCGGCTCGATCGTCGCACCGTACTCGACGAGCTCGTAGCGGTCGTCCTCGACGCCGATCGAGTCCGCGTAGGTCTCGCCGTCGCCGTCGTCGCCGAAGCGGTAGGACTCGAGCGAGACCGCGTCGTAGGCGGTCGCGGCCTCCATCGCCTCGAGCACCTGCTCCGGCGCGAGCTGCAGCGAGACGCCGATCTCGGCCACGGACGGCGAGCGGCCGAGCTTGCGCGAGAGCTCGCGCACGCAGGCGTCGACCTGCATGACGCGCTCCTGCATGCCGCGCGGGACATGGACCGCCCAGCCGTTGTCGCGGAAGTAGCGCTTGAGCTCGCCGAGCATGGTCGGTACGGCGTAGGAGGAGAAGGCGGTCTCGCGCGCGGGGTCGAAGCGGTCGATCGCCTTGATGAGCCCGAGGGTCGCGACCTGGACGAGGTCGTCGAGCGGCTCGTCGGACCGGCGGTAGCGCCGTGCCATGCGGCGCGCGAGCGGAAGCAGACGCGAGACCAGCTGCTCACGCGCGACCTGGTCGCCGTGCCGGTGGTAGCGGATCAGCAGGCGGCGATCCTCCTCCGCACGGCTGAGACCGCTCCCGCCGTCCTCCCCGATACGGGGGTGCGGGTCGAGAGGAGCACTCACCGGCTCTCCAGGGTATCCGACGCGGTGTCAGCCCAGAGGGGTGTCGTCCAGGCCGTCGGCGAGCTCGGGCAGCGAGCGGAACACGACCGCCGCGCCGGCGTCGCGCAGCTCCGCCTCGCTGAAGCCACCGGTGAGGACCCCGATCGTGTCGAGACCCGCGTTTCCGGCTGCCTGGCAGTCCCAGGTGGAGTCACCGATCATCACCGCGTCGCCGCCGCCGGCCTTCTCGACCGCGGCCGTGACGAGGTCCGGCTCGGGCTTGGTGCGCTGGACGTCGCCGGAGTCGGTCCAGCCATCGGCGACCGAATGGGCGTCGAGCAGCCCGAGGTAGTACTGCAGCTCGTCGGGCTTGGCGGAGGAGGCGAGGATGATCGCGTGCCCGCGCGCGTGCAGGCGCTCGAGCAGGTCGCGGGCGCCGTGGAGCGGCTGCACCTCGGGCATCAGCGAGAGGTAGAGCGCCCTCTCGGCCGCGCGCACGTCGTCGCCGTGCTCCTCGTCGAAGCCCTCCCCCACCATGCTCGCCACGAGCTGATCGCCGCCCATGCCGATGTGGCGGTGGATCTCCCACAGCGGCAGCGTGATCCCGTGCTGGCGGAACGCGCGGAACCACGCGAGCGCGTGCTGGTAGTTCGTGTCGACGAGCGTGCCGTCGACATCGATGATCGCGGAAGGGCGGGCCATCGCGCCGTGGGTACCGCCCGCGCGTCGGCCGCAAACCCGTCTTCGCGTCGTTTTCGGGCGCGGCGCGCGCGGGTAGGCGACCGGGCATGGGTTATGTGATCGCCGCGATCGTGGTGCTCCTGATCGTCGCCGGCTTCGTGACGTTCGTCGTGCTCAACTCGATGCGCAAGGGATCCGCGAAGGCCGAGGACGGCGGCACGCCGGGCGTCGGCCGGGACGAGACGCCGCTCGGCGACACCACCGAGCACGCGGGCTCGCACGGGGAGTCGGGCGAGACCGCCGACGACCCCGAGGGCGCCGCCCGCGGCGTCGACCCTTCGGGCGGCGACGCCCCCGAGGGCGGCGAAGGCCCGACGCGCCCGGAGCGCCCCGAGGACCGCCAGCTCCGCGACGCCGGCGCGCGCGACTAGCGCGGTCCTGATCCCGACCTTCTCTCATCTGGTGCGTTTGCCGCCCGGAACGCATGGGCACGCAATGGATGTCGCGTCGTGTGGTCCGCCAGACCTTTCCTCGGCGCAGCATCCCTCCTCCCCCGACGGGGCGCCCACCCGGCGCCCCGTCGTCGTTTGGTGCCCGCCCGCCCGCGGTTCCTCGCGCGCAGCGGCGGGTAGCCGCAGTCGCATGGAGCCCACCGCCGCGGTCCCCACACCGCAGCCGCCCGTGCCCGCCCCGCCCGGTCCCGGCCCGGACCCGGTGCCGCCGGCGCCGACCCCCGATCCCACGCCGCTGCCGCCGGACCCGAATCCGCGACCCATCTGATGCGCCCCGTCTCCCAGACGCCGACCGAGGCGGCCGACTACGCCGTGCTCTCGAGCCTCTACGGCCTGCTGCTGAGCGGCACCGCGATCAGCGCCCGCGGCAAGGATCCGATCCCGCGCGAGGAGCTGCCGGTGATCGCCGCGGCGACCTTCGCGCTCTCGAAGCTGATCGTCCACGAGAAGGTCGAGAGCTGGATCCGGCAGCCGTTCGTCGACGAGCGGCCGGGCGGCAGCCGGCCGAAGGGCCGCCGGCTGCGCTACGCCGTCGGCGAGCTGATGAGCTGCACCCGCTGCACCGGCGCCTGGTGCGCGCTCGGGCTCGTCGGCCTGCGCCTGCACAAGCCCGCCACCGCGCGGACGGTCACCGCCGTGCTCGCCGCCTCCGCGGGCAGCGACTTCCTCCACTCCGGCTTCACGTGGATCTGCGCCCGCGCCACCGCGCAGCAGCACGAGGCCGAGGCGAGGCCGCCGCACGTGGTCCCGGCGCCGCGCGCCGCCGCCTGAGCCGTCAGTCGTCCAGCACGCCGACCATCCGCAGCGCGGCCTCGCGCGTCGGTGCGGTCTGGAACAGCGGGGCCGTGTGCGTCAGCTCGAAGAGCCGGCGTACCGGCGGCGCGACCGCCGCCAGGACGAGCCGGTCCCCGCGCGCCTCCACCTCCGTGCGGGCGCGCAGCAGCTCCCGAAGCGCGGACGAGTCGACGAAGGTGACCAGGCGCAGATCGAGCACCAGCGCGCGCCCGGCCGTCGAGTCGACGTGATTGCGCAGGGACCCCGCCGCGGCGAGGTCGAGCTCGCCCTCGAGCCGGATGACGACCGCCCCCTCGACGGCCTCGTCGGAGATCGAGAAGGCGCGCGGAGGCCTGATGCCAACATGGTCGATGCGGATCGGTTCGCGCTGCATGTGACGCGGATGTATCAAAGTGCATTTCGGCTCGCAAGCAAAGGGCTGCGGTGTGCCAGGCTCCTGGTTAGCGGCGCAGGGGCACGGGTACGCACCGGAACGACCACCAATGGGCAACGAATCCTTCCCCAGCGACTTCCCCGCCGCCGTCGACGGTGTGGCCGACGGCATCGTCCGGACGCTTCACGTCGACGCGCTCACGCCCCTCGAGGCGCGTGACGCCGACGTGCGGCTCACGCTGCCCGCCCGGCCCGAGAACGTGGCCGTCATCCGGCACGTGCTCGGCGCGTTCGCCGAGGCGCTCCGTCTGCCCGAGGCCGTGGTCGAGGACATCCGCCTCGCGGTCACCGAGGCCTGCACCAACGTCGTCCGCCACGCCTACGACAGCGGCGCCCACCCCGGCCCGCTCGAGATCGTCATCCGTCCCGAGGGCGAGGCGCTCGACGTCATCGTCACCGATCGCGGCCGTGGCATCGGACCGAGCCCCGACACCAGGGGGCCCGGTCTCGGCCTGCCGCTGATCGCCGCGATCGTGCATTCGCTCGAGATCCAACATGCCCCGAGCGCGGGCAGCCGCCTTTCGATGTCGTTCCACCGCGGCTCGCCTCGCGTGGGGGCCGCGTGACGGCGCCCCAGGGCGATTCGTCGACGCTGGTCTCGATCGCGTCCGGTCCGCTCGTCGGCCCCGTGCTGCGCCGCGTCGTCGGCATGCTCGCCGCGCGCGCCGACCTTCCGCTCGACCGGCTCGACGACGCCGTGCTCGTCGCCGACCTGATCGCCGCGCGCGCCCCGGCGCACGTCGCGCACGAGACCGTCGACGTCGAGCTCGAGCCCGGTGAGCGGACGCTGTCGCTGCGCGTCGGCCCGCTCCGGCCCGGCGGCGGTGAGGCACTGGTCGTGGATGCTGCGGTGCCGGGGGTGGGCAACGTCATCGAGCAGCTGGCGGACGAGCTGAGCGTGGATGCCGGCGACGGGGGCGAGTTCCTGCAGGTGCGACTCGCCTACTCCGACGTCCCGGCATGATTGCGCTCCAACCTTCGGGGGAATAACCGCCCGGACCCATGGCCATCGAGTTCGAGATCTCCGACCGGCGGGTCGGCAAGGACACGCATGTCATCTCCGTCACCGGGGAGATCGACCTCTTCACGGCACCTGAGTTCAAGCAGCACGTCTCCGCTCCGATCGACGCCGGCATCTCGCACGTCGTCGTGGATCTGCTCGGAACGACGTTCATCGACTCCTCCAGCCTCGGCGTGCTGATCGGCGCCCACCGGCGGCTGAAGCTGCGCGGCGGCTCGCTCGTGATCGTCTGCGACAACGACGCGATCACCAAGACGTTCCGGATCACCGGCCTGGACGGCGTGTTCACGCTCGTCGGGTCGCTCGACGACGCCCTCGACGGGGACGCGGTCGGCGCCGGGTAGTCTCCGGGCCGGGCATGAGCAGCGGCTTCCCCGGTCCCGACGCGCAGAACGACTTCTCCCGTGCCCGGCGCGCCCGGCTCCTGACGGAGATCGCGCGGCGGCTGCGGCGAGAGCCCGACGACGTCGGGCTGATCCTCCCCTTCGAGGAGGTCGTCGACGCGCTCGGCCGGACGGGGCAGTCCGACCTCGGGCTGAAGGTCGTCCCGCTCGACGCGATCGTCGGCACGGTCGACCGCAACGTCGAGTTCGACCGCGGCTTCCGGCCGACCTCGCCGCGGCTGCGCTCGCGCTGGGAGCGGATCAACGCCGCACAGCGCCGCGGGGAGACGATGCCGCCCGTCTCGCTCTACAAGGTCGGCGACCTCTACTTCGTCCGCGACGGCCACCATCGCGTCTCCGTGGCCAAGTCCTTCGGGCGCAAGGACATCGACGCCTACGTCACCGAGGTCACCACGCGCGTGCCGCTCGGCTTCGACACGCGCCTGCCGGACCTGCCGATCAAGGACCACGAACGGCTCTTCCGCGAGCGCGTGCCGCTGCCGCCCGAGGCGCGACGCCGCATCCAGCTGACCGACCCGTGGGAGTTCGGCGAGCTGGCCGAGGCCGTCGAGGCCTGGGGCTTCCGCGCCATGCAGGAGCGGCGCACGTTCATGGATCGCCGCGAGGTCGCCGCCACCTGGTTCCGGGAGGAGTACGAGCCGGTCACCGAGATGCTGCGCGCCGGTGAGCTCGTGCGCGACGACGAGACCGAGACCGAGACGTACATGCGCCTCGCCAACGACCGCTACCGCGTGCTGCGCACCCACGACTGGAGCGACGCGGTGCTCGACGACCTGCGCCACGCGGACCTCAAGGCGCGCCGGCGCAAGCGGCTCGCGCCGCGGCGGCTGCGGCGTCGGCGCTGACACCGCGACGTTCCCGCGGGCGAGTGCGAGGGTACGGCGAGGACGTGCCACCGACGAGAGGGGACCGTTGACGATGCGCCGCCTGCTTGCCCTGCTGCTCGCCGCGACCGGGGCCGCCGCACTGCTGGCGCGCCGCAAGCGCGCCCAGTCCGCCCCCGCCCCGGCTCCCGCGCCGATGCCCGGCCCGACCGCCGCGCCGGCGCCACCGCCGCCCGCGGCCCCCGCGCCGGTGGCGGCCGAGCCCGAGCCGGAGCCGGCGCCGCAGCCGGAGCCGGCGCCTCAGCCGGAGCCGGAGCCCGGGCCCGAATCGACGCCCGGGCCGATCGACGAGGGCGAGCCCGGGGCGATCACGGCCGCGCCGGTCCCAGACGAGGAGCCGGCGGCGCGCTCGGAGACGACCGAGCCGGCCGACGACGCGACGCTCGTGCACGAGGTCGAGTCGACCATCGCCCAGGAACCGGCCGTGGCGGAGGACGGCGTCAAGGTCGAGGTCGAGGAGGGCGTGGCCGAGCTCACCGGCACCGTGCCGGACGAGGACGCGGCGCAGCGCGCCGGCGACGTCGCGGGTCACGTCGACGGCGTCGTCGGCCTGGACAACAAGCTCGAGCCGGGCGCCGAGGAGCAGCGCCGCGAGGAGGACTGAGCGCGGCCGGCGCGGCGCCGAGGGCGCCGCGCCCAGGATCGCTCAGCGTCAGGCGGTCAGGTTGCGGCCGCCGTCGGGGTCGAACAGCTTGATCTTCGACGTGTCGAGCCCGAGCTCGACCTCGCCGCCGGCCTTGGCCTGCGACTGCGCCTCGAGGCGGGCGACGATCTGCTGGCCTCCGGCGCCGTGCGACGGCAGGTCCTCCATGCCGGAGTCCGCCGCGAGCTCCTGGAGCTCCGAGGAGTCGACGCCCTCGTGCTGGACCTCGAAGTAGACGTAGAGCTCCGAGCCCATCGACTCGACGACGTCGACCTTGGCCGTGAACCGCAGGAAGTCGGGCCCGGCCTCCTCGACCGCCGTGTCGATGAAGTGCTCGGGGCGCATGCCCGCGATCACGTCCATGCCGGCCTTGTGGCCGCCGGGCGCCGACTGCAGCCGTCGCCGGAGGTCATCGCTCACCTCGGCGTCGCCGAACGGCAGCTTGATCGTGTCCCCCTCGAGCCGCGCGGGCACGAAGTTCATCGAGGGCGAGCCGATGAAGCCGGCGACGAACAGGTTCTCGGGGTGGTCGTAGAGGTTCGCCGGAGTGTCGACCTGCTGGATGACGCCGCCGCGCATGACCGCCACGCGGTCGCCGAGCGTCATCGCCTCGGTCTGGTCGTGGGTCACGTAGACCGTGGTCGTCCCGAGCCGGTTCTGGATGCGCGAGACCTCGGTGCGCATCTGCACGCGCAGCTTCGCGTCGAGGTTCGACAGCGGCTCGTCCATCAGGAACGCCTTCGGATCGCGCACGATCGCGCGGCCCATGGCGACCCGCTGGCGCTGACCGCCGGAGAGGTTCGCCGGCTTGCGGTCCAGGTGCGGCTCGAGGTCGAGGATGCGCGCGGCCTCCTCCACCTTGGAGTCGATCTCCGCCTTGTCGGTCTTGGCGAGCTTGAGCGCGAAGCCCATGTTCTCGCGGACCGTCATGTGGGGGTAGAGGGCGTAGTTCTGGAAGACCATCGCGATGTCGCGATCCTTCGGCGGGAGGTCGTTGACCGTCTCGCCTCCGATCACGAGGTCTCCCTCGCTGATGTCCTCCAGCCCGGCGATCATCCGCAGCGCGGTCGACTTCCCGCACCCCGACGGGCCGACGAGGATCATGAACTCGCCGTCTCCGATGTCCAGATCGACCTGCTTGACCGCTTCCGTCCCATCGGGGTACCGCTTGGTCACACCCCGAAGCTGGATCTCCGCCATCGCCCTTCCTCTCCCTCCGGATGATGCCGCCGAGTCGGCCGGCCGAATCCTAGTCCCGTGCGCCAGGATGTCCATCTCCCGGCCAGGGCGCAAGTACCAACAGCAAACGTGCATCGGCGCGGGCCCGGACCGCATGGCGTTCGCCGGGGTCGAAGACGGCCGCGAAGCCCGGGCCGCCGGACGCGCCGCCGACCTCGACCTGGCCCTCGACGACGACGAGATAGGCCCGTTCGTGCACCTCGTGGTCCTGGAGCTCCTCGCCCGCGGGCAGCGAGATCAGGATCGAGCGCGCCTCGCCGCGGGCCGAGTGCAGGATCTCCGGCTTGTGCGGCGCGACGTCGACAGACCGCAGGTCCCAATGCTCCATGGCGTCAACCTACCCGCCGCAGAGCTCCACGTCACCGTTCGGGACGCCGGGCGGGCCGCAGCGAGCCGCGGGCGGACGCCTCGTCCTCCTCGGCCTCGGCGCGCAGCTGTGAGATCGCCTGGCGGATCAGTCGCGAGACGTGCATCTGCGAGACGCCGACGCGCACGCCGATCTCGGACTGGGTGAGGTCCTCGGCGAAGCGCAGCCGGAGCACCTCGCGCTCGCGCTCGGAGAGCACGCGCATCAGGCGCTGCACGGTCGCGGCGTCCTCGGCGACGCCGAAGCCCGGGTCCTCGGTGCCCATGGCGGCGCCGACGGTGCCCTCGCCCTCCTCGTCGTCGTCGCGCGGGCGGTCCAGCGAGACGGCCCGGTAGGCGCCGGCTGCCTCGCGGGCCTCGAGCACCTGCTCCTCGCTGTGGCCGGTGCGCTCGGCGACCTCGGCGAGCGTCGGCGCGCGGCCGAGCTCGCGGGCGAGCTGCTCGGTGACGCGGTCGACGCGCACGGTCAGCTCCTGCAGATCGCGCGGGACGCGGACCGACCAGCCCTTGTCGCGGAAGTGGCGCTTGAGCTCGCCCAGGATCGTCGGGACGGCGAACGACGAGAATGCCGTCTCGCGCGCGGGGTCGAACCGGTCGATGGCCTTGAGCAACCCGAGCGAGGCGACCTGGACGAGGTCGTCGAGCTGCTCGCCGCCGTGCTGGTAGCGCCGCGCGAGCTGGCGAGCCAGCGGCAGGAAGCGCTCGACGAGCGCCTCGCGCGCGGCCATGTCGCCGTGCCGGTGCAGGCGGACGAGCAGCCGCCGGTCCTCGCGCGCACGGGCCGCGCGCTCGGCAACTGCGTCGGCCCCAGGATATGCTCCCGGTGTCCTGCCGCCCTCTGCACGCCCGTTGTTGCTCTCCAACCCCAAGGTCTCCACTCAAAGCATTCGGCACGCCGATGGGCTGGGGCGTGAGTCGGATCGCGACGGGGGGCTGGGCCGCGGGTGTACACAGTCTATCGAGGGTGTGTACGTAACGTGACGAGCGGCTCTGCCGTGGGCACGGTGACGGAGCGCGGGCTGCGGATCCTGGTCGCCGACGAGAACGAAGAAGCCCTCCAAACGCTGGCCGGCGTGCTCGAGGGCCTCGGTCACGTCGTGACCCCGTTCGCGGTCTCCGTGCGCGAGGCGGCGGAGATCATCGCCCGCGAGGATCCGAACCTGGCGATCGTCGCCGTCCACATCGACGACGAGCACGCGCTGGCGCTGATCGGCGAGACCGTCGAGTACGCGTCGGGGCCGGTGATCGCCCAGGTCCCGCACGGCGACACGCATTTCGTCGCACGGGCGGCCGAGCGCGGCATCTCCGCCTGGGTGGAGTCCAACGACGCCGACACGGTGCAGGCCGCGATCGAGGTCGCGGTGCGCCGCTACCGCGAGGCGCGCCACCTGGCCGACAAGGTCGAGCAGCTGGAGACCGCGCTGCAGCGGCGCACGCGGATCGAGCGCGCCAAGGGCATCCTGATGGAGCGCCACGGCGTCGACGACCGCGAGGCGTTCGAGCTGATGCGCGAGCAGGCGCGCTCGACGTCGCGTCCGGTGATCGAGGTCGCGCAGGCGGTCCTCGACGGCCACGCGCTCCTGCCGCCGCGCCCGCGGCCTTGACGGCCGCGATCAGGCTCGGCGACTTCAAGGCGGCGTTCTCGCGCTTCCAGCGCGACCAGGTGACCGATCACGCGGCGGCGCTCACCTACTACTCGATGCTCTCGCTGTTCCCCGCGCTGCTGCTGGGCGTCGCGGTGCTCGGGCTCGTCGGTCAGCAGGCGCTGGTCGACGACGCGGCCAAGTACCTGCGCGACGCGGGCGCGCCCGACGACGTCGTCAACGCGGTGACGGCCGCGCTGAAGTCGGCGCAGACCCAGCGCAGCACCGCGGTGGGCGCGCTGGTGCTCGGCGCCGTGACGTCGCTCTACGGCGCCAGCGGCGCGTTCGGCGCGGTCGGACGCGCGCTCAACCACATCTGGCGCGTCGAGGAGGGCCGCGGCTTCATCAAGCAGAAGGCGGAGAACCTCGCCTGGACCCTGCTGCTGCTGGTGCTCGTGATCGTCACCTTCATCCTGATCTTCCTCGGCGGCGGCCTCGCCGGCGACGTGCTCGGGCTGATCGGACTCGGCGACAACATCGCCTCGGTCTGGCGGATCGTGCGCTGGCCGGCCGCGCTGCTCGTCGCGATGCTGATCTACGCGATCGTCTACTACGCGGCGCCGAACGTGGAGATCCCGCGCTTCCGCTTCATCACGCCCGGCGCGGTGTTCGGGGTGTTCACCTGGATCCTCGCCTCCGCGCTGTTCTTCGTCTACGCGTCGAACTTCTCGCGCTACGGGGCGACCTACGGCTCGTTCGCGACCGTCGTGATCCTGCTGATCTGGATCTGGCTGACCAACATCGTGCTGCTCTTCGGCGCGGAGCTCAACGCGGTCGTCGACCTGCGCCGCACGCCCGGGCTCCCGCCCGACTACGACGGCCCGGTGCTGGCGCCCAAGGAGGCCGCCGAGGACTGACGCAGGGTCATCGCCTCGGGCCACGAGCAGAGCGCGGCGCGGCCGGGGCAGTCGCCGCAGAGCTCGCGGTGCGGCGCGTCCGTGACGGCCCAGCGCTCGTCGAGCACCCCGCGGGCGAGACCGAGCAGCCGCTCGCCGAGCTCCGGCGCGTCGGCGCGGGTGAAGCGGGCGACGACCGGTTCGGCGGGGCGCTCGAGGAAGCAGTAGGCGACCTCGACGGCCGGCGCGCCGTGGCGCAGGCCGGCGAGTGCGTAGACGAGCCGCTGCGTCTCGTAGTCGCGGGCGACGTGGACGGCCGGGTCCTCGCCCTCGAGCCGGTCGGACTTGTAGTCGACGACCAGCACGCCGCCGTCGGGCTCCTCGGCGAGCACGTCGAGGTAGCCGGTGATCAGCGGTCCCGTCCCGCCCGGATCGGCGGCGAAGGCGAACGGCGCCTCGCGGCGCACGCGGCGGGCGCCCGCAAGCCGCTCGCGCAGCGGGAACCCGGCGACCGCGGCGACGAGCGCGCGCAGGTCCTCGACGTCGGCTTCGGTGACCGGCTCGCCGTGCTCGGCCGCGAGCGCGCGCACGGTCTCGGCGTCGGGCGCCTGCGGGCGCGCGAAGTCGAGCCGCTCGAGCAGCACGTGGGCGAGCGTGCCGCGGATCAGCGCCGCGAGCTGCCGCGGCTCGGGCGGCGCGGCGAGGTCCGGCGGCGCCGGGTCCGCCGGCAGGCCGAGCACGCGGCGCAGGTAGAAGCGGTAGCCGCAGCGCGCGTAGTCCTGCAGCTGCGAGTACGAGAGCCGCTGGGGCGCGGGCCGGGGCCGCGGGGGCGCAGGCGGCACGTCGGGCGGCGCTGGTAGCGCGCGCTCGCTCGCCGCGGTGCGCAGCGGCTCGGCCGCCGGGGCCAGCGCCGCGCGCGGCAGTACGCGGTCGAGCGTCCCCGGTGCGTTGAGCGCGATCCGCACCCGCGCCAGCCGGCCGCCCACCGGGCGGACCAGCAGGTGCTCGGGCTCGGCCTCGGAGACGAGCGCCGCCGGATCGCCGGTCAGCGCGCGCGCGATCCACAGCACCGGCGCGCCGCCCGGGCGCGCCTCGGGCCAGCGCCCCGCGTCGACGCCGCCGGCGAGGATCAGCCGGTCCCTGGCGCGCGTCATCGCGACGTAGAACAGCCGCCGCTCCTCCTCGGCCTCCTGGCGCGCCTCGGCCTGGGCGAGGCGCTCCCAGGCCAGCGCGGGCACGCCTTCGCCGCCGCCGATCGGCGCCAGCCGCAGCCCGACCGAGCCGTCGTCGCCGACGAGCAGCGCCGGCCGGCCCGTCGCGCCCTGGCGCCCGAGGTCGGCGACGCACACGACCGGGAACTCGAGCCCCTTGGCGCGGTGGATGGTCATCAGGCGAACCGCGTCGAGGCCCTCGGACTCGAGCGCCGCCTCGCCCTCGCGCGCCTGCGTGAGGTCCTGCGCGGTGGCGAAGGCGACGAACGCGTGCAGGTCGCGGCCCTCCGCGCGCTCGTGCTCGCGGGCGAGCCGCATCAGCTTGCGCAGGTTCGCCATCCGCCGGTCACCGCCGGCCCGCGCGAGCACCTCGAGGTCGTAGCCGGTGGCGATGATCGCGCGCTCGAGCAGCTCCTCGGCCGGGAGCCGCTCGGCGTGGTCGCGCTCCCCCGTGAGGACGCGCGCGACGCGGACGAGCCGGTCGCGCTGCATCGGCTCGAGCGGCTCGGCCCAGGCGGCGGCCCCGGTCTCGCCCAGCTCGCGCAGGACGGGCCACAGCCCAGTCGCCCGCGCCCGGCCCTCGGCCGCGAGCAGCACGAGCGCATCCGTGCGCGCGCCGCAGAACGGCGAGGCGAGCACCGCGAGCAGCGCCTCCTCGTCGCGGGGGTTGGCGAGCGTCGCCAGCCACGCGAGCCCGTCGCGCACCTGCTCCTGGGACCAGTAGCCGCGGCCGCCGACGACGTAGGTCGGCAGCCCCTGCTCCTCGAGCGCCTCCTCGAGCAGCCGCAGCGACGCCGTCGCGCGCACCAGCACCACGACGTCGCCGGGACGCCGCCCCGCCTCGATCTCCTCGCGCAGCCGCAGGGCGACGAGCCGCGCCTCGGCCGCGCGCCAGGGCTTCTCGGCCACACCGGCGAGCCCCGGGTCGTCCTCCCAGCCGCGGGTGTCGGTGAGCAGCAGCTCGACGGGCGGCGCGCCCGACGGCGGATCGGGGTCGAACAGCCGCAGCGGCCCGTCGGCGGCGCGGCCGGCGCGCAGCGGCGCGAAGCCCGCGCCGAGCTCCTCGGCGAAGGTGGCGTTGATCACGTCGAGCAGCTCCTCGACCGAACGGAAGTTGGCGCTCAGACGGCGCACGCGGGCCTCCCCCAGCCGCGCCCGGCGCTCGCGGAAGATGGACACGTCGGCGTGCCGGAAGCGGTAGATCGACTGGGACTCGTCGCCGACCGCGAAGAGGTCGTCCCGCTCGAGCGCTTCCAGCAGGTCGAGCTGCAGGCGGTTGGTGTCCTGGAACTCGTCGACCATGATCAGCGCGAAGCGCTCGGCCCAGCGAGCGCGGACGGCCGGGTCGGCGAGCAGGTCGCGCACCCGCAGCTCGAGGTCCTCGAAGTCCAGGCCGGCGCGTGCCGCCTTGTCCTGCGCGTAGGCGGCGGCGAAGCGCTCGAGCAGGTCGTCGATCAGCGCCAGGGCGGCGCGGGCATGATGGTCGGCGCAGGCGCCGCGGTGCTCGGCCCAGGCCTCGCGGTACGCGTCGCACGCGTCGTGCGCGAGCGCCTTGGCGCCCCCCTTGAGCTCGGCGGCGTCGAGCGCGCCGGGCCACGGCACGGCGTCGCCCGCGAGGTCCAGCGCCGCCGTGCAGGCGGCGAGCGCGGCGAGCCCGGCGCGCACCCGGGCGCCGTCGCCCGCGTCGCCCAGGCAGGCGAGCGCGGCCTCGCGCGCGGCGCGCAGCCGCGCCGGATCGGGCGCCTCGCGGGGCGGCGGGACCGGCACGCGCGGGTGCGTCGCGCCGCGCGAGCGCAGCGTGTCGTGGGTCTCGAGGACCAGGTCGCGCAGCGCGGGTCCGTACGCGGCCGCGAGGTCGATCGCGGCCGTCCCGCGCGCCGCGGCCCAGCTGTCGAGCGCGCGCTCGTAGGCGCCCTCCTCGACGCGCCGCGCCTCGGCGGCGTCGAGCACCGCGAAGCGCGGATCCAGCCCGGCGGCGAGCGGCTGGGCGCGCAGCACGCGCGCGCAGAAGCCGTGGATCGTGCCGACCCAGGCGGCGTCGACCTCGCGTGCGCGCTCCTCCTCCCCCAGCTCGATCAGCCGCCGCCGGATCCGCTCGCGCAGCTCGCCCGCGGCCTTCTCGGTGAAGGTCAGCGCGAGGATCGCGCCGACGGCGACGCCGTCGTGGAGCACCGCCTCGACGAAGCGCTCGACCATCACCGCGGTCTTGCCCGAGCCGGCGGCGGCGGCGAGCAGCCCGGACCCGCTGCGGTCGTCGATCGCGGCCCGCTGCTCGGCGGTGAACGCGCGGCTCACGCGGGCGCTCCCGAGCGCGCCGCCGCCGCGGCGGCCGCCTGCGCCTGGGCCTCCTCGCCGGCCCGGCAGATGCCGGGATGCGCGCAGCCGCGCGGCGTGCACGAGCCGGGGCAGGCGCGGATCCGGCCGGCGCGCAGGTCACGTGCGGCGGCGACCGCCGCCTCGCGGGCCACGTCGAGCACGGCGGCGAACGCCTCGGGGTCGAGCCGGTCGCCCGCGACGTAGCTGCCGGGCACGTCGTCGCGCACCGCGCCGCGGGGGCGCACGTCGCGCGCCCCGAGCGGCTGGTAGAGCGCGCCGGCGACGTCGAGCCCCAGCAGCTCGCGGGCGGCCAGCGCGTAGAGCGCGACCTGCAGCTGGTGGTCCTCGGCCCACTTCGCCGCGGGCGGCGCGGCCTTGCCCTTGTAGTCGCGCACGATCGCGATCCCGGCGCCGAGATCGATCCGGTCGACGCGGCCGGTGACGCTCAGTCCGGCCCCCGGAAGCGGCAGCGGCCCCTGGGCGTCGCCCTCGCCGCCGAAGCTCCACTCCAGCCGCTCGGGCTCGAGCCCCGCGCCCGTCGCCGCCTCGTGGCGCAGATAGCGCTCGAGGTCGGCCGCGAGCGAGCGCAGTCCGGCCCGCGCGCGAACGCCGCCCGCGGTCGCGCGCAGCTCGCCCATCACGCCCTCGAGCGCCTCCAGCGCCGCGGGCAGCGAGACGGGGCCGAGCGCCGCGGAGCCCGTGCGCTCGCGCAGGCGGTCCAGGACGCGCTCGAGCGCCGCGTGGGCGAGCGAGCCGCGGCGCATCGCCTCGGGATCGGGGTCGGTGCGGCGCGGGCGCAGCAGCCGGTCCACGAGCCAGCGCACCCCGCAGCCCGCGAACGCCTCCAGGCCGCGGGCCGACTCGAGCTCGTGGCCCGCGAGCAGCGCCTGGACCGCCTCGGTCTCGGGCGGTCCGAGCGGGGGCGGATCCGGCCGCGATTGCAGCGCGGCGCGGGCGCGGCGCAGCTCGTGGGGCGTCGGCGCCTCCGAGGGGGGCCACGTCACGTGGGCGAGCAGGCGCCGTCCGCGCTGCTCCCACAGCGCGTCGGTGAACAGCTCGCGCACGTCGTCGAGGAACGGCGAGGCCACGAGCGGATCGCCCTCCTCGTCGGACGAGCGGAAGGAGAGGAAGAGCACCTCCTCCGGCCGCGAGACGCAGGCGTAGAGCAGGTAGCGCTCGCGCGCGAGCACGTCCTCGTGGTGCGGGAGCACCAGGCCCGTCGTGCGGGCGAGATCGGCGCGCGCGTCGTCGTCCAGGAACGGCTCGGGCGTCGGCCGGCGCGGGAACTCCGCGTCCTGCAGGCCGCAGACGAAGACGGCGCGGAAGCGGCGCGCGCGGACGGCGAGTGGGTCGGCCAGCAGCACGCCGCCGGGCGCGGGGCGCTCGCGCACCTCGACCGCGCCGAGCGCCTCGAGCAGCTCGCGGGTGTCGCCCGCCAGGCGCGGATCGGTGGCGGCGAGGCCGCGCAGCTCCGACGAAGCGGCGCGCAGCGCGCGGGCGGCGAGGGCGTCCTCGGTCTCGCCGGGGCCGAGCACCTCGGCGCGGCGGAGGTGCGGCGCCGTCCAGATCGCCTGTGCCTCGGCCTCGAGCGAGGCGAGCAGCTCGGCCGGCCCCTCCCCCGCCGCGGCGGCGATCGCGTCGAGCGCGGCGAACGGGTGCGGTCCCTCGGGCCATGCGGCGCGGGCGCGCGCGGCGGTCGAGACCTCGCCGCGGCTCAGGCGGCCGTCGAAGGCGTCGAGCGCGTCGGCGTCGGGCCAGCGCCCCGGCGTGCGCAGCCAGCGCAGGAGGTCTGCGGCGGTGCCGCCGGGCAGCGCCGCGCGGGCGCCCGCCAGCACGCCGGCGCCGAGGCGCGTGCGCGCGAGCGGCGTGATCCGCTCGCGGGTGACGGGCACGCCGGCGTCGGCGAGCCCGCGCGCGAGCACGCCGGCGGCGCCCGCGCCGCCGCGGACGAGCACCGCGACGTCCTCCGGCGCCATCCCGCGACCCAGCAGCTCGAGCACCGAGGCCGCGACGAGCTCCGCCTCGGCGCGCTCGCCGCCGGCCTCGAGCAGCCGCACGGCCCCGTTCGGCGGGACCTGCTCGGCGCCGGGCTCGAACAGCCGCCGCTCGAGGTGGTGCAGCGCGCCGCGCGCCCGGCCGGCGTAGTGCTCGGAGCGGTCCTGCAGGTGGACGTGCTCGTCCGCCAGCGGGCGCAGCGTCTCGACCGTGCCCGCACGGCCGGCGAAGGCGGCGCGACCCGGCTCCCACGGCAGGGCGACGCAGACCTCCGCGCCGGCGCGGCGCGCGAGCGTCTCGACCGCGTCGAGCTGCAGCGGGGTGAGGTCGTCGAAGCCGTAGAGGAACACCGGCCGGCCGCCCCAGGCGGCCGGCTGGCGGCGCAGCGCGTCGAGCACCGCGCGGGCCAGGCTCTCGCGGTCGGTCAGCTTCAGCCGGTCGAGCCGGCGGTGGTAGGCGAGGTAGAGCGACGCGAGCTCGGCCGCGTGGGGCGGCGCGCCGGGCCAGTCCGCGACCGCGCGGGCGAAGCGCGGCGGCGCGACCAGCGAGCCGCCGAGCTCCTCGAACAGCGTCCCCAGCGCGTCGGCGAAGCCGGGCGAGGTGGCCGAGCGGGCGAGCGCCTTCAGCTCGGCCGCGTCGACGATCGAGCGCAGGACGCGCGCCCGCGCCACGCGGCCGATCACGCGGCCCTCCACGCTCGTCGCCGCGGCCAGCCGACGCACCAGCCGGTCGAAGGTCGCGACCTCCGCGCCGAGCACGATCCCGGCCTCCGCGAGCTCGCGTGCGTAGTGGTCGCTGTCGGCCGCCGTCGGGACGACGAGCAGCGGCTCGAGCGGCAGCGCAGCGTTGAATCGCCCCAGCACCTCGCCCGCCTTCGCGGCGTTCGCGGGTCCGGTCACGAGGGTCAGCGGCATGGGCAGCTGAGGATGGCGGGCGCGCTGGACGGATGTCCGACTAGCCGTCAGGACTCAAGTTGCGACTGTTACAGCCGTTGTACTCAGGAAGAGTCAGCGCCGCACCGGGAGCCCTAGCCATGCCGCACCTGCATCTGCCCGCCGAGCATTCAGACGCCGATCTGGTGCTGGCCGCCAACCTGGCGGACATCGTCGGCAGCGAGGACCTCTACGTCACGTGGACGCACGACAGCGGTCCCGGCGCGATCCCGGAGGTCGAGGCGATCCTGCGCGACGAGCGCCCGAGCCCGCTGGTCGAGCTCATCGGCGCCTTCTTCGCCGGACTCGGCAGCCTGTGGCGCACCCTCTTCTCGAGCCGCGCCCCGGCCGCGGCGACGATGGCGCCCGCGCCGGTCTCGCGCCAGCGCGCCTAGCGAACAACCCCGCATCGAGGGAGAGCACGCGCGCAGCGCGCGCCGACTTCGCCTCCATAGGCGAGGCAAACTCGGCGCGCATCGGCCAGCCGCCCCACCCCAGCCGGGGTTGACGTTCGCCCGGCGCCCGCCGGCGACGCCGGCTACGCGGCCTGCGGCTGCTGCGTCGTCCCGGCGGCGCCGTCGCCGGACGCCGCGTCCTCGGCCTCGGGCGGCTTGGCGCCGTCGCGGGCCCAGGGCTCGTCGAACTCGACGCGCCACTTGCCCTCGTCGGTCTGCATCAGAGCCAGCCGGGCGCGGAAGGAGCGGCCCGAGCGGCCCTTGAAGCCCGTCACGGCCTTC
>DATBDM010000095.1:0-9628 GCA_036269915.1 Solirubrobacteraceae bacterium | reverse complement strand
CCCTACGACTCCGTCTCGCCGCGCCATCGCTGGACGCCGCAGACGCTGACGCTGACGCAGGCCGGCGCGAAGCTCTCCGGCCTCTACCGAGGGAAGTTCCGCGGGATCACCGTCGTGCGCCGCGGCGTCTCGCCGCGGATCGTGCTCGCCGACGTCGTCGGCACGCGCGGCAAGACGCGCGTGAGCGGCGCGACGCTGCGCTCGCGGCTCGGGCTCTACGACACGTGGGCCTACTTCACCTCGATCGGCCTCAAGACCCGCAAGCCCGCGCCGCGGCCGAAGTCCGATCCGACCGGCGGCGCGAGCGCCTCGAGCATCCGCGTCCTCTCCGGCCGCGTGATGCCCGCCCACCGCGGCGCCGAGGTCCAGGTCCAGCGCCGCACCGGCGCGCACTGGCGCACCGTGCGCACCCCGACGGTCGACGCCGCGGGCCGCTACAGCGTGACGGTCGCGCGCCGCGGCACCTACCGCGTCCTGTACTGGGGCGACGCGGGCCCCAGCACGACCTACTAGCCCGCCGCGTAGACCCGGGCGAGGGTCTCGGCGACGCAGACCGGCTTCTCGCCGCCCTCGCGCTCGAACGTCAGCTCGAGCGTCATCTGCGCACCGCCCGGGATGTCCTGGAGCCCGGCGAGCTTCGCGCTCATGCGCACCTTCGAGCCGACCGGGACGGGCGCCGGGAAGCGCACCTTGTTGAGCCCGTAGTTGACGGCGAAGGCGAAGCCCTCGAGCTTCATGACCTCCTCGGTGAAGCGCGGCGCGAGCGACAGCGTGTAGTAGCCGTGGGCGATCGTGCCGCCGAACGGCGTGTCCTTCGCGCGCTCGGTGTCGACGTGGATCCACTGGTGGTCGCCGGTCACGTCGGCGAAGGCGTCGATGTCCTGCTGGGTGACCTCGTGCCAGGACGACGTGCCGAGCGTCTCGCCGTCGGCCGCCTTGAGCTCGTCGAGTCCGGTGATCGTTCGCATGGCCCCGGACCATATCCTTCCGACGGTGACCGGACCGCTGCTCGTCGCCGACGCACCCGCCCTGCTCTACCGGGCCTTCTTCGCCCTGCCCGACACGATCACCGACGCCGAGGACCGCCCCGTCAACGCGCTGCTCGGCTCGGTCAACCAGGTGCTCTGGTGCGTCGAGCGCTACGCGCCTCGCGCCGTCGTGTTGTGCTTCGGGGCCGAGGGCGCGGAGTACCGCATCGAGGCCTACCCGGACTACCACGCGCATCGCCCGCCGATGCCCGACCCCCTCGCCGACCAGTGGCAGCGCGCACCCGACCTCTACCGGGCGCTGGGCTGGACCGTGATGGACTCGCCCGACCTCGAGGCCGACGACCTGCTGCACTCGCTGGCGCTGGCCGAGACCGAGGCGGGCGGGCGCACGCTGATCCTCACCGGCGACCGCGACCTCTTCCAGTGCGCCTCGGACACGGTCACGGTCCTGCTGCAGCGCTCCGGGCAGGAGGGGCCCGACGAGGTCACGCCCGACGGCGTACGCGAGCGCTACGGCATCGACCCCGAGCGCGTCCCCGACTTCATCGCGCTGCGCGGGGACCCGTCCGACGGGTTGCCGGGCGCCAAGGGGATCGGGCCCAAGACGGCCGCCGACCTGCTGCAACGCAAGGGCGACCTCGAGCACGTCATCCTCGGCGCGGTGCGCGAGAAGCCCGGGGTGCGCCGTTCGCTGATCGAGCAGGCCGACCTCCTGCGGACGTTCCTCGACATCGCGCGCATGCGCACGGTGCCGGTCGAGCTGCCCGCCGACGCGCCGACCGACGGGGCGGGCGGCGCGCAGGCCGCCCGCGCGCTCGGCATGCGCCGGCTCGCCGACCGCCTCGAGGGCTTCAGCGCGGGCTGACCGACCCGGCGCCGGCGAAGGCGCGCTCGAGCAGGTCGTCGGCGAGGTCGCCGTTCCAGGTCACGCCGGACAGCTCGGCCTCCGGCGCTGCGTCGCCGAGCCGCGTCAGCGCCCGCGCCGTGCCGGCCTCGGGCGTGTCGGGGAGCAGCAGCAGGAGCTCGTAGGCCGACCAGCGCACGATCGCGTCGGCGCCGCGCAGGACCGCCGCGAAGCGGTCGGCCGTGGCGTCCGGGACCGGCGTGCGCGCGAGCACGACCGCGAACGGGTGCCCATAGCGCACCGCGGTCGCGACGAGGCGGTCGAGCATCCAGCGCCCGAGCCGCGGCTCGATCGGGCCGGTGAGGGAGTGGTCGTCCATCTCACCCCTTTAACGGCCGCTGGGCCGCCGGGCCTGAGCGCCTACGGCGCGCGCAGCACGAGCAGCGCGAGGTCGTCCGCCCGCTCGCCCTGCTGCCAGGCGAGCGACGCGTCCTCGAGGCCGCGCGCGATCCCGCGGGCATCCTCTCCGGCGAGCCCCGCGAGCAGCTCGCGCACGCGCTCCTCGCCGAGGATGCCGCGCTCGCGGCGGGCCTCGGTCAGCCCGTCCGTATAGAGGACGATCGCGTCGCCGGTGCTCAGCGAGATCGTGCGGTCGCGGAACACCGGGTCGGCGACGACGCCGAGCAGCGTGCCCGGGCAGTCGACCGACTCGACGGTGCCGTCGCGGCGCAGGACGAGCGCGGGCGGGTGGCCGCCACTGGCGAGGTGCACCCGCAGGCCCTCCTCGTGCGGCTGGACGCGGGCGAGCAGCAGGGTCGAGAAGCGCGGGTCCTCCTCGTCGGCGTCCTGCAGCGTGGCGCCGTTGACCACCTCGAGCGCCTCGACCGGCCCGGCGGAGTGGGTCGCCGCGAGCCGCGCCGCATGGCGCACGAGGCTCGTGCGCGCCGCCGCGCGCGCATCCTTGCCCTGGACGTCGCCGATCGCGGCCACGTGGACGTCGCCGCCGATGGGGAAGAGGTCGTAGAAGTCGCCGCCGACGACGGCGCTGCCGGGCGCGTAGGCGGCCGCGGCGTCGAGCCCCTGAACCTCCGGCAGGCTGGCCGGAAGCAGGCTCTCCTGCAGCACGCGCGCGACCGTGTCGCGCTCGAGGTACGCGCGGCGGCTCGCGGCGAGCTCGCGCTGCGCGGTGTCGTGCAGGCGCGCGTTCTCGATCGCCAGCGCGGCGAGTGCGGCGACGCCCACCACCAGGCGCTCCGCCTCGGCGTCGAACACGCCGAGGGCGCTGTGGCCGAAGAACAGGCCGCCGAGCGTCTCCCCGTCGCGCGCCTTGACCGGCACGGCGAGGTAGGAGCGCACCGGCAGATGGCCCTCGGGCATCCCGTGGCGCGGCGCGTTGTGCCCGTAGCGCGGGTCCTGGGTGATGTCGTCGGAGCGGACCACGCCCTCCCCGGCGAACGTCGGCGCGAACACCTGCGTGTTGCGCGGCATCGGGAAGCGCGAGAACGCCTCGCGCGGCACGCCCGACAGCGTGTAGAGCATGAACGAGCCGCCGGCGCCGTCGAGCACGTTGTAGAAGAAGGCCCCGAACTGGGCGCCGACGATCTCGGTGGCCTCGTCGGTGACGTACTGCACGACGTCCTCGAGCCCACGCTGGGCCATCAGCGCGCCGGCGATCCGGTACAGGTGCTCGATCGCACGGGCGTCGGCGCGCAGGCGCTGCTGCACGCGGGCCGACTCGTGCTCGGCGCGGCGGCGGGCGACCGTGCGGCCGAACCGCGTCGCGGCGATCCGCAGCGCGAAGCGCTCCTCCGCGTCGGCGACGCCGCCGGGCATGGTGATCTCCAGGCGCCCGACGTCGTCGTGGCCGTCGTGCAGCGGCAGCTCCATGCGGGGGCCGCGCTGCCAGGCGCCGTCGTGCTCCGGGGTGCCGAAGCGCTCGCCGCTGTTGAGCACGACCGCCGTCGCGGCGGCGCCGAACGCCTGCTCGAGCGCGCCGAGCGCCGTGGTCAGCAGCTCGTCGGCCGGCAGGACGTCGAGGGCCGGGTCGACCACCGGCCATAAGCGCGCAAGGAGGTCCCCCTGCCGTACGCCACCGTTCCCCTGGGCGCTCACGACCCGCGAAGGCTCCCTTCTGGCGCGTTGGCGCTCACGGGGTGAAACGGACCGTGATGACATCGCCGTCGCGCATCGCGTAGTCGCGACCTTCCAGGCGCAAGGTGCCCCGCTCGCGCGCCTTCGCGTAGCCGCCGGCCTCGACGAGCGCCTCCCATCCGATCACCTCGGCGCGGACGAAGCCCTTCTGGATGTCGGAGTGGATCGCGCCCGCCGCGTCCCAGGCGCTCGAGCCGCGGCGCAGGTGCCACGACTGCGCGGGCTTGGCCTCGCCCGCGGTGAAGAACGTGATCAGGTCGAGCAGCTCGAAGGCGCCGCGCACCACGCGGCCGAGCCCCGACTCGCCGACGCCCAGCTCCTCGCGCATCGTCGCGGCCTCGTCGGCGTCGAGCTCGGACAGCTCCGCCTCGACGCGCGAGGACACGGCGACGGCGCCCGCGCCCTCCGCCTGCGCGTGCTCGGCGACCACGGCGGGGATCTCGTCGTCGCCTGGGTGGGACTCGCTCACGTTGGCGACGTAGAGCACCGGCTTGCCGGTCAGCGGGCCGAGGTTGCGCAGCGCGTCCGGCGCGTCGGCGGGCAAAGGGACGGTCCGGACCGGGCGCCCGGCCTGCAGCGCGTCGATCACCTGCCGCAACCAGGCCTCCTCGGCGATCGCGGCGCGCTCGCCGCCGCGCGCGTCGCGGACGACGCGGGCGTGGCGGCGCTCGGCCTGCTCGAGGTCGGCGTAGATCAGCTCGGTCTCGATCGTGTCCATGTCCGCCGCCGGGTCGACCCGGCCCTCGGGGTGGATCACGTTCGGGTCGTCGTGGACGCGCACCACGTGCAGCAACGCGTCGGTCTCGCGGATGTTGGCCAGGAACTTGTTGCCGAGCCCCTCGCCCTTGTGCGCGCCGGCCACGAGCCCCGCGATGTCGTGGAACTCGATCGTGTCCAGGACGACGTTCGAGGCGCCGACGGTCGCGGCGACGGCCTCCAGGCGCTCGTCGGGCACGCCCACGACGGCGACGTTCGGCTCGATCGTCGTGAACGGGTAGTTGGCCGCCTCCGCGCCCGCCTTGGAGAGCGCGTTGAACAGCGAGGACTTGCCCGCGTTGGGCAGCCCGACGATGCCGACCTTCATCGGCATGCGAGGCTCCCGACCGCGGTGCCGAGGGCGGCGCCCGCGGCGACGTCGGAGGGGTAGTGCACGCCCAGGTAGAGGCGCGACACGGCCATCGCGCCGGCGGCGGCGTACAGCGGACCGGCCGGCAGGAGGGCCCCGTAGGCGCGCGCGGCGGCGAACGACGACGTCGAGTGCGACGACGGGAAGGAGAGGCCGGTCGGCGTGGCCATCAGGTGCGGCAGGTCCTCGACCACGGGGCGGACGCGGCCGATCGCGAGCTTGACCGAGGTCGAGAGCGCGTAGGCGCCACCGACCGTGGCGGTCGCGCGCACCCAGCGCGGGCGCCGCGAACGGTCGACCAGCGCACCACCCGCTCCGAGCGCGATCCAGACCGCGCCGTGCTCGCCCAGGCGCGAGAAGCGGCGGATCCAGCGCGTCCGGCCGCGGGAGCGGGCCAGCGAGCGGATGCTGCGATAGACCGCGAGGTCTGCGGCATTGGCGCTGCGACGCAGCGCGTGCAGGTCCACGCGGCTAGAAGCCGACGCGGTGCTCGCCGGACTCGACGCGCAGGTACGAGACCTCGCCGAGATCGACGAGGACGGCGCCGTCGGTCGCTTCGACCTCGAGCCACTCCTCGCGACCGCTCTGGAGGGCCGAGCGCAGCTCCTCGAGCACGGTGTCGGAGACGCGCAGGGAGAGCACCTGCGAGCCGGACTTGAAGCCGATCGCCACGCGGCGCGCGGAGACGGGGGGACGGGTCGGGTCGGTCATGTGTGAACCACCGCAGGCTGGACGATCTCGGTCAGGACACCGCCGGAGGCGGCGGGATGCAAAAAGGCGACCCGCGACTCGCGGATCCCCGTGCGCGGGGCCTCGTCGATCAGCCGGATGCCCCGCTCGCGCAGGTCCGCGAGGGTCGCGTCGATGTCCGGCACCGCGTAGGCGACGTGGTGCAGTCCGGGGCCCCGCTTGGCCAGGAAGCGTCCGACGGGCGTCTCGTCGGAGAGCGGCTTGAGCAGCTCCACGTGACCGTCGCCGACGTCGAGCAGCACGGCCTCGACACCCTGCTCGCGGACGGTCTCCCGGTGGACGAGGGGCATTCCGTAGGTCTGCTCGTGCAGCGCGATCGCCGTCTCCAGGTCCGAGACGGCCACGCCGATGTGGTCGATCCGGCCGAACACGTCGGCGAGTGTATCTTCAGCGGAGATGCGGATCGCCCTCGCCGCCAACCGGGCCTCCGGCGGCGGCCTCGATCCCGAGCCGCTCGTGGCTGCCCTGCGCGAGGCCGGCGCGGAGGTCACCGTGGGCGGCTGCGAGTCCGCGGAGCTCGAGACGCTCGCCGCGTCCAAGCCCGACCGGATGGCCGTGGCGGGCGGGGACGGGACGGTCGCCGCCGTCGCCGCGGTCGCCGGCCGGATCGGCGCGCCGCTGGCGGTGATCCCGACGGGGACGGCCAACGACTTCGCCCGCGCGCACGGGCTGCCGGAGGACCCGGTCGCGGCCGCGCGGCTGGCCGCGGCGGGGACGCGCGTGGAGCCGCAGGAGCTGGGTCTGCTGGCCGACGGGCGGCCGTTCGTCAACGTCGCGAGCGCGGGGCTGGCCTCGCACGCGGCGCGGCGCGCCGACGCGCTCAAGACGGTGCTCGGCCCACTCGCGTACGGCGTCGGCGCTCTGCACGCCGCACTGTCGGAGCGGCCGGCGGCGGTGACCGTGCGCGTCGACGGGAAGACGGCCTTCGACGGCGGGTGCTGGCAGGTGATCGTGGCGATCACCGGCGCCTTCGGCGGCGGCTCGGGGGTCCGAGAGGCCGACCCGGGCGACGGCCGCCTCGACGTCGTCGTGATCCCGGCGAGCTCCCGGCTCGCCCTCGCCCGCCGCGCCTGGGGCCTGCGCTCTCAGACGATCGCCCAGCAGGCGGCCGTGCCCCACCACATCGGCACCCTCGTCGAGGTCGACCTGCCGGCCGGCACCGAGCTCGACGTCGACGGCGAGCTGCGCGATGGCGGCCTGGCGCGCGTGACCGTCGAGCGGGCGGCGTTCGCCCTCGTCGTCGGCTAGACCCGCATCACCCGTTTCAGACGACGCTCGCCGGCGCGGCCTGATGGAGGATGGCCCCATGCTTCGCCAGTTGACGGACATGCCGGCTGGGACGATCGGGTTCGAGGGGGTCGGCGAGGTCGAGGACGACGACTGGGAGGAGACCGTCGAGCCGGTGTTGCGCCAGGAGATCGCCGCGGGACGCAAGCTGCGGCTGCTCTACCTGCTGGGCGCGCAGTCGCGCGACGTCGAGGGCGATGCGATGAGGACCGAGACCGGCTTCCGCGCGCGCCACGCCTCCTCGTTCGAGCGCGTCGCCGTCGTCAGTGACGAGGACTGGATGCGCCCGGCGCTGCGCGTGCTGTCGGTGCTCCTGCCCGGCAAGGCGAGGGCCTTCCGGGTGCGCGAGCTCCCCGAGGCCAAGGCCTGGCTCGCCGCAGACTCGACCGACGCAGGCTGATGGAACCCGCAGCCCGGCGCGTGGCCGTGCGGCTGGCGCTGGCGATGTTCGTGCTCGTGGTCGACACGTCGCTGATGAACGTGTCGATCGCCAAGGTCGTCGAGGACCTCGACACGACGGTGAGCGGGGTCCAGGGCGCGATCGCGCTCGAGGCGCTGGTGTCGGCCTCGTTCATCCTCATCGGGAGCAAGGTCGGCGACCTCATCGGTCGCAAGCGGGCGTTCGTCGGCGGCCTGCTGGGCTACGCCATCGGCGCGCTGGCGATGGCGTTCGCCCAGGGCCTGACGGCGATCATCGTCTTCTGGGCCGTCATCGGCGGGCTCGGCGCGTCGCTGCTGCTGCCGGCGATGCAGTCGCTGATCCATGGCAACTTCGAGGGCGCGGCCCAGAAGAAGGCCTACGCGCTCGTAGGGGCGGCCGCGGCGGTCGCCACGGCCGTCGGGCCGCTCCTGGGCGGCTTCCTGACCACGTTCCTCTCGTGGCGCGTCGGCTTCCTGCTGGAGGTGGTGGTCATCGCCGTCGTCCTCAGCGGCCTGAAGCTCATCGACGACGTGCCGTACACCGGCCCGCGCGAGGTCGACGTCGTCGGCGCGGCCCTCTCGGCGGTCGGCATGGGTGGTCTGGTGATCGGCATCCTCGTCTGGCAGGAGGGCGGGGAGTACGTCGGCGTGCTGATCGCGGTCGGCCTCGTCTCGCTCGGGTCGCTGGCGCGCTGGCTGGTGCGGCGCAAGCGCGCCGGCAAGCCGACGCTGCTCGATCCCGACCTCTTCAAGCACGACCTGTTCCGGCTCGGAGTCTCCTCCCAGATGCTCCAGAACACCGCGCTCGGCGGCGCGATGATCGCTCTGCCGATCTACCTGCAGATGGTCCTGGAGTACAACGCCCTGCAGACCGGCCTGACGCTCGCGCCGCTGTCGCTGACGATGTTCGCCACGGCGCTGGTCGCCGGCAAGAAGGCGGGCGGCCGCCGCCCGGCGAGCATCATCCGCGCGGGCTCGGGGCTGCTGACGGTCGGCATGCTGCTCCTGCTCCCGATCGTCCCGCGGGCGCACTCCGGCTGGGCGCTCGTCGTCCCGCTCGCGATCGCCGGGGCGGGACTGGGACTGCTGGTGTCCCAGCTCAACGACTACACCCTCTCGCCGATCTCCGACGAGCGCGTCAGCGAGGCCGCCGGCGTCAACTCCGCCGCCGGGTCCTTCGGGCTCTCGTTCGGGCTCGCGTTCGCGGGCGCGATCATGCTCGCGACGCTCTCGATCGCCTTCACCCAGAAGACCGACGACAGCACCGTGCTGCCCCCGGCGTCCAAGCAGCAGATCTCGCAGGCGCTCGAAGACGACGCGGAGGTGCTGAGCAACACCCAGCTCGAGAAGCAGCTCGCCGACCAGCCGCCGGACGTGCGCGCCGAGATCATCCGCATCAACACCGACGCCCGCCCGCTCGCCCTGCAGGTCGCGCTGCTGGTGCCGATCCTGGCCGGCGCCGCCGGGCTGCTCAACGGCTTCCGCATGGTGCGCCGCCCCGATCCGGCGCCCGCGGATCCCGCGCGGGTGGCGCTCGCCTGACCTACGGCGCCGCGTAGTCGCGGGTCTCGACGCGATCGACGCGACCGCCGATCTCGATCGTGCCGTCCGGACCCGGGCGGACGTCGATGCACGAGCCGACGCCCTGGCGCAGCGTCAGCGGGCGGCCGAGCTCGGCGCCGAGGCGCAGCGCGGCCGCGCCGGTCGCCTCGTCCTCGGCGATGCCCATCGCGACCGGGAAGACGCGCGTGCGGATCCGGCCCGCCGCCTCGTCCTCCCACGCCCACACCTGCACGTGGCCGGCGTCGGCGCCCGGGTGGGCGTCGACCGCGGCCGCGGAGTCGAGCCGCATCCGCTCGAACTCGGGCGCGCGCCCGGGATCGGCGCGGATCCAGGTCGCCTCGCCCTCGCGCCAGGTCGGGATCTCGCCGGCGGGCGGGCGCAGGACGTCCACACCGAGCAGCCAGCCGGCGCCGACGAGCGGGTGCCCCGCCAGCGGCAGCTCGACCGCCGGGGTGAAGATCCGTAGCTCGCCGCGGGCGGCGTCGGCGACAAAGACCG
>DATBDM010000094.1:0-12708 GCA_036269915.1 Solirubrobacteraceae bacterium | reverse complement strand
ATCCGCTGGATGTCGTGGGGGTGCATGCCAATGGTCGGCTCGTCGAAGACGTAGGTGACGTCGGTGAGCGACGACCCGAGGTGGCGGATCATCTTGGTGCGCTGCGCCTCCCCGCCCGACAGCGTGCCCGACGACCGGTCGAGCGAGAGGTAGCCCAGCCCGATCTCGACGAACGAGTCGAGCGTCTGCTCGAGCGCGGTCAGCAGCGGGGCCACCGACGGCTCGTCGAGGCGGTCGACCCATCCCGCCAGATCGCTGATCTGCATCGCGCACGCGTCGGCGATGTTGATCCCGTCGATCTTCGACGACCGGGCTCCCTCGCTGAGCCGGGTGCCGTCGCAGTCGGGGCAGGTGGTGAAGGTCACCGCCCGCTCCACGAAGGCGCGGACGTGCGGCTGCAGCGCGTCGACGTCCTTGGACAGCATCGACTTCTGGATCCTCGCGATCAGTCCCTCGTAGGTCAGGTTGATGCCCTCGACCTTGATCTTCGTCGGCTCCTTGTAGAGCAGGTCGTGCAACTCGCGCTTGTTGAAGGAGCGGATCGGCTTGTCCGGGTCGAAGAAGCCGGAGCTCTTGAAGATGCGGCCGTACCAGCCGTCCATGCTGTAGCCGGGGATCGTCAGCGCACCCTCGTTGAGGGACTTGCCCTCGTCGTAGATCTGGGTGAGGTCGATGTCGTTGATCGCGCCGCGGCCCTCGCAGCGCGGGCACATGCCGCCGGTGCGCGCGAAGGTCGCCTTCTGGGTCCTCGTCTTGGCGCCGCGCTCGACGGTGATCGCCCCGCTCGCCCGCACCGAGGCGACGTTGAAGGAGAACGCGCTGGGCGGGCCGATGTGGGGGCGCCCGAGCCGGCTGAAGAGGATGCGCAGCATCGCGCTGGCGTCGGTGGCGGTGCCGACGGTGGAGCGAGGGTCGGAGCCCATCCGCTCCTGGTCGACGCTGATCGCGGTGGTCAGGCCGTCCAGCACGTCGACCTCGGGTCGCGCCAGCGTCGGCATGAAGCCCTGGACGAAGGCGCTGTAGGTCTCGTTGATCAGCCGCTGGGACTCCGCGGCGATCGTGCCGAACACCAGCGAGCTCTTGCCCGAGCCGGAGACGCCGGTGAACACCGTCAGCCGACGCTTCGGGAGCTCGAGGGTGAGGTCCTTGAGGTTGTTCACGCGCGCGCCCTGCACGCGGATCAGGTCGTGGCTGTCGGCGGCGTGCGGCGCGGGTGACAGCGTGTCCGTCGTCGTGGCCATGCGGCTAGCCCAGCTCCTGGATGCGCACCAGGTTGCCCGAGGGATCGCGGAAGGCGCAGTCGCGAACGCCGTAGGGCTGGTCGGTCGGCTCCTGGACGACGTCGGCGTCGCCGGTCTGCAGCCGCTCGAAGGCGCCGTCGACGTCGGTGGTGGCCAGGTTGATGCTCGCGTAGGTGCCCTTGGCCATCATCTCGGCGATGGTGCGGCGCTCCTCGTCGGTGATGCCGGGGGTCGCGGCCGGCGGGTAGAGGACGATCGAGGTGTCGGGCTGGTTGGGCGGGCCGAGCGTGATCCAGTGCATCCCGTTGTACTCGACGTCGTTGCGGACCTCGAAGCCGAGCGTGTCGCGATAGAAGCCCAGGGATGCCTCCGGGTCGTCGTGCGGGAGCAGCGTCGCGTGAATCGTGATGTCCATGGCAACCAAGCTAGTGGGGCTCGGCGACCGGCGCTTCTCGATTCCTGATCGGTCTCGTCACCTGCTTGGCGACGCACGGCGCCATCCCCGCGGTCGCGCCTGCGGCCTCGCGCCGGTACACGCTGGGCGGCACGCCGACCAGCTCGGTGAAGCGGCTGCTGAAGGTGCCCAGCGAGGAGCAGCCGACCTCGAAGCAGGCCTCGGTGACGCTCACGTCGCCACGGCGCAGCAGCGCCATCGCCCGTTCGATGCGCCGCGTCATCAGGTAGCCGTACGGCGACTCGCCATAGGCGAGCCGGAACTGCCGGCTGAAGTGCCCGGCCGACATGTGCGCGTCGCGGGCGAGCGCCTCGACGTCCAGTGGCCGCGCGTACTCCCGGTCCATCCGGTCGCGGACGCGGCGCAGCCGCGCGAGGTCGCGCAGGTGCTGCTCGTCGGCGGGCCGGCCGGTCACCTTCGAGATGGTGCCACGTCGCCTTCGCCGGCGGCCGGTCAGGCCAGCAGCGTGCGCAGCGCCTCCGCGACCCGCTCGACCTGGTCGAGGCGCATCGCCGGGAAGAACGGGAGGGCGACGGAGCGCGCGGCGACGTCCTCGGCCACCGGGAACTCGCCGCGCCGGTGCCCGAAGGCCTCCTGGTAGTAGGACATCAGGTGGATAGCGGGCAGGTAGGGCTTGGACTGCACGCCCAGCTCGCGCAGGCGGCCGATCGCCTGGTCTCGATCCAGCCGCGCCGGCAGCTGGACGACGAACACGAACCAGCCGCGCACGTCGCCGCCGGCATCCGCGCACGGGAGGGTGAGCTCGTCGAGCTCCGCCAGCGCCTCGCGGTACCAGCCCGCCACGCGGGCGCGGTCGGCGAGCATCCCGTCGAGGCGCTCGAGCTGCGCGAGGCCGATGGCGCTCGCGAGGTCGGTGAGGCGGTAGTTGAAGCCGAGCCGGTCGTGGTCGAGCCAGCCCATGTCGGGCGCGCGGCCCTGGTTGCGCTCGGAGTCCACGCGCTCCTTGTGCTCGGCCGAGCCCGTCACGAGCATGCCGCCCTCGCCCGTCGTCAGCTGCTTGTTGGCGTAGAAGCCGAAGGCCGCCGGATGCCCGCGCCCGCCGACCGGGATCCCGTCCGCGTGGACGGCGCCGAGCGCCTCGCAGGCGTCCTCGACGATCGGCAGCCCGTGCCGCTCGAAGGCCGGGATGTCGGCCGGGTAGCCGAAGATGTGCACCGGCAGCAGCGCCGTCGTGCGGCCGGTGATCGCCGCTGCCGCGGCGTCGGGGTCGAGGTTGAGCGTCCGCGGGTCGATGTCGGCGAAGACCGGCGTGGCGCGCTCGTAGACGATGCAGTTCGCCGACGCGACGAACGAGAACGGCGAGGTGACGACCTCATCGCCCTCCTGGACCCCGACGGCGCGCATCGCCAGGTGCAGCGCCGCGGTGCCTGAGGACACCGCGCTCGCGTGGCGCACGCCGAGCCGGGCCGCGAAGGCGGCCTCGAACGCCGGCACGCGCGGCCCGAGGGACAGCTGGCCGGAGCGCAGCACGTCGATGACCGCCTGCGCCTCGGCCTCGCCGAGCACCGGCTGGGCGAGCGGGACCTCCTCCTCGGCGGTGCTCATAGCGAGGCCTCCGCCCGGGGGGCACGGCGCGGCAGCATGCCCGCCTCGAGCGAGTCCACGAGCGCGTCCCAGCTCGCCTCGATGATGTTCTCGTGCACGCCGATCGCCCCCCAGGTGTCGGTCCCGTCGGAGGCGTCGAGCAGTACGCGCGTCGTCGCGCCGGTCGCCTTGGCCTCGTCGAGGATCCGCACCTTGTAGTTGACGAGCTTGATGTCGCGCAGATGCGGGTGGCGGTCGCCGATCGCGCCGCGCAGCGCGATGTCGAGCGCGTTGACCGGGCCGTTGCCCTCGGCGGTGCGCACGAAGCGCTCGCCGTCCATCCAGATCTTGATCGTCGCCTCGGTCTGGACGCGGCCGTCCTCGCGCTTCTCGGCGATCACGCGCCAGGACTCGAGGCGGAACAGCGGCTCGTACTCGCCGCGCTCGCGCCGGATCAGCAGGTCGAGCGAGCCGTCGGCGGCCTCGAACTGGAAGCCCTCGTGCTCGAGCGCCTTGACCCGCTCGATCACGCGCGTGGCGGTCGCGTCGTCGAGGTCGCCCCCGGCGTGCGCGACGACCGATCCCTTGCCGGCGAGCTCGGAGATCAGGATCTCGCGCTCGTTGCCGACGGCCGCCGGGTCGATGTGCTCGAAGGTCGCCGGGTCGGCGTTGACGCCGGCGACGTGCAGGCCGCCCTTGTGCGCGAACGCGTTCTTGCCGACATAGGGCCGGTTGGGGTCCGGGGTGCGGTTGAGCAGCTCGTCGAGATGGTGCGCGGCCTCGGTCAGCCCCGCGAGCGTCGGCAGGCAGTCCCGCCCCATCTTCAGCTGCAGGTTCGGGATGATCGAGGTCAGGTTCGCGTTGCCGCAGCGCTCCCCGTAGCCGTTCATCGTCCCCTGGACCATGTCGCAGCCCTCGGCGACGGCGGCGAGCGAGTTGGCCACGCCGCACTCGGCGTCGTTGTGGCAGTGGATGCCGAGCTCGACGCCGCCGAGCGCCTCGCGCGCGGCCCGGACGGCGGCGGCGATCTCGTGCGGCAGCGACGCGCCGTTGGTGTCGCACATCGTCACGTTCTCGGCCCCCGCCTCGGCGGCGGCGCGCAGGCAGGCGGTGGCGTAGGCGGGATCGTCGCGGAACGCGTCGAAGAAGTGCTCCGCGTCGTAGACCACGCGCTTGCCCTCGCCGGCCAGGAACGCGACCGAGTCGGCGATCATCCGCAGGTTCTCGTCGCGGCCGACGCGCACGACCTTCTCCAGGTGCAGCGACCAGGTCTTGCCGACCAGCGTGCAGACCGGCGCGAAGCACTCGGCGAGCAGCCGGAGCGCCGGATCGTCGGACGCGGCGACGTCGCGTCGCCGCGTCATCCCGAAGGCGGCCACGTCGGCGTCGAGGCGCTCGAGCGCGAGGCGCTCGAACAGCTCCGCCTCCTTCGGGTTCGAGGCCGGGAAGCCGGCCTCGATCAGCCCGATGCCGAGCCCGTCGAGGACGTGCGCGACCTGGACCTTCTCCTCGGCCGAGAGCGACATGCCCTCGCCCTGCATCCCGTCGCGCAGGGTGCAGTCGTAGACGCGGACGGCACTCACGGAGCGGGCGCCGGCTGGGGCGAGCGCAGCGGTGACGAGTGCGAAGCGCGAGGCAGAACGTCGAGCCAGTCGGCGTAGCGCTCCGAGCGGCCGTGCAGCGCGTCCTCGAAGGCGTCCTGGATCGCGCGGGTGATCGGACCGGGCTCGCCGGTGCCGACCGGGTGGTCGTCGACCTCGCGCAGCGGCGTGAGCTCGGCGGCGGTGCCGGTCATGAACACCTCGTCGGCGACGTAGAGCTCGCCGCGCGCGATGTCGCGCTCGACGATCTCGTAGCCGAGGTCCTTGGCGATCTGCACGACCGACAGGCGCGTGATGCCGCCGAGGATCGCGCTCGCGAAGCCCGGCGTGGCGATCACGCCGTCCTTGATCAAGAACAGGTTCTCGCCCGTGCCCTCGCAGACCATCCCGCGCTGGTCGAGCAGGATGCACTCCTCGTAGCCGGCCTTGGTCGCCTCGACCTTGGCGAGGACGGAGTTGAGGTACTGACCGGTGGCCTTGGCGGCCGGGATCACCGCGTCGGCGCCGATGCGCCGCCACGAGGAGACCTTGCCGCGCACGCCGCGCTGCTTGCCCTCGTCGCCGAGGTAGGCGCCCCACTCCCAGACCGCGATGAAGACGTCGACGGGGCAGTCGAGCGGGCTGAGGCCCATCGGCCCCATGCCGCGATAGACGACCGGGCGGATGTAGCAGGACTTCAGGCCCGAGCGGGCGATCAGCTCGAGCGTCGCCTCGCGCAGCTGCGCCTTCGTGAACGGGATGTCCATGTAGTACATCCGCGCCGAGTGGAACAGGCGATCGATGTGCTCCGGGTGGCGGAAGACCGCCGTCCCGCGCGGGGTCTCGTACGCGCGGACGCCCTCGAAGACGCCGGTCCCGTAGTGCAGGGCGTGCGTGAGTACGTGGACCTTGGCGTCCTCGAAGGGGATGAATTCGCCGTTCATCCAGATGAGGGCGTCTTGGTTCACGTGAGCTCCTTCAGGACCGCGTCGGTTGCCTCTGCGGTCGTCGCGTCCCCGCCCAGGTCCCGGGTGCGCAACCCGGATCCGAGCGCCTTGTCGACGGCCGATTCTACCCGCGCCGCGGCATCCTCCCGGTCGAGCCCGTGCCGCAGCATCATCGCCGCGGAGAGGATCATCGCCAGCGGGTTCGCCGCGCCGGTCCCCGCGATGTCCGGAGCCGACCCGTGGACCGGCTCGAAGACGCCCGGTTCGCCGTCCGTTCCGAGCGACGCGCTCGGCAGCAGCCCGATCGACCCGGTCAGCATCGCCGCCTCGTCGGAGAGGATGTCGCCGAACATGTTCTCGGTGAGGATCACCTCGAAGTGGCGCGGCGAGGCGACGAGCATCATCGCCGCGTTGTCGACGAGGACGTGCTCGAGCCCGATGTTGGGGAACTCCTCGGCGTGGATGCGCGTGACGACCTCGCGCCACAGCCGCGAGGTCTCGAGCACGTTGGCCTTGTCCACGCTCGTCACGCGCGAGCGCGCGGCGCCGAAGCCGACGCGGGCGATCCGCTCGATCTCCTCGACGCTGTAGACGCAGACGTCGTGGGCGCGGCCGCCCTCGCGGCCCTTGTCGCCGAAGTAGATCCCGCCGGTGAGCTCGCGCACGACGAGCAGGTCGGTGCGCTCGATCACCTCGCGCTTGAGCGGGCTGGCGTCGTAGAGCGCGGGCAGCGGCCGGACCGGCCGCAGGTTGGCGAACAGGCCGAGGCCGCCGCGCAGCGCGAACAGCCCCTGCTCGGGGCGGACGGCGCCGGGCTCGGTGCTGTCCCACTTCGGCCCGCCGACCGCGCCGAGCAACACCGCGTCCGACGCCCGGCAGGCGCCGAGCGTGGCGTCGGAGACGGCGACGCCCTGTGCGTCGATCGACGCGCCGCCGAACGGGTGCTCCTCGTAACTCAGGTCGGGGGCGACGACCTCGAGGATTCGCAGCGAGGCCGCGAGGACCTCGGGGCCGATCCCGTCGCCGGGGAGGGTGACGATCGTGGGCAACTGCTCTCGCTTTCTCAGGTTGAAGCCATGACGCGGGCGAGCTCCGCACGGCGGCGCACGCCGAGCTTGCGGAAGGCGCCGTGCAGGTGGTGCTCGACGGTCTTGGTGGAGACGAAGAGGGCGGCCGCGGCCTCGCGGTTGGTCATCCCCTGCGCGACGAGCTGCGCGACGCGCTGCTCGTGCGGGCTCAGGGCCGCGGTGCTCGGCGCGGCGACCGGGTTGCGGGCGACCGCGCCGGTGGCGCGCAGCTCGCGGCGCGCGCGGTCGGCCCAGGGACGCGCGCCGGCGCGCTCGAACGCCCCCAGCGCTTCGCGCAGCGGCTCGCGCGCCTCCTCGTCGCGTCCGGCGTCGTGCAGCGCCCGGCCGAGCGCGAGCTGCGTGCGGCCGGAGTCGAGCGGCCCGGGGGCGCCGGCGTGCAGCGCGACGGCGGCGCGCAGGTGCGCCTCGGCGGCGGCGGGGTCGGGGGCGAGCAGCCCCCGCATCCGCTCGGCGACCGCGGGAGCGGCGCGCTTGCCGGCGGCGAGCGCCGCGTAGCGCTCGGCCCACTCGCGCGCCTCGTCGCGGCGCCCGGCGCGCAGCAGCGCGTCGACGAGGTCGGGGATCCAGACGACATTGCCGGCCAGCGCGGCGTCGCGGATGGCCTCGGCCCGCTCGAGCGCGTCCGGTGCCTCCAGTCCCGTCGCAAGGAGGTCGAGTGCGTAGATCGCGTAGACGCTCGGCAGCGGCAGCCCGCGCTGGGCGCCGAGGGCGAGGCCGCGCCCGGCGGCGGCGCGGCACGCGTCGGCCTCCCCGGCGACCGCGGCGACCATGGCCAGCGAGCCGAGCGCGATGACGAGCGCCGGGTCCTGCCCGGTCTGCTCGGCGAGGGCGACCGCCTCGTCGGCGTCGGCGCGCGCCTGCGCGAGGCGGCCGAGGCGCAGGTTGGCCTGCGCGCGGGCGGCGAGCGGATACGGGAGCGCGCCGACGGCGGCGGCGTCGCGACCCGCGGCGACGAGCCGGTCGAGCATCGCCAGCCCGCGCTCGTACTCCTCCAGCCAGAGCCAGCCGTGCGCCGCGAGGCCGACGAGCTCGGGCGCCAGCGCGACCGCGGCGGCGATGCCGGAGGCGTCGAGCAGCGCCTCGCCCTCGGCCAGCAGCGCACGGCCGCCCGCCGTGTCGGGGACCGCGAGGCGCGCCGGCCCGCCGGCGAGCGCCGCGAGCGCGGTCAGCAGCCCGGTGCCGGCCGAGAGCGACAGCGCGCGCTCGGCGATCTCCCCCCACAGACGCGCGTCCTGCAGCGACGCCGCGGCGAGCGCGGCCTGCAGCAGCAGCACGACGGCCTGCAGTGGCTCCTCGGCCTCGATCCGGGCGGCCTGCTCGCGCAGCACGGTGACCGCCTCGCGGGGGCGCCCGACGCGCAGCGCGAGCTGGGCGCGCAGCGTCCGCAGCGCCGTGGCGACGCCCGCGACCTCCGGCGAGTCCGAGGCGGCGAGCACGCTCTCGGCCTGCTCCAGCCGCGCCAGCCCCTCCTCCGCGCGCCCGGCGGGCTGCAGGTCGCGCGCCGCCTCGACGAGGCGGGCGGCGCGGCGCACCGGGTCCTCGGAGAGCTCGGCGGCGCGCAGGTGCGCGTGCGCGGCGGAGACGTAGGCGCCGCGCCCGCGCGCGCCGGCCGCGGCGGCGTCGAGCTCGGCGGCTACCGTCTCGTCGGGCCGCAGGCTCGCGGCGGCGAGCTGCCAGGCGCGCTGCGGATCGTCGTGCGCGAGCGCGGCCGCGACGGCGAGGTGCGCGCGGCGGCGCGGGATCGGCTCGGAAGCGTGGTAGGCGGCCGAGCGCACGAGCGGGTGGCGGAAGACGACCTCGCCGGCCCCCAGCTCGATCAGCCCTGCCTCCTCGGCGTGCTCGAGCGCGTGCGACGGGATCCCGGCCTCGTGCAGCGCGCGCAGCACGACGTCGCCGCGGCGCGCCTCGGCGGCGGCGGCCACGACGAGCGCGTCGCGCGTGTCCTCGGGCAGCGCGTCCAGCCGGCGCGCCATCACCCGCTCGAGCGACGAGCCCGGAGGCAGGGGGCCTTCGAGCGCCGCGCGGCCCGCGAGTTCGTCGGGGGTGAGCAGCGCGGGGATCTCCAGCAGGGCGAGCGGGTTGCCGCCGGCCGTCTCGACCACCCGCGCGGCGACCGGGTCGCTCACCGTCCGCGCGGCGGCGAGCAGCGCGCGGGCGTCGGCGTCCCCGAGCGCGTCGAGGTCTGCGACCTCGATCCCCCCGGTGGCGTCGCCGGGCGAGGGCCGCAGGGCGCCCAGGGCGGCGACACCCTCCTCGCCGAGCCGGCGCGCGGCGAAGCGCCAGGCCTCGCGCGACGCCTCGTCGACCCACTGCAGATCGTCGAGGAGGCACAGCACCGGAGCGTCCTCGGCGGCGAGCGCGAGCAGCCCGAGCACCGCGGCGCCGATCGCCAGCCGCGCCGGCGCGCCGAGGCCGGCGCCCTCGAGCGCCAACGCGCTCTCGAGCGCCGCGGCCTGCGCGGCGGGCAGGCGCTCGCGCAGCGCGAGGATCGGGCCGAGCAGCTCGCCGAGCCCGGCAAACGGCAGCTCGGCCTCGGCCTCGAGGCCGCGGGTGCGCAGCACGGTCATGCCGTGCTCGGCGCCGTCGGCGGCGGCGGCCTCGAGCAGCGCGGTCTTGCCGATACCCGCCGGGCCGCGGATGACGAGCGCGGCGCTGTGCCCTTCGCGCGCAGCGGCGAGCAGCGCGCGGATGCGCTCCAGCTCCGCCTCGCGGCCGAAGAGCGCCGGCGTCAGGGTCCCGTGACCCCGTGACGGCGTAGGTAGTCCAGGTAGAGCGGGCGGAGCAGCTCCGCCAGCTCCCCCTCCCCGGCTTCCGTCACGTCGTCGAGGTGCCCGCCGAGGTGCTGCATGTCGTTCTCGAGCTCGTTCAGGTCCCCGGCGGCGGCCTCGGCGGCCGGCACCGTGCGGATCAGCTCCCAGAAGAACTTCACGTCGAGGTGGTGGCGCGCCCGGCTCACCGCCATGTCGTGCAGCTGCTTGGAGGAGAGGGCGTCGAGCGTGTCTTCCGTCATGTCGGCCGGACCGTATCGGGCTAGAGGCCCGTCGTCACGGGACCGCGGCGCTCGCGCTCACGTTCGTAGGCGGCGATCGCGTCCTCGGACTTGAGCGTCAGCGCGATGTCGTCGACGCCCTCGAGCAGCCGCCGGCGGCGGTCCTCGTCGAGCTGGAAGCCGACGGCGCGGCCGTCGAAGCGGACCTCGAGCGCCTCGAGGTCGATCTCGGCCTCGCCGGCCTCCATCAGCGCGCGGACGTCCGGCTCCGGCAGCTGCACCGGCAGCAGGCCGATCTTCGTGCAGTTTGAGAAGAAGATGTCGGCGAACGAGGGCGCGACGATGGCGCGGAACCCGTAGTCCTGCAGCGCCCACGGGGCGTGCTCGCGGCTCGACCCGCAGCCGAAGTTCGGCCCCGAGGCGAGGATCGGGTTGACCGGGAGGTCCCAGCCCGGCTGCTGCGCCCACTGCTCGAAGAGGAACTGGCCGAAGCCGGTCCGCTCGACCCGCTTGAGGTAGCGGGCGGGGATGATCTGGTCGGTGTCGACGTCGGCGCGGTCGAGCACGCTGACCGGCCCGGAGATCACGCGTACGGGGTCCATCAGCTCCACTCCCGGATGTCGACGAAACGGCCCTCGACGGCGGCCGCGGCCGCCATCTGCGGAGAGACGAGGTGCGTGCGGCCGCCGCGGCCCTGGCGGCCCTCGAAGTTGCGGTTGGAGGTCGACGCGCAGCGCTCGCCGGGGCGGAGGATGTCGGGGTTCATGCCCAGGCACATCGAGCAGCCGGCCGTACGCCAGTCGAAGCCGGCGGCCTTGAAGACCTCGTCGAGGCCCTCGCGCTCGGCCTGCGCGCGCACCTGCTCGGAGCCCGGTACGACCATCGCGTTGACCGTCGAGGCGACCTTGCGGCCCTTGACGACCTCGGCCGCGGCGCGCAGGTCGCCGATGCGCGAGTTCGTGCACGAGCCGATGAAGACGCGGTCGAGCGCGATCTCCTGGATCGCGGTGCCCGGCTCGAGCGCCATGTACTGCAGCGCCCGCGCGTCGGTGTCCGAGCCGGGCTCGGGAACGGCGTCGGTGATCGGCACGACCTGCCCGGGGTTGGTGCCCCAGGAGACCAGCGGCGAGAGCGCGCTCGCGTCGACGGTGATCTCGCGGTCGAAGGCCGCGCCGTCGTCGGTGTGCAGGCCCATCCACTCCTCCCACGCGGGGTCGCCGTCGGGCGGCGCCGCGGGACGCCCGCGCAGGTACTCGAACGTCGTCTCGTCGGGCGCGATCATGCCCGCACGCCCGCCGCCCTCGATCGTCATGTTGCAGATGGTCAGCCGGCCCTCCATCGAGAGCCCCTCGATCACCGGTCCGGCGAACTCGACGACGTGGCCGGCCGCGCCGCCCGTGCCCATCTGGCCGATGGTGCCGAGGATCAGGTCCTTGGCGGTGACGCCGAAGCCGAGCTCGCCGGCGTAGAGGATCCGCATCGAGCGCGGCTTGGGCTGCGCGAGCGTCTGGGTGGCGAGCACGTGCTCGACCTCGGAGGTCCCGATGCCGAAGGCGAGCGCGCCGAGCGCGCCGTGCGTGGCGGTGTGGGAGTCGCCGCAGACGATCGTCATGCCCGGCTGGGTGACGCCGAGCTCGGGCCCGATCACGTGCACGATGCCCTGGCGCGCCGAGCCCATGGAGTAGACCGGGACGCCGAACTCCGCGCAGTTGCGCTCGAGCGTCTCGACCTGCACGCGGGAGAGCTCGTCGCGGATGCGCGCGGCGACCGGGGTCCCGTCGGTGGGCACGTTGTGGTCGGCGGTGGCGAGCGTGCGGTCCGGGCGGCGGACCGCGCGGCCGTTGAGGCGCAGGCCGTCGAAGGCCTGCGGGCTCGTGACCTCGTGGACGAGGTGGAGGTCGATGAAGATCAGCCCGGGCGCGATCTCGTGCGCGGACCAGATCTTCTCGAACAGGGTGGTCGGGGTCATGAGCGGCGCAGTCCCGCGGACACGACGGCGAGCAGGACGGCCTCCTCCTTTCCGTGGTTCTCGAAGTGGTGGCTCAGATCGGCGTCGAAGGTGACGGCGTCGCCGGTGCGCAGCTCGTGGCGCTCGCCGTCGATGACGAGCGTGGCGACGCCCGCCTGCACGACGGCGGTCTCGCGCGCGCCGACCTCGTGGATCGGCGGGTCGCCCGGGCCGCCCGTCGACGCGCCGGGGGTCAGCGTGTGGCGCGAGACCTCGGCACGCTGGCCGGGCAGCGGGGGCGTACAGATCTCGTAGCGGTGGCCCTCGGCACCGCCCTGGCGGCCGTCGCCGGCGCGCACGACGGAGACGGTCCCGCCCTCGTCGAGGCGCAGCAGCTGCGAGAGCCGCAGCTCCAGCCCGGCGGCGATCCGCGCGGCGATGAGCAGCGTCGGGCTCGTCTCGCCGCGCTCGACCTGCGAGAGCATCGGCGCCGAGACGCCCGAGCGCGCGGCGAGGTCGCGCAGCGAGAGGTCCAGCCCCTCGCGCAGGGCCCGGACGCGCGGGCCGATGCGCCCGATCGCGGGCTCGGGCGCGGGCGCTGTGCCGGAGGCGACTGCCATACGCGCGTACGCTATCGCATACGGCCGTCGGCGTTCATCCCGCCGCCACGTGGACCGGGAACCCTGCGGACATGAGCGCGTCCCCGCTCGCCCGCCCGCGGCCCGGTCCGCTGCGCCTCCCCGCCGCCGCGTCGGTCTCCCCCGCCGCGCGCGCTGCGCTGACGCCCGTGGCGTTGGCCGTGCTCGTCGCGGCGAGCGCGTGGCTGCGCACCCGCGCCCTCGGCGCCGCCTACTGGATGGACGAGGGGATCTCGGTCGGGATCGCCTCCCATCCCCTCACGGCGATCCCCGCCCTG